>JBDNFH010000143.1:0-38993 GCA_041689915.1 Candidatus Nanopelagicales bacterium | reverse complement strand
TTGACTGCTCCCCACGGATGAATCCGGGGGATTCCTGACTCAGCTTGCACGCCGTAACTCACCCGAAGGGAGCACGAAATGTCTGACAGCGTCAACGTCAGCACGGAACGACCCCGTGGGGTCTGGCCCTGCCGTGGCCAGGATCGTCCTGGCGGCGTTCCGGTCTCGTCCGTCGGTGTATCCGCAGGAGGCGCACTGGAAAGTTCGTTGCGACAACGGCAGGGCCGTCTTGGCTCTCGACCAGCATTGGCGGTCGCGTCATCGTTGCACCGGCGGGCGGCACAATCACCACCGTTCGGCCCGCCCGCTGGGCGTAAGAAATCAGTTCGCGTTTCGCTTGCCCGACTGCGTTGTCGGCTGCCTTGCGCGCCATCGTGGTTTGGAACAAGAACTTGGTGCGGAAGTTCTCCACCGCGATCACCTGGTTACCCGCGACGACCTTACGAGCCCACTGCCGGGTCGTGTGCTGGCGTTGCCGGGCAACTTTCTTGTGGAGTTTCGCGGTTTGTTTCTTCGCGGGCTTGTAACCCTTCGATCCTGTTTTGCCCGGCGTCGGTTTACGTCTGGCCATGCGGCGTTGATACTTCGCAAGCTTGCCGGCCGCGGTCTTCGCATACTCGGGAGCCTGGAAGTCGTATTCGGGCTGGGAGCCGGTCGCGATAGTGGACACACCCCAATCGATACCGACCGCCCCGGCAACCACGGCAAGCGGCTCCTCGTCGACGCGTACAACGAAACTCGCATACCAGTGGCCGAGACGCTCCCGGATCACTCGCACGCTGCTTGGTTCACTCGGAAGTTCCCGCGACCACACCACCGGGATCAGGTGGCCCCCCGCCAACCGCAGCCGACCGTCCTTGATGCTGAATCCGTTACGGGTGTATTCCAGACTCGGCAGAGTTTTCTTCGCGTGCTTGAAATTGCGCCTACCCTTACCCGCGAACGTGCGCATCGTCTGCTGCTGCGGGGTCACAGCGCCGGCGGCCAGTCACGGCAGTCGGTGCCGGGCCGCGGTCAAGTCCTTGCCGATGATGTGCGCGTGGTGATCCTTGCGCGCCGCCACGCACTGGTTCCAAATCCACCGGGACCGATCCCACTCGCCCATCAGCGCACGCTCGGCTTGCGCGCCCGGACGCAACCGGTAGTTGTAGCGAAGCGTCGTAGATATAGCCACCACATCAACGTGGGGTGTACTTCACCTTCCGTCCGGCCGACTTGTCAGAGGACGAGGGCTGAGGCGGCCACTACCAGTGGGGCACCTGCCCCATTTAGGGCTGTACCTGCAGGGCAGACCGCCGCGGCCCGTCGCGTGGGAATCACAGTGGTTGCGGTGGCCCGACTGGTGGCTGCCCGCTGATCCGATTGAGACTCGACAAGCTCTCGACGACCTGTGGCAGCGTTCCGCGACCGAGCGAGTCGAAGTGGCGTGCAGCGGAGGTCCAGGCCGTACCGGAACGGCGCTTGCCTGTCTGGCCGTCATTGACGGCGTGCCAGCCGCCGATGCGGTGTAGTACGTCCGCCACCATTACAACCATGGGGCGGTGGAAACGCCCTGGCAACGCAGGTTCGTTGCTCGCTTCCAGCGATGACGACCTGTTCCGTAAGCCGAACCCTCACCGACACACCGATTGCTGTGCGGTCGAAGCCCAAATTTGGCATGAATCCTCGCTCGGTTATGCGCCAGATCTGGTGCCAGCAGGACTCTCTCACCTGCTGCGGTTGGTGCCAGCAGCGTTACCAGCACCCCATCTATGGGAGATGGCGAAGGCGGGTAGCCATCGGAATATGTCCTGGTGCTCAGCCCCAACCAGGCGCCAAACAAACGTGAGGCAATTCCTCCTCGAAGGATCTTGTACAGCTTCGGAGTAAGGTCATCGGTGGTCCGGACTTGAACTTGACCTCGTTGCGCACGATGCCCGAGCGCGGTGACCACAAGACCAATGCCGCCTGCCGCGGGCGCAAGCACGCCTGCCATCTCCAAAAACCAGGCTGCATGACCAACTGCTTGACATGCTGCCCAGTCCTTCCCGAACAGGTCCTCGATTTCGAGCCCAACGAACTCCTGAGCCTTTTCCGTCCGCAGATCCAAGACTGCGAGGCCGTTGACGTCGATCGTGTGCAGTTTGTACGGGACTGTCAGCATTTCCTCGGCCCCCAAGCCGGCAACCTCAGCAACCCGATCGACCTCGCTCATACAGGCCTGCTCAGAATCGGCAAGATAGATCGCTGGGAACAGATCCGGAGGATTCCATCGGCCACCGTGCCGGCGTGCACCTTCCCCAGAAAGTGGGTCTCGCCGTGCCGCGGTGTAGCGAAAGCACTGTCCTGACCACGGGTCGGACCCCAGCGCGTCAACTCGATCGACGAGGACCTCGTTGAGTTCTGCGCTCACATAAATACCCCGTCTGCCATTGCTTCGATGGCGTCAAGGACTTTCATATATTCGCCATCATGGACAAGATCGGCTGGACGCCGGTGGTCCAGCATCTTGTTCGGCGAAAACAGCCAAAGGTTGGCGTGATCGCGGGGTAGAACCTCCGCCAAAGCCTCAGCAACGTACGACAGGTCCAACAGTCGCTGTTTGTTAAGTTTTTGCGGAACCACATCGCCGGCAGTCCATCGGGCTACCGACCTCGCTGACGCATCCAGGATGTCGCCGAGTTCTTCGTTCGTCAAGCCGAGGCTGTCGATCGTGCCCTTGACCTTGTAGGCAAAAACTCCGACACCTTTCGTAGTCATAACCATAATGTCTTCTTTCTGTCGATCTTCTGTCATGTAGTATGGCACGTATTCCAGTAGATCATGAGAAGTGGCCCCAGGTGAGCATTCAATTCAGACTCGGAGCGAACGACCACAAGCCAATCGAGGATGTCTTGTCACGCGACCACTCCGGCACGGGTGCGATTGTGCTCGATACCAAGGCCGCACGCCACCAGGAACGGCCGCACCATCGGTGGCGTCTGCACCCGCGTAGCGCCGCCATGCGTCCTCGCCCTCACCGCCTACGACCACTAACCCCTTGGAATCAATCATCTAGAGTAGCGGGGTGAAGTTTCCCCGGCGCTTGATCGCGCTGGCATCAGCGATCATTCTCTTTGGGTTGGTCATTAGCCCAACCGCCCAGGCCGCCTCTCACCCGGAAGTTCTCACAATCCCCGGTGGTCCACTCTCGGCCACGGACAGCAATTCGGTTCAACTCGATGCTGACCTGTACTTGCCCAGCCAAACACCTGCCCCGGCGATTGTGCTGGCCCATGGATTCGGTGGCGACAAAACCGGCTCGGCAGATCAGGCAAAGGCACTTGCATCAGCCGGCTTCGTGGTTCTCGCTTATTCAGCCCGCGGGTTTGGTGAGTCGACCGGATTGATCTCGGTGAATTCACCGGACTTTGAGGTCACTGATGCTTCTAAGATCATCGATTATTTAGCAACGCGACCCGAAGTCGAACTCGATTCCCCCGGTGACCCGACTATTGGCTTTGCTGGTGGTTCTTACGGCGGAGCGCTCGCCCTGCTCATCTCTGGTTACGACAACCGCGTTGATGCACTCGCGTCCGACATCACGTGGAATGACTTGGAGAGTTCACTTTTTGGACAAAGCATTGCCGGTAGTAATGAGCTTGGTGCTTTTAAGGATTTGTGGACCGGTTTCTTTTTCAGTCGCGGACTTGTCAACAAGGACGGGCAGGTAACTAACTGCGGTCGGTTTAGCCCACAGTGGTGTGACGCCTATGTTCAATCAGCGCAGAGTGCGTCAGTAACTCCCACCCACGCGCAACTCATGTGGGAATCTTCACCTGGTTCCATTACTGACAAAATCACCGCGCCAGCATTGATCACCGGTGGCCAAGCCGATTCGCTTTTTCCACTCGCGCAAACAAATGCGAATGCCCAACAGATCATGGCTGTCAACCCACAAACTCCGGTTGCTGTGATGTGGCACGGAATGGGCCATGACGGCGGTACCGACGAACGCGAGCACCTTGATCAGGTAATCACTGCTTGGTTCACAAAGTATTTATTGAATAGCGAGAGCGAAACGCCGGTTCCTGCATTTGAAGTCAGCATTCCTGGCGGAAGCGTCTCAACCCAAAACACTAGGCCGCAGGCGGTAACGGCCAGCGCTGATTCCTATCCGGGAATTTTTGGTTCCTCGCAGCAGGAGGTCCTGATGGCCGGTCCGGCCCAAACGGTTATTGCTCCAGCAGGTGGCACCCCGGCGACAATTACCTCCGTGCCGGGACTTGGCGGTGCATTGGCCGGGCTTGCCGGGAGTTTTGCCACAACGTCTTTCCCCGGACAAAATGCATTCTTCCAAAGCGCACCGCTCGAGCAACCGGTAACTCTGGTTGGGTCAAGCCACGTTACCGTCTCTCTCAAAAGTGACAAAGAAGTAAGCGACGCAGTTCTTTTTGCCAGCCTTCAAGTTGTTTCGGCCAACGGACGGACAACACTTCCGCAGGCGCTCGTTGCCCCCATTCGCATTGGTCAACTCACAACCACACCGCAGTCGATCACCATTGACCTACCGGCGATTGTTACCCAACTCGATCCTGGCGATTCCCTTCGCGTTGTCCTATCAACCACCGATATGTCTTATCGACTTCCAACCGACCAACGGCTGTACACAATCTCAATGAGCGCGCCAACGGTGAGCATTCCTTTGGTTACCGGACTTGCCGTGCAAAGCCAAGACTCCGGTGTGATCTGGCTCTTCGCACTCATCCCGGCAGTCCTGCTGGCACTGCTTGTTCTCTTCATCACCCGTCGGCGGCCTACTGGAAAACTCAGCGCACCGGAAATTTCACCTGTTCTTGCACCCGTGAAAGTCTCCGGGCTGAGCAAGACCTACAAGGGTGGGTACCAAGCGGTCAACAATGTGAGCTTCGACGTTCCGGCCGGTGTTGTCCTTGGCCTGCTTGGTCCCAATGGCGCCGGCAAGACCACGACAATGCGTATGATCATGGGGCTCATCACTCCAACCGAAGGTGAAATCGAACTCTTTGGTGAAAAAGTTGTTTTTGGTGCGCCTGCCTTGCAGCAGGTTGGCGCATTGATCGAAGGACCCGGGTTCTTGCCGCACCTGACCGGGCGCAAAAACTTGGAACTCTATTGGCGTTCAACCGGTCGACCCGGTGATCCCTATCTTGATGAGGTCCTGGAAATCGCTGACTTGGGCAGCGCACTTGACCGCAAAGTCAAGGCCTACAGCCACGGGATGCGTCAGCGACTTGGTATCGCCCAAGCAATGCTCGGTAAGCCAAATCTTTTAGTTCTCGACGAACCCACGAACGGTCTGGATCCGCCGCAGATCATTGAAATGCGTGCCGTCATGAAATCTTATGCAGCCACCGGGCGCACGGTCATTGTTTCAAGTCACCTGCTCAGCGAAGTTGAACAGACCTGTTCCCACGTAGTTGTCATGCATCGCGGTCACTTAATTGCAACCGGTGAAGTTTCAGAGTTGCTGCGCGATCGAGGCGATGGCAGCCTTGAAGAACTGTTTATGGAAATGATCGGCACTGACTTGACGGTGGGTAAATAATGAAACAACTTGGTCACCCGCTACCTATCCGCGTTGAGTTTCGCCGGCAACTCAGTCGCAAGCGCACCCTGGTCGCCTTTCTTCTCGTTCTCGCACTGCCCCTGATCGTGGTTGCAGCCGTGAAGTTTGGGCCAAGTTCTGACGGCGGTGGTCGATTTGGTGGCGGTGATTTGGATCTGGTTGGTTTAGCAACCGCCGGAGGTTGGAACTTCGCGCTCACCATGGTGTTCTTTGCTTCCGGCTTCTTGCTCCTGATTTTGATCGCGATGTTTTGCGGGGACACGGTGGCGAGTGAAGCTTCCTGGTCAACCCTGCGCTATTTGCTGATTTCACCCGTTCCCAGGCGTCGGCTTCTATTCTCAAAGCTCACGGTTGCACTCATTCTCTCCGCGATTTCAATCCTGCTGCTCATTGTGATTTCTTACTTGATTGGCCTTCTAGCATTTGGTCCTGGAGCTTTGACTACCCCAACAGCTGGGCCATTCACCAACACCGAAGCATTCCTGCGTCTTTTCGCAATCGGGGCTTACGTGTTCCTCTCACTACTTTTCGCCGCCGGTATCGCTTTTCTCATGAGTGTTCTCACCGACATCCCGCTCGCTGCCGTCGGAACAGCAGTGATTGTCGTGATTGTCAGTAATATTTTGGGAGCAATTGAGGCATTGGGGTCACTGCGGGAGTGGCTACCAACGAACTACGCCAACGCGTGGATCGGTTTATTGAATCAAGATATTGAATGGGCAGACATTTTTCGGGGGATTTCCTACTCGGTTATCTCGTTCTTAATTCTGATCACCATTGCGGTTGTTAAATTTGACCGCAAGGACATTACTTCTTAGGGGCATAAAAAAGTGCGGGCCGCACTATCTGCGACCCGCACTCTCAAATAAATTATTTAACTCACCAGGTCCTTGATCAAGTCTTCATTTTCTTGGGACTTGCGCATGGCTCCCCAAATCGAACCAAGGATCAATACAGCAAATGGCAGGAGTACTAAAATCCAGCCGGTTGTGTTTAGTGCGAAAGAATCAACCGTTGGATCACTGCCATCAGCGGCTGTTCCCGCAAGAAGCGCGAACTTGGCAATCAACAGGTATTCACCAACAAGCAGACCAACGAACGCCAGAATCGGCGCAATCATGGTGTTCCAGACTCGAGTGTCCACGCGGGTGCGGCGGAAGTAAGCAACGACCGCAAGGCTCACAAGCAGCTCTACCAAAACAATGGCAACAACTGCGAGGCCACTGAACCACGAGAACAGGTTCAAGAATGGATCAAGACCAGCAATCGCGAACCAAAGAATTACCAATCCGGTCACAATCGAGGTAGCAATTGAACCCGCTGCTGGTGCGCTGAACGTGTTTACCCGATCGAGTCGTGTTGGCAACACACCGGAGCGACCCATGGAGAAGAAGTAGCGACCAGCCGAGTTCTGGAATGCAAGCAATCCAGCGAAAAGGCTCGTTAACACGAGAACGCTCATGACGTCGCTCAACCAAGTGCCAACGTACTGATCAGCAACAGCAAAGAGAAGTTGCGCAGGATCAGCAAGTTCACCGGTAATTCCTAAAGTTTGTTCGACGATCACCGAAGAACCAATCCCGCTCACCATCGCCCAACTCACGACCGCAAACAGGATCGTGATGACGAGAACGGCCAGGTAGGTGGCGCGTGGGACCGTCTTCTTTGGCGTCTTTGCTTCTTCACCGTAAATTGCGGTTGCTTCAAAACCAATGAATGAAGCGAAAGCAAAAGCGAAAGCGATTCCGGGTGCTCCGGCAAAGATCGCGGCTGGAGCAAATGAATCACCGAGTTGCAATCCTTCAGGTCCCCCACCTGAGAACAACACCGCGAGGCCAACGAGTGCAAGGGATGCGAGTTCGAGAATCAGTAGAACGCCAAGGAGTTTGGCACCAATATCGACGCTGAACCATGAAAGTGCGAATACGAGAGCCCACGCAATGAGGACCCACACCCACCAGGCGAGGTCAACACCGAACCAGTTGTTCATTTCACCGGCCATAACAACTCCAAAGAAGCCAAAAATGGCTAACTGGATTGCAAGGTAGGCAACGAGCGAAACAAAGGCTGAGCCAACTCCGAGCGCGACGCCTAAACCGCGTCCAATGAATGCGAAGAATGCACCAGTATTGGTTACATAGTGGCTCATGGTTGCGTAGCCCACGCTGAACAACAGCAGAATAATTCCGACCATCAGGTAGGTACCGGGAACGGCGGCTCCATTACCTAAAACAATGGCAACAGGCACGGCACCGGTCATACCGACCAAAGGTGCGGCGGCGGCGACCACAAAGAACACAATCCCGAAAACGCCTAGGCGACCTTTGCCTAATGACGTTTGAGCGGTCTCTTCGGGTGCTGGTTGAAGGTTCGACATATCTCTCCTCAATGAAATGGGGCAGGGGGTTGCCCAATGTCGAACGTGAGGATCCCCCCTTCGACCAGGATAGTCAAGCACTTTTGCATAATTCGGTTAAACAAAGGGAAATTGTGACCATTCGGATACAAACGATTAATGTTTGTGCCCTAAACTATTTCCCATGACCGGATTCCTGCCACCTTTCACGCCTTCGGGCAAAACTGCACTGGTACCGAATATGCCCTGGTATTACTCGGGAACTCTGCTCACCGTTGAGTACCGCACCGACCCTGCGAATGTGCGTGCCCTACTTCCACCAGAACTTGATCTCGCCCCGGCGGACCCCGGCGCTGTCGCCTTCATCTGGGCGGATTGGCAGTCCTGCAGTACCGGTGGCGCTGAACTACTTGACCCGGCCCGCTCGCAATACCTAGAAAGCTTCACCGTTGTGCGTTGCGCCTATGAAGGTGTCACCTACAGCCGCTGTGTTCTGATCTGGGTTACCACCGACTTTGCCATTGGCCGCGGAATTTTCCAGGGCTACCCGAAAAAACTGGGCAGCATCCACATGACCCGGGCCATGAATCACGGCAAGGCTGCACCGCGCGTTGAGAAAGGCGCCCAATTCGGCGCCAGCCTCGCTGCATACGACCACCGTCTGGCAACGGCCCGCTGGACACTTGTTGAGCCGGCGGAATCGAATGGTTTTGTTAACGGCCACGCTATGCTCCACCACCGAGTTATGCCCTCCCTTGACCCTGCGCAGGAGCAAAATTCTCTCTGGCAGTTGGTCACCATGGGTGGCGTTGACGCAGATTTGGGAACGCCTTGGAGCGCCAAAGCCGAGCTGAGCCTGTTCGATTCACCCTGGGATGAACCAGCGGCGCTGTTGCCGGTTCACGAAATAATTGGCGGCTACTACCGCGAGGTCGGAGTGACCTTCAACGGTGGACGTCTCATTGCCGACAAATCCAATAAGGTCTAAAACCTCTATTCGATTTAGTAGTCCTCGATATATTCTTCGAGTTCCCAGCGGGTTACTTCTCGGTCGTCTTCACTGTGACCGGCCGCAACATAACGTTCGACTTCATCACGCTTGAGCGTTGTAAACGTTTCAATGAAAGTCGCTCCCAGATACCCACGCAGGCCCGAATCTGCTGCCAGGGCATCAAGTGCACTTGTTAACGACAAGGGCAAGACGTCTGCTGATTCATCTTCATAGGACCAACCCAGGGTGGGTGCTGGTGGCGTGAGTGAATTCTTGATTCCATCAAGTGCTGCTGCAAGTACCGCCGCAATCACAATGTAGGGATTCGCGGCCCCGTCACCGATCCGTAATTCAATGCGGGTACCCGAGCCACGCTCTGGTGGAATCCGAATCATGGTGCTGCGGTTGTCCCAACCCCAGTTGGCGCGATACGGAGCCAGAGTGTCCGGGCCAAGACGTTTGAAGGCGTTAACTGTTGGGTTAGTCATTGCAGACAGTGCTGGTGCGTGGGCAACGACTCCAGCAATCATTTTCTTGGCAACCTCGCTGAGCTCGGATCCACCGTCATGCATTTTGTTCTCACCGTTTTGGTCAACTACGGAGAAGTGCAGGTGGAAGCCGCTGCCACCCTCGTCATTCCACGGCTTTCCCATAAAGGTTGCCAAAATGTCGTGCTGAGCGGCAATGTCTTTGACGCCCGTCTTGAACAAGAAGGTGCGGTCCGCTGCTGAAAGAGCGTCGTCATGCCACAGATTAATTTCGTACTGCGACGGCGAAAATTCATGGTTGCCCGCGAAAGCACCAATATTGAGTTGATCGATCATGCGCATCATGTGCAGAAAGAGTCCGTCGGCATCAACATGCGCACCGGTTGTGTACACGCGACCAGCTTTGTTGAGGACCCGTTCCCAACCTTCCTGATTGCGCTTGGCTAGATAAAACTCCAATTCAGGACCACACACCGGAACCAATTCAAGTTCTTCGTACTGAGCCAGCACGTGTTTCAACATTGAACGAGGCGAGATCGGGCTTTCCACACCACTTGGTTCAAATGAGTCAGCAATTCCAATGGCGACGCCGGGCTCCCACGGAATCGGTCGAATTGAGTCTGGGAGCAACCGAGTAACCAAGTCGGGTAATCCGTCGGAGATGCTGCCATGTCCGTCAAGTACTCCGCCCCGTGTCGTGGTCACCCATGTGCCTTGGCAGAATGCCGGACCGGTTTTCGCTGCACGTTCAAGTTGGGAAACCATGAGGTCTTTTGAACGAGCAATTCCCAGCACGTCAGAGAACACGAGTCGCAAAATATCAATATCTTGATCTTGCAAGCGTTGACGTACTTCGGCTAGATCTACCTGCATGGGATATCTCCTTTTAAGGAATTACTGACTCGAAACATTGCTCATTTGGACACTATGTGGGATCGTACGTCTTGGATCGTTAGGGCACCAACGATCTCGAGCAACCCTATATCAACTTTGACAAATGAAGGCGTGAAATGAAAGTACTTTTTCTCGAACACGATCACATCAGCCCACCCGGTCCAGTTGCCGAGCGCTTCGCCGAGCGCGGCTACGAGGTCACTGAAGCACTCGTGGTTCCACCAGAAAACTTTCACTCACCCAATGTTGAATTCGCATTTCCCAATCCGTCCGAGTTCGACGCAATCGTGGTTATGGGTGCCCCGTGGAGCGCCTGGGATGACGAAAAAATTGGCAACTGGCTCAAGCCCGAAGTGCAATGGCTTCAGGACGCGGATTCGGCTGGCGTTCCTGTACTGGGTATCTGCTTTGGCGGTCAATTGCTCGCACGCACCCTTGGCGGAAGTGTTGCCCCTGGACCCAAAACGGAGATTGGCTGGTCAACAGTTATGTCGGACACCCCGGAACTTGCTGGACGCTGGTTTCAATTCCACTACGACAGTTTCATTCCACCGGCTGATGCAGCCCTACTAGCACTAAACTCCGCTGCCCCACAAGCTTTTGCAATTCGCAAGAATCTGGCGTTGCAGTTTCACCCGGAAGTCACCTCGGACACTTTGCTGGCATGGATTTCGGCAACGGGTGAAAAAGAGATTGAACAAGATGGACAGGATCCGACAGTGTTGATGGAGCATACGAAAGCACTCGATTCGCAATCAGTTGAGCGAGCCCACCAGCTCGTTGACTACTTCATCGAAAATTATGTTTAAGAAACCACTGTTAGCGCAGATTCACTTTCACGGGAAACTCTTTGATTCCGTGAACGAAATTACTGCGCAAGAACCTAATGGGTCCCGTGTGCTCCATTGTGTCGATCCGATTCACCAGGTCTTCAAACATAACCTTGATTTCCAAACGCGCAAGGGCATTACCGAGACACATGTGCGGGCCACCACGACCAAAAGTCATGTGCTCGTTCGGGTTTCGAGTTACATCAAAAGCATATGGCTGATCGAATACGGATGAGTCCCTATTTCCCGCTGCAAACCAGGTAACGACTTTGTCACCCTGTTTAATATCCTTAGCGCCGAACTCAAGATCCTTGGTCGCGGTCCGGCGGAAGTGGTACACCGGAGAGGCCCATCGTAAAAATTCTTCAACCGCCCACGGGATCAACTCTGGGTTTTCCTGTAATTTCCGCAGCTGCTCTGGGTGTTCCATGAGTGCGTTCATGGTGTGCGAAATGGTGTGACGGGTTGTTTCATTTCCCGCGACAACGAGTAGCAGAAAATAGTTTCGAAAGTCACGGTCATCAATGGGAATACCGTCTGATGGCTGGGCATTAACCAGCGTCGAAACAAGATCCTTCCCATCCTTGCCCCTACGAGCGTTTGCCAATACGAAGCCGTAGTCAAACACTTCAAGGGCTGCTGGAGAGCGGAATGGCAAATTTCGAAACTGCTCACTTTCGGGACTACTCGCCAGAACATCGGCGTGCTCCGGATCAGTATTTCCCACCATTCGGTTACCCCACTCAATGAGTCGTGAGGTGTCTTCGTCGGGGACATCCAGCATTCGAGCAAGCACGCGAATTGGGAAGTCGGCGCTGACCGCAGATACAAAATCAAATGAGCCTTGTGCGAAGGCGGTGTCAAGGGTTGTGGCCGTCAGCCCCCGAAGGAAGGTCTCGTATCCGGCTACCGCCTTCGGCGTGAACTCTGGCTGCATGAGTTTGCGCAAGGATCGGTGCCTGACTCCGTCGGTCTCCAGCATGGACCGGCGCGTATCCATTTGTTCTTGATCCAGTTCCTCGAGGTTTACTGCTCCTGTTTCTGAGGAAAACGTTGTGGTGTCTCGCAAAACATTGACAATGTCGTGGTAGCGAGTGACCGACCAGAAACCTTTACCGCCATCAAACTCGGAATCCCAATGCACTGGATCCTGTTCCCGCAGCTCGTCAAAGGCACCCCAAGGAGCTCCCGCTTCGAAGAGGTCAAGGTCGGCGAGTTGCACATCCGTTGTTTGCATCAAAACTCCTCAAGAGATCGTTCGGGTACGAACTATCTGCCAATAATGGAGTTTGTCATCGCATTTGGCAAGCCCAACGCACAAATAAGACATAATGAATGTCCCGTAACAAGGAGGCCGCATGGCAGGGGAACACACACTTACCGAGACCGAGTCTGCGGTAGCCCAAAAACTCGATGGCTTGGTCCTCGATTTCGAAGCCATGGCAATTGCCTCAAACCTTTTTCGTGCGGCGAATGCGGTTCGTAACCACATGGAGCGCACAGTGCTCGCTCCCCACGACCTCACCTGGACGGCATTTGTCGTCCTCTGGGTTACCTGGATCTGGGAGCCGGTTGAGACTCGAATAATTGCCGCTGAGGGTGGATTTTCCAAAGCTACTCTCTCTGGAGTCCTCACAACGCTGGAAACGCGTGGATTTGTCAGCAGGTCCAAATCACAAACAGATGGCCGACTGGTCATGGTGCGCCTGACCCCAGCAGGCCGAAGACTTATGAAGAAACTGTTCCCAAAATTTAACGCTGAAGAAAGATACGTCGTTGCACATATTGACCCAAAGGAGAGAGTGGCAGCAGCGGACATGCTGCGGGCCATTTGTTTCGCGGTCAAAACGAGCTAATTAGCGGATCAGCGAATCTGCGCTAAAAATTCACGGATTAACGCCAACTGATTGGGATCCTTGCGCCACGTATCTTCTGGGTGCCACTGCACTCCCTTGCACCAGCCAGTTCCAACGACAGAAATTGCTTCAACGCTTCCATCAGTTGCTCGTGCCGTGACCTCAACCCCAACACCGGGCCCTTGAATTGCTTGGTGGTGGTAACAAGAAATAGCAATATCCCCAGCAATCCCAAGCCCAGCGGACTCTGGAATGGCGACAGTTTGGACAACATGGCGATGCGGATCTTTCATGTGTTCAACCAAGGAACCACCTTTGAGCACATTCAGCACATGCATTCCCCGACACACACCCAAGACCGGGAGTCCAGCGGCTAACGCAGCCTGAGCTAAATCGAAATCGGCCTGATCCTGCAAAGCATCAACGTCGTAGACCTCAGAGTGAACCTCGCCGCCGTAGCGTGCAGGGTCAATGTCCCCTCCCCCGGGCAGGAGCACCGCGTCAATCCCCTGTAGCCCATCAGCCCAATCCCGGTCCGGCACCGGCAGGTAGGAAATCGGCTCGCCACCAGCCGCCCACACCAATTCGACCAACTCGCGCGCGGAGAGCACCGCGCCGTATCGAATGGCACTCGCACTTTTGCTGAATCGGCCAAGAATTGCAACGCGGGGTCGAAAAGACATGATTGGCGCTCCTTGCTTTAGGAATTCACTGGCGGTCGTGCAAGAATACCGTTAGGATCCGAACGATTTAGTACATTTAGGCAAAGGATGACACATTGAGCGACACCATTGAAATTTCGGCCGGCGGGCTCAACATCGCAGTTGACCCGCGACACTGGATTAATGGTGCCCGGGTTGACTCACTGCTGCAATTCGAGGACATCTCCCCGATCACGGGTGAGTTGATTGCGAATATCAGCCAAGGCGGGGAGCGTGAGGTTAATCTCGCGGTTGACGCAGCACGCGCCGCCTTCCCCGGCTGGGCTCGAACCAGTCCGGCAGAACGCGGTCGTATTTTGCACGCAATCGCAGACTTGGTTGACGAAAACAATGAATCACTTTCGCGATTAGAAACCCTCGACAACGGCGCCCTGCTACGCTCACACCGCCGCGGCGTAATGCCCCGGGTTGCCCACAACCTGCGATTCTTTGCCGACTGGGCAATCAACGAACTGCACCACCCTGACCTTGACACCCGCGGCCACCTGAACAAAGTGTCCTGGGATCCGGCCGGTGTCGCAGCCCTGATCACCCCGTGGAACGCCCCACTGATGTTGGCCACGTGGAAAATTGCTCCCGCACTTGCTGCCGGTGACACTGTCGTTCTTAAGCCGGCCGAGTGGAGCCCACTGACCGCGAGTTTCTTTGCCGAACTCACCAAACGTGCCGGTCTGCCCGACGGAGTCTTCAACGTAGTACAAGGTTTCGGCGCCGAAGCGGGCAACGCACTTGTTTCTCACCCGGGAATCAATCGAATTTCATTTACCGGCTCGGTGCCTACTGCGAAGTTGGTTGCCAAAGCTGCTGCCGAGAACCTCACTCCATGTTCATTTGAATTAGGTGGCAAGAGCCCAACAATTATTTTCGATGACGCTGACCTTGATTTAGCTGTAACACTTGCCGCCGAACAATTTGATAACGCCGGTCAGATCTGCCTTGCCGGCACCCGGCTCCTGGTCCATGAAAATATTTCCCAGGAATTTACTGAAAGGTTTGCCCAGAAAGCTGCGCAAATCGTGCAGGGTGATCCACGTGAGGAGGACACCCAAATCGGTCCGCAGATTCATGTGCGCCAATTCGACAAAATCAAAGGCTACGTTGACCGCGCTAAAGCCGCCGGAGCCAACATTGTTTTTGGTGGAACACCCAATAGTGAGAAAGGCGGTATCTACTTTTCGCCGACCTTAATCACTGGGGCCGAGCCAGGTAGTGAGATTTTGACCGAGGAAATTTTTGGCCCGGTTCTCACAATGCAGACTTTCGCAACAGATGCCGAAGCCCTTGAGTTAGCCAACGGAACCGAATTCGGCCTTGCCGCTGTCGTTGTTACCGGCAGCAGGGAACATGCAGAAAGTTTCTCAGAATACCTGGTTGCGGGAACAATCTGGGTCAACTGCTTCTATGTTCGTGATCTCGCCGCGCCATTTGGCGGTTCTCGCAAATCAGGTGTAGGCCGCGAGGGCGGAACCTGGTCTTTCGATTTTTATTCAGATGTAAAAAACACCGTTTATTCACCTATTGGTTGGAAGGAGTAGGTCATGGGCGAAATTGTTGGCGCAGGTCTGCTAGCGCACGTTCCCACGATTATGTTGCCGGAGAAAATCCGACGTGAACTCAATGAAGGCAAGGATTTCACGCTCGTTCCCGGACTTGAGCAACTAAGGCTCGAAGTATTCGACACCGTCGACTACGACACCGTAATCGTGCTCGATTCACATTGGGCGACAACGATTGAGTTCGTTGTCACCGCCCAGGACCGTCGCGCCGGTTTATTCACTTCCGAGGAACTCCCCCGCGGAATGTGCCGGATCCCCTATGACTTCACAGGCGACCCTGAGCTCGCCCACGCAATTGCCGCAGAGGGCGAAACTGCCGGAACCTGGATCACTGCGATTGACGACCAATACCTACCGATCAACTACGCAACGATCAACCTCTGGAAATTCCTTGGTGAAGGCTTGCCAGACAAGCGTTGGATCTCGGTCAGTGTGTGTCAAACCGGAGACACCGAAGACTTCCTGCGTGCAGGTCGAGCAATTGGCAAAGCGATTGCCAAGTCAGACCGCAAGGTTCTCCTGATCGCATCTGGCGCCCTCTCACATACATTCTGGGGACTGCGCGAATTACGCAACCACGAAGCAGCCGACCCCAAACATATTTTCACTCCTGAGGCCTACGCCGCAGACTTGGAGCGAATCGGCTGGTTCCAAAATGGCGATCATGCACGAGTTTTGGAAACGATGCCCGAGTTCTTGAAGTACAAACCTGAGTCCCGCTTCTCCCCCTATCTCATGATGATTGGCGCCATGGGTGAATCCAATGTGATTGCATCTGGTCGTCAGTACGGAGATTACGAGAACGCTATTGGTACCGGTAATGTTCATATTTGGTTTGATCGACCCACAAACGGTTGGCACAAGAAAAAGGATGCGGCGTGAGCGAAACCAGAAGAATCCTGCTTGACGGTTACCCCGCCGATGTAGTTCGCGAAGGTGACGAACTTATTGCGGGTGACGGTCGTCGGGTGAAAATTACCGACGCGATCCACCTTCCACCCTGTGAACCAACAAAAATTATCTGCATTCACCTCAATTACGCTTCACGCACCGAAGAGTTCATGACCAAACTCCCGCCCGCCCCCACCTATTTTCACAAGCCAATCACTGCATTGAATTCACACGACGCCGCGGTTGTTCGGCCTAATGGCTGTAAGTGGCTCAACTACGAAGGCGAGATTGTCATTGTAATTGGCAAACTCTGCCGAAATGTCTCGCCAAAAGATGCTCACCAATACATTGCCGGCTACACAATTGGCAACGACTACGGGCTGCACGACTTCAGGGACACCGATGCCGGCTCAATGCTTCGCGTAAAAGGCGCCGATACTCTGGCTCCAATTGGACCAGGAATCGTCACCGATTGGGATCCCCACGGGAAGCGAATCCGCACAATTGTCAACGGTGAAGTCAAGCAGAATTCCACCACCGACGAAATGGAATGGGACATGTCCTACCTCGTCGCGGACATTGCCCGCACGATCACCCTTGTCCCCGGCGACATTATCTTCACGGGTACCCCGGCCAACTCGCGCACCGTTTACCCGGGAGACGTTGTCTCCGTCGAAGTGGAAGGCCTAGGTACTCTCACCAACACAATCATTGAAGGGCCAACTGCGATCCGGACCGACGTGGGCGCGCAGCCCACGGAGAGTGAGGAAGTACTCTCCACCGCACAAGGCGGTGATTGGGAATTCCGTGGAATTAGGACACCGTCAAAGGATCTCTACCCATCAACAGTGCAGGAGACGTCATGATCACAATTAATATTGATATGGGTAAGTGCCAGAACTACGGCCAGTGCGTATTTGAAGCTGAAGATATTTTTGAATTAGATGACGACGGAAAAATTCAATACACCAAACAGGTCCCCGACAACCGGCAAGAGGATGTTGAAAACGCCGTTGATGTTTGCCCCATGCAGGCAATTAGTTTCACAACTTCCTAGGTTCGAGCACTTTTACCGGGCTGCAGCAAAAAACAGTGACTGTTCTATGTCTTCAACTTCAAGCGACGGAAGTTCAATGCAGATTTCCCCAACTTGGTTGACCATACCGGCGGTCAAGGCGTTTCTGGAGCGACAACATCAACCGACTAACAGGTATTCGCTAGCGCGAAATTCCAACCCCACCAAGTGTCTCTGCCCCAAATTTTTCAATCGTTGTCACTAAATTCAGCGGCATCGTCTTCATTCCACCAGGTTCAAGGTGCAACATGTCCGCTGGCACCAGCCAACTCACCTCAAACTCGAGGCCGTCGGGATCGCGGGCATAAAGAGCTTTTGTCCTTCCATGATCTGACGCGCCGGCAAGCGCTCCCGATTCACTCAGCAGTTCACCAATTCTTTGTAATTCGCTGAGAGTGTCGACCTCCCAAGCGAGGTGATAGAGACCGACCGTGGTCTGCCCTGCCCCACTATTTGCCGCGTCTTTACCCAAACTAAATAGTCCGAGGTCATGGTCATTTGTGCTACCAGCGGCCTGCAGAAATACTGCACGTCCATCCAGGTCGGCCACTTCTGTGAAGCCCAGCACCCAGCAATAGAACTCAGCACTTTTCTTGGCGTCACGCACGTACAGCACCGCATGGTTGAGTCGTTGAATTCCCATGATTTCTCCTTTACTCGGAAAGTGCCCCGGGGGCGACCAAACAGAATGGGTGTCCCGCTGGATCAAGAAACACTCGAAATGTTTCGCCCGGTTGGATTTGACACTTAATTGCACCAATTGAGACTACAAATTCCTCGCCAGCATCCAAATCTTCTACTTGGATATCGAGGTGCATTTGCTGTGGGAGACCACCACTGGGCCAGGTTGGTGCTTGATAGTCAGCCACTTTTTGGAACGCAAGTAAGCGAAGTCCACCTTCACGGATCTCAACCCAGCCACTATCACCCGACGCACCAAACTCAAATCCATGGATCTTGCCGCCAATTATTTGGGCATAGAAATTAGCGAGGCTCACAGGATCCTCGCAATCTATTGCCGTTAAGACAGCTTGTGCCAACACCATAAGCATCAGAGTAGACCGCTTGGAAAAGCAATGCGGGGAGCGGTCAATGATCGCTCCCCGCATTCACCGTACTTATGAATTGAAAGGATTAAGACACGAAGTTTTGAATCGCGTCGTAATTCTCTTTGTTCTTTCGGACCGCACCCAAGATGAAACCCACGATAAAGACTGCGGGCGTCAACAGAACGAGAACCCACCCGGTCGGCGTCATTTCAAACGGCCCACAACCTGAACCTGGTCACCAGGACACATTTCAGGATTCGGTGCCAGCAGTGAGAACAAGTTGAAACGTGAGATCAACATGTATTCGCCTACTATCAACAGAAGGACGGCCAAGATTGGTGCGATCTTGCACCAGCATTTTCACGAAATGCCACCTGGTCTAGGAACGCTCCAACCAAGGCATCTGCTCGCAGTTCGGCTTGGGGGCTCTCCCGACGAGTTTGTTCTACCATGACGTGCGGATCCTGATTGTCTTCGATGATAAGCCGACCAGCGTCATCGGCTATCCACGCTTCAAGCGCATTCGCATTGAGTTCGGGGTGAAATTGCAATGCTAAATTCTTGCGAAGGACAAATGCTTGTGAGGATTTAGCCGTCCGCGCAACCTCGCGCGCTTGTGGCGGCAAGACCCACCGGTCATAGTGGAATTGAAACCAAGGACCCTCACTCACTAGCTCAGGTTCATCCGTTTCAACAGGTGTCCAACCAATCTCGGACTCGGGCGCATGTTCGACGCTGCCCCCGTGCTCCCGCGCCAGCAACTGCCCACCAAAGCAGCTTCCAAATACCGGAGTACAAACTCGATCAGCTTGACGCAACCATCCCAACTCTGGCTGTAGCCACTTGCCTATCTTCTCGTCATCCCATGCGCCCCAAGGAGCACCCATCGGGATCAACACATCAAATTCACTTGAGTCGGGAAATGTGAAGTCAACATTTGGGCGATCTAGCCTCTCCCCTGGAACCACCAGCACGTGCTCTACTTCAAAGCCCCTGCTTTCAAAAGCTTGGGCAATCGGCCCGGCGGGACTCACGTGGTTGTGCGCGACGATTAACGCTTTCATGCAGCTCCCTCACGACAATTCAGCGACTCGTTTGTGAGTTGCGAAATGAATTTCACCTAACCTTAAGGAACCTCTTAAGCGAACTTATTGACCGGGTTGCCACTATTCAATGTCGCAAGACCTCATCCAATCTAGCTAGAATCAAGTAATTCTTAAAACATGTGCAAATTGCGACTCAATTTGGTTCTTCACGGCGATGAGGGATCGCAAGTACCTGGGAATATCAGCGCGAAACGTAGGGGCACAGATAGAAATCGCCCCCAATCCAATTCGGTCGTTAACTCTTCACTTTCAATTGCATATTTTTCCTTTTGCACTTCCTGGATCTTCTCGCGCAATAATTTTGGATTGATGATTGTTTTTGGAGTCATTCGTTTGAGGTCTTTTTCAATCACCGCATCAAGAACGTGCGGGGAGTTAAAGGCTAAGAGGGCTTTTCCGGTGGCAGAACAATGCAGGCCAGTGCGACCGAAACCCTCGACATGAGTTGACTATAAGCAGACCAGAGGCTAGTCTGATTAAATGAAAGCTCGCGTGGACTACTCCTTTTCCTCAGACTCAATTGGTGTCTATGAACTGAAGACCCACTTGTCATCTGTTCTTGACAACGTTGTGGCGGGCCAGGTGGTCACCATCACTCGACACGGCCATCCGATCGCTCGCATTCAACCCATCGCAATTGCGTCGCAGCAGTTGCGGCGTGAAGCAGTGGAGCGAATGCAGCAGGCCCGAGCTGGCCGAACTCTTGGGATTTCCGCTCAAGAAGCAATCTCACAAGGTCGAAAATGACAACTTCGATGGTTCTTGATGCATCGACGACTCTGGCCTGGGCCTTCACCGACGAAGCCGATGAGCAATCTGATGCCATCCAAAACAGCCTGATATCAGGTCACGCGTGGGTCCCGCCCCTGTGGTCGTATGAAGTAGCCAACGGACTCCTCGTTGGTCTACGCAGGGCGCGCTTAAGCGTCGCCGACATCGAGGCATTCACTGCCGATCTAGCCATCTTGGATATTCGCTTGGCGCCGCCCGGTCCCGAAATACTTGAACTCGTTGCGCAAGCCGAAGTGTCCGGATTGACTGCATACGATGCCGCTTACCTGCAACTGGCACGATCCCTGGACATCCCTCTCGCTACCCGCGACAAGGCTCTGGCAAGCGCGGCGCGCGCCGCTGGTGTCGCCCTTCTCGGGTCCTCTTAAACGAGAATCATGCACATCGGGATCAGAAGACACCCGCACTGATCGCACGTAACCTGCCTCAGGTTCTAGTCTCCACGATTTCGAAGTAGGTAGTGACTGTCGCAGTGTCACTCATAACGCTCTCACCGAAACTGGTCCAGTACGGGAGGCGTGACGCCCTAAAATCGTCACCAGAAAGATCTCCCTCAGCTACAGCCGGAGCGAACTAGTCGGGAACCTCGGCGAATCGCACAACCTCAACTCGGGTTATTTCAACAACCGCCGCTAGAGAACCGTCGGTGTTGATAATGTCCAGGCGTTCACCAACATGTTCAATTGGTTCGCTCTCGAGTTCATAATCAGTAATGAGTCCGGCCGTCGCGCGCTTATTTCCGTTGACCAGGAAGTCAATTAGTCGCTGCCTTTGTTCACCAGAATTACCAAACTCGATCGTTCGCATTCCTTCAATCACGGGGAAAGTCATGGCTACAAGTTTAAGCATTTTTATGGACGAATTGGGGCGAGGCACAGTGCTAGCGCGAGACCTCGCGTCGGTGGCCGACTCTGACAACCTGGATGAGAAGAACTTTTTCCACCACCTCGTAAACGATTAGGTAATCTCCGACTCGCACACGATAAACCGAGTCCTGTCCCTGCATCGCAACGCAGGCAGGCAGGCAGGCAGGTGATCGTGGATCCTCTGCTAGTAACTCGATAGCTGCACGCACCCGCTGTTGCTCACGTCTCTGCATTGAGGCCTAGGACTTAGCCGCACGCTTGGCGATCCGAACCTCATATCGCGGGCACGCCTCAGACCGAGGTCAGCCTTGACCTGCTCCCAAGGAATGTAGTTGTCCTCTTCTTGCGAAATGGTGAGTTCGGTTCTGTCGAGGGCGTCTTCAGCGTCATTGAGGAATTTTTCGAAAACTTCCGGGCCCACGACCACCGCAACGGTGCCGCCGCGCCCGGTCAGGTAGACGGGCTCGCCCGTGCGCGAGGCACCGTCTGGGACACGAATTACGGGGAACTACCAGATCAACCCGGATGACTTAGACAAAAAGGGATGAAATTCCACAAAAAAAGTCCGACTTTCCCAGGAACTGGGAAAGTCGGCGGAGGGGGGTGGGGGGAAGTGCGCCCGGAGAGATTCGAACTCCCAACCTTCTGATCCGTAGTCAGATGCTCTATCCGTTGAGCTACGGGCGCCGAACATGTGCAGTGCGCGAGTCTAGCGAGCGCAGTAGTACACAGCGGAGGCGGAGGGATTTGAACCCTCGATGGGAATGAACCCAAACCGCATTAGCAGTGCGGCGCCATAAACCGGGCTAGGCGACGCCTCCACGCCAATTCCAAACTGAGTTTCCGGTGAGTCACCGGGACAAAGGCCGAAAGCAGCCCGCTTAGCCTAATGCCTGATCATTTAGGGCACACTTGCCGGTCATGGGCAGTGCAATGGGGCATGAGGAGATATACACACTCGCCATCGATTGTGGTGGCGGGGGCATTAAAGGGTCGGTCCTTGATGCCGCTGGCACCATGCGAAGTGCACCGATTCGAGTTCCCACCCCGTATCCACTGAGCACCGAATTATTCGTTTCAACACTGCTTGATTTAGCAGGTCAACTGCCTTCGGCCCAACGCGCAACAGTTGGTTTGCCAGGAATGATTCGACACGGAGTCGTCATCACCACCCCGCACTACATCACTCGGTCCGGACCACGGTCAAAGATTGTCCCCGAGCTTGTTGAGCAGTGGGAGAATTTTGATGTCCGCACCATTTTGACCAAAGCCTGGAATATGCCAACGATTGTTCTCAACGACGCCGAGATTCATGGGGCAGGTGTTATCGCCGGTGCCGGGCTTGAACTGGTATTAACACTTGGGACTGGATTGGGTAGCGCAATATTTGACGGTGGAGTTTTAGCGCCGCACTTGGAACTGTCCCAGGCACCGGTTCGGTGGGGGCTTTCCTATGACACTTATATAGGTGAGCATGAACGCAAGCGCCTAGGTGACGCACTGTGGTCACGCAGGGTTGCACGAGCCGTTGACGTTTTAAGACCTGTGTTCCTGTGGGACCGTCTCTATCTCGGCGGTGGCAATGCTCGCGCACTCACACCCAGCGCGATTGCGCGACTAGGTGACGACGTTGTTATTGTTCCTAATACAGCAGCACTGGTTGGCGGTGCTCGAGTCTGGCAACTGCCACAATAATAAGGAGCCACGTGAAAGTTTCTGCCTATGCAGCACCAACCGCTGGAGCACCACTAGAGCTAACAACAATCGAACGCCGCGACTTGCGACCCCACGACATTTTGATTGACATTAAATTTTCCGGGATCTGTCACTCAGACATCCACCAAGCCCGAGAAGAGTGGGGTCAAGCAATTTTCCCCATGGTGCCGGGACACGAAATTGCCGGAGTTGTCACCGAAGTTGGTTCAGCTGTCACCAAATTCAAGGTCGGCGACCATGCCGGAGTCGGTTGCTTCGTCGACTCCTGCCGTGAATGTGACAACTGCAAGGCAGGCCTAGAACAGTATTGCCTAGGGCACATAGCTGTTACCTACAACGGACGGGAAACCGATAAAGAAACACTTACCTACGGCGGCTACTCGACTGCAATCGTTGTTGATGAAGATTACGGACTTTTAATTCCAGACAACTTAGGGCTCGACATCGCCGCACCATTGCTGTGCGCAGGGATCACCTTGTACTCCCCATTGAGCAACTGGGGTGCTGGTCCAGGGGTTCGCGTAGGAATTGTTGGACTTGGTGGGCTAGGACATATGGGTGTCAAAATCGCGCACGCAATGGGTGCTGAGGTAACCCTGATCAGCCACTCACCGCACAAAGAAGAAGATGCGTTACGGCTCGGAGCTGATCATTTCCTATTGTCATCGGACAACGAAGCCATGAAAGCAGCCCGCAATTCATTTAACTTGATCATCAATACGGTTTCGGCTAATTTGGATATTGACCGATACCTTTCACTCCTCACCCTCGATGGCACCATGGTCCTGGTAGGAGTCCCAACCGATGCCCTGTCTGTGCGTACTTTCTCGTTTTTTGCAGCCAGGAGAAGTTTGGCTGGGTCCACTATCGGAGGCATCAAGGAAACCCAAGAGATGCTCAACTTCTGCGCCGAGCACGGTATTGGATCAGACATCGAAGTGATCGACGCCAAGGACGTCAACACCGCTTGGGATCGCGTGGTTAACAGCGACGTGAAGTATCGATTCGTAATCGATGCCTCCACCATTTAGGCCCGTCCGTGTGCCGTTCTGGCGCGACGGGAAATCGCATCAAGGGTTACCGCCAATAGGAGCACGCCACCTGTGACCATGTAACGGACATCAGACTCTAGATTAAGCAGGATTAGCCCATTGGCGATCGCGGTAATTACGATCACGCCGAGAAGAGCCGAGAATGCTGATCCTCTACCTCCAAAAAGGCTGGTGCCACCGATCACAGCTGCTGCAATAGCAGTCAGGTTGGTGTCACCAGCGCCACTGCTTTGGGCAGCCGATGCCAAACGTCCGGCCGCAAATAGCCCACCGATCGCGGCAAGCGAAGAACAGGCAACAAATACGGATACGTAAACACGACGCACGTTAATTCCTGAGCGCCGTGCGGCCTCTTTGCTACCACCAACCGCATAGACCGAGCGACCCCACGAGGTGCGCATTAAAAGGTGGTTCATAAACAGCACTAACGCAAGGAAGGTTACAAACATCCAGCCAATACCGCGGCCTTGGTTCAGATACGCAGAGATAGCGGCCAGACCAATAAAAATAGCAATCGCTGTGGCTCCAATTGATTTAGTGGAGCGGTGTGAGAGATTGCCTTGGGCCCGGGATCTCCTCAATTTCCAGCGGCTGAGGAAATAGCCTCCAGCCAAAGCTGCACACAGTAAGTAGGAAACCAATGAGGGAACGAAAGCCAGTTGCCCGAAATTAACAAGGGGATTGTCAAATGGAATGTTGATTGTTCCGGCAGGTTTGAGAACCAAAATTTGCAGGCCAAAAACAGCCAGGAGACCCGCCAAGGTAATAACAAATGAAGGAACGCCGAATCTGTTGAAGATGGACGAGTAACTCAGTCCAATGACGGCTCCCACAGCAATCGCAGCCACGATTCCGACAACAGTTGGTAAGCCCAAGTTTGTCAAAAATACTGCGAAGACGGCGGCCGAGAGTCCACTCACCGAGCCAACGGAGAGGTCAATTTCTCCCACCAGCAGGACACACACAATGCCTAGCGCAATTACTCCAACGGCAGAAGACTGCATAAGCAAGTTGGACAGGTTTGCCGGGGAAAGGAAAGTGGAATTCAGAGACTGAAAAATAATGGCGATGATTACTAGACCGATCACAACAGGAAGGAATCCAAGCTCACCATCTTTGACACTTGTGATTGAACCCTTGATGGCACCCGCCAAACCCTTCCGGTTGGCAAGGCGTTCATCTTGCTGGTCAATTGGTCCTTGTGAATTCACTTCATTGGGTGCATCAATGGACACGATCAGGCCCTTCTGTTTCATGCTTGCGTGCGGCTCGTTGGGTAACCGCGTTGTCGGTGGCTCCTGTAATTGCCGCAACGAGGTCGGAGTCATCAACTTCTGAGGTTGTGAAGTAGCCGTTGTTACTGCCAAGGCGAAGAACTGCCACGCAATCAGATACCGCTCTGACATCGGCCATGTTGTGCGTGATCATGATGACGCCTAGTCCGTTTTCTTTGAGTCGCTCGATGAGGTTGAGCACTTCAGCAGTCTGGGCCACACCCAGGGCGGCAGTTGGTTCGTCCAAGAGGATTAGTGAGGGCTCACCAAGTAGCGATCGCGCGATCGCAACTGTCTGCCGCTGACCACCAGAGAGTGATGCGATCGGGACCCGAACCGATGGAATTTTAGCGGACAATTGGCGAAGTAGTTCCCATGACTTGATTTCCATGGCTACTTCATTCATGTTGAGCGGGTCAATTTCCTGACCAAGGAAAAGGTTGTTGACAACTGTGAGATTGTCACAGAGTGCAAGGTCCTGATAGACCGTTGCGATTCCTGCAGACCTTGCATCTGCTGGAGAATGAATCTGACGTGGGGCACCATCAATTGAAATTGTTCCCGAGTCGCCGGGAAAAACCCCGGAGAGGATCTTGATCAACGTTGACTTGCCTGCGCCATTGTCTCCAACGAGGGCCAGCACCTCACCCCTGTTGACATCCAAGTTCGCATCGGTCAAAGCAGCAACTGCACCAAAAGACTTGGAAATATGTCGCATTGAAAGGACATTGCCTTCTTCCAGGACCATGCGGATCTATCTCCCCAAACCGAGTAACGAGTAACGAGTAACGAGTAATTGAGTGTCGGTGCGACCCCCATTTTGGTGGGAATCGCACCGACATGTAGCGCAATTAGGCTAATTCAAATCGAATTAGGAGATGCCCAGTGCTGAACAGGCGTCGGCGTATTCGCCGGTGCAAACCTGATCAAATGTGTAGATGCCACCGTCAAAGATGACTTCCTTGACGTTTTCCTTCGTTACTACCGTTGGGGTGAACAACTTGGAAGGCGTGTCATAGAGCACGACCTCAGACTCAGGTGCGCCACCACAAAGGAATGAATTCACTGCTTCTGCTGCCGCGCCAGCAACAATGCTGATTGGCTTGGAAATCGTGTTGTACTGTGATCCTGAAACAACTCGCTGTACTGCAGCGATTTCGGCATCGTTTCCGGTCACTGGTGGAATTGGATCTACGCCAGCTGCCTTGAGTGCTGAGATTGAGCCACCGCCGGTGCCGTCATTTGCTGCGACGATGCCAACAATTTGGTCACCGAACTGCGTGATCTGGCCTGCGACCCACTCTTGTGCCTGAGCTGGATCCCATTCAGGAGTATCAAACTCGGCGAGTACCTCGTAGGAACTGCCTTCAACACCTGACTGCATGCCCTTCTTGATCAAGCCGGCTGCGTCATCTGTTGGTGAACCGCCAACGATCAGCAGTCCACCAGTTGCACCATCTGCATCAAGCTTCTGAACGAGTGATTCAGCAATCGCGCGTCCAATACCTTCATTATCAAATGAGATGTAGAAGTCGGCTGGGGCTGAAACGATTGGACGGTCGTAGGTGAGGACCGGGATGCCTGCAGCCTGTGCATTAACAACGATTGAAGCTGCAGCTGCAGTGTCAACAGCGTCGAGCACAATTGCGCTGACGCCTTGAGCGATCATTGCATCTGCTTGTTGCTGCTGCTTTGCCGGATCTGCATCCGCGTTTTGGTAAAGAACCTCAATGCCTGGGCTCAGTTCAGCCATTTTGGCAATGAACAAAGGGGCATCCTGTTCTTCGTAACGGGTTGATGCAAGGTCAGGCATGAGGAAGCCAACTTGGCCTTCGGTTACACACTCGCCGGTGGCAGTGTCGGTACCCTCTGAAGTGCTTTCGCTACTTGTAGCTGCAGTGTCATCACTTGAACTGCACGCGGTCAGCGTGAGCAGCATCGCTGCTGAACCGGCGAGAAAAATCCGGCCTATTCTCCTTTTTTCCATTTCTGTCCCTTCATTTTGCGCGGTGTTGCGCGTATTCTCCGCACGGATCAACCGTACATTTATTGAGTTTTGACATCCTTGATGTGATTAGGGAATCAAGGACACCTTGATCGAACTAGATCCGTCCGCAACGAGATCCAGCCCTTGTTTAAATTCGGACAGGGGAAGTTGATGCGTGCAGATTCGATCAAGAGGCAGGTCACCCTGTTCGATCATGCGGATGGCTGCGGGCCAGCAGTGTGGCCCAAGGTGCGCACCGAGAACATCGAGTTCTTTATCGTCGCTGATGATTGTCCAGTCGACGGTTACGTCCGATCCAAAAACGCTATATTCAACATACGTGCCTAATTTTCGCAGCAGGCTTAGCCCTTGGATTACCGCTGAAGGGTGTCCACTCCCATCAAGGTAAATGTCGGCGCCGTAACCCTCGGTAAGTGCTTTGACTGCGGCGACAGGATCTTCCTGGGAAATATTAATTGTGATGTCCGCACCACTTAAGCGAGCTAATTCTAGTTTTTCCTCAGACATGTCGAGTGCTATTATTTTTACGGGAGATTTAGCTTTTGCACCGGCAACCATTCCTAAACCAATTGGGCCACAGCCTGCAACAACAACGACATCATTGAAACCGATATTTGCGCGCTCAACCGCATGCAAGGCACATGAGAGTGGCTCAGCAAATGCTGCGTGCGCTGGGGGCACATCCTTTGAGATCTTGTGGACGAGGGCTTCTTTCGGGAAGACCATATACTGCGCCATTGCGCCATTGGTCTTTTTCTTAAATCCAAAGATATTGTGCGGTGCGCACATCCAATACTCGCCGCGCGTGCAGTATCGGCACTCACCGCAAGGAACGATCTGCTCGGATACCACGCGGTCGCCAACCTCAATTCCCCAGCGTTGTTTTCCAATTTCATCAATCTCTTCAACGATTCCAACGAACTCGTGGCCTGGAATAACACCGCGTTCTGCCCAAGCCTCCCGAGTATCATCTCCCCAAAATTTTGCTGCTCCGTGATAACACTTGAGATCACTCGCGCAAATACCAACGGCTTCAACTTTGATTAGGGCCTCACCAGTTTCGGGAACTGGCTTGGGTCGCTGCACAAGTTGGTAATCAAGTGGTCCATTACAGATGACCGCCTGCATCATTTGAGTCATCACTTAATTCCTATTCCCAAGCTTCAGCATCTGCACATTTGTACTGTACATTTGTTCAACAATTAATTGCAGTGAAATTTGGTAACAATTCGGATACAATATTTGGAGCCCGAATAGCGTATATTTAGTCCAATTAGTGAGGCATGGTATGACTTCTGAAACTTCCCGTGATCGGACACCTCGCCAAGGGAGCGCCCACGAGTCAAGCGATCTCGAGGCCCTAGGCCTACTTCATACCGTTGCCACCATGTACTACTTAGAGGAAGCGAATCAAGCCGAAATCGCAACAAAACTCTCAATAAGCCGGCCGGCGGTGAGCCGCTTACTGACCGAGGCCCGGCGTCTTGGTGTAGTTCAATTTGTGATCCCGCCGCTTACTCAACCCACCTTTACCCAACTTTCGGCAAAGCTTTCCTCTGCTCTCGGGATTAACCGTGTATATCTGGCAGCTCCCGCTCCGCCAAAAGCAATTGGTCGCGCGCTCGCACCCGCATTGGGGACCGCATTGCGCGGAGCCGGATTACGCCCTGGATCGATCATGGTGCTGGCAACTGGTAAAGCAATCTATGAAACAACCGAACACGAGTTGCCCGCTTCTCCCGGGGTAATCGTCGCACCTGCAGTAGGTGGTCAAGATGAGCCAGAGGCTTGGTATCAGGCAAATGAACTTGCCCGAATAATGGCTCAGCGAATTGGTGGGTACCCCGCTTTTCTCTATGCACCGGCTCTACCCGGAAAGCAACTACACAAAACCCTGCTCGACGACGAGTCAACTGCCCACATACTCGATTTGTGGCAACGTGCGCGCTGTGCGGTGTTGGGCATTGGCGCACCACCCTCGCAGCGAGACTCAATCTCTGCCGCAATCCCGTTGAATTCGAGTGAACTACTTGAACGCGCAGTTGGAGATGTGTGTCTTCGCTTTTTTGATATCAATGGTGAAGCGGTGAATTTCCCTGGCAGTGACCGAATCTTTGGAATTGACGCGCAAACTCTGAAGAAAATTCCAGTACGAATCGCGCTTGCAATCGGTAGTGAAAAGGCGCGAAGCATCATTGGCGCCGCTCGCGCTGGATTTATCAACGAGCTTGTCACGGATGCCACAACAGGGCAGGCTGTACTTGAGGAATTAGCAAACTCCAATTCTCAGGGGGTGAACTCATGAAACAATTACTGGTCGGCATCGATATTGGCACGGGAAGTAGTAAGGGTGTACTAACAGATACCAGCGGTGAGATTGTCGCGCAAGTATCTATCCCGCATGAGATCTCACTACCACGGCCCGGCTGGGCCGAAGCCGACGCTGATGCACTCTGGTGGAACGAAATTATTTCTATCTCGCAAGAGTTGATGCAACATGTGGGCGATTCACAGGTTGGGGGTGTTTGTGTTAGTGGCATGGGGCCCTGTCTGCTGCTGACGGATGCTGACTGCACTCCCTTGCGTCCCGCGATTCTCTATGGAATTGATATGCGGGCAACCGCCGAAATTGTTGAACTCACTAGGAAGTTTGGTAACGAGCAAATTGTTCAACGTTGCGGAACAGCACTAAGCACCCAAGCGGTCGGGCCCAAAATGTTGTGGGCCTCTCGGAACGAACCAGAAATCTGGGGAAAGAGTAAGAAGTGGTTTAACTCCAATTCCTATATCGTTTCTCGTCTAACGGGAGCCTACGTACTTGACCATCACAGTGCGAGCCAATGCGACCCGCTCTACGACATCGAGAATCAAGCATGGTTCGGCGATTGGGTTGACGAAATTTGCCCAGATCTTGAAATGCCTACTTTGTTGTGGCCACATGAAATCGCAGGGACTATTACCCCACAGGCTTCACTTGCTACCGGACTACCGGTCGGGACACCCGTAGCCACGGGAACCATTGATGCTTGGGCGGAGGCCTACAGCGCAGGTGTACGCAAACCTGGTGACTTGATGTTGATGTACGGCTCTACAATGTTTATGGTTCAAGTCCTTCCCGCACTTCGCACTTCGCCACTGTTGTGGACAACCGCTGGTGTTGAGAAAGATACGTATACATTCGCGGCCGGGATGGCGACTTCCGGGAGTTTGACCTCGTGGATGAAAAATGTATTTGGTGCGGTCACATTCGAGGAACTTATGCAGGAAGCTTCAGCTACCGCACCAGGATCTGACGGACTACTTCTATTGCCCTACTTCGCAGGTGAGCGCACCCCGGTATTTGATCCGCAAGCACGCGGTGTCATTGCCGGTCTTTCCTTACGGCATACCCGTGGTCACCTTTTCCGAGCAACTTACGAGGGAATTGGTTTTGGCATTCGTCAAATCCTTGAGCTATTTGATGCAGCAGGTGGGAAAGAAACTACTCGCATTGTTGCCGTTGGTGGCGGAACCCAAGGCGGTCTCTGGACGCAAATTGTGAGCGATATTACCGGCCGTTCGCAGTTGATTCCGAAAATGACAATTGGCGCGAGCTACGGTGATGCCTTGCTCGCCGGCATAGGCACTGGGCTGGTTGACCCGAACACTGACTGGGCCGAGATTTCCCATGAAGTAGTCCCTAACCCTGAGACATTCGACACCTATCAAATCTTATTCCAGCAATACCAAGATTTGTATCTGCACACCAAGTCACAAGTTCACATTCTTGCCACAATGCAAGAGAAAGACGGTTCCTAAGTCTAATGAATGGTTTTGAATTTCAAGGTCTCCCAATTGATGCAGTGATTTTCGATCATGATGGTGTTCTCGTTGACAGCGAGTTAATCGCTATGGAAATCATCACTCAATTGTTGAATGAGAATGGAATCAAGTCAACTGTGAGCGAAGCCTTCAATTACCACCTCGGTCGCGGTTTCGAATCTGTTACCGAGCGTTTAGTTGAAGTAAATCCCGAATTCGATCCCATTAATTTCGCAGCCGAGTTTCACAGAACCTTATTTACAGCCTTCGAAAATTCCTTGATGAGCATCTCAGGCATAGCTGCTTTGCTCGAAACCCTGCGTGACTCAGGGATTCCGCTGGCGATTGGTAGCAGCGGCACGCGGGAAAGAGTGAATCTGGGAATCGGCCTGACTGCCCTTGGTGAATATTTTCCCTCGCAATACATCTTTACCCGAGAGGATGTTTCACGCGGTAAACCTGATCCAGATATTTTTTTACTTGCGGCGACGCGTTTAGGCATTAGCCCCACCAAATGTCTTGTGATAGAAGACAGCCCGCACGGAGTGACAGCCGCAAAGCGGGCAGGAATGAAGGTGATCGGACTCACCCTGAGAACCAATCCAGAATTGCTCACAAGTGCTGACGCTCTCGTAACCGAGGTCGATCAAATTCTAAAATTGATTTCCGACACGACTCTCAGCAAAGACGCTTGAGGATCTGTATAAGACGCTGCCGGTTATGTCGCAAGATCAATAGGAACAGCGTGTTTCCGCTGATCAACATCAGCATGAATAACAGAGTCAGGTACCACGGGTTGAAGAATGCAATCGGGATCCAACTAAAAAGTGAAATCCAGTGAACCCATTCGGCTCGGCGCAATTCAATCAAGTACAGATCTATGTGCGCTGCGTCGCGGCCTGGTAATTCGTTCTTGGCTGCGCCACCAAAGGTTGCGCCAAGTTCGGGGAGCCGTGCGGCCAGCTTTTTCGTCTTCATTGCTCGAAAGAATTGCGGGGACTCCCAAGGCGCTAGGTGCAGCGGTCCAAAATCTCGCGTGAGCCAGTGCCCTCTCCAGCGAGGGGCGGTTGCACCCACTCCAATTGAGATTCCAGCCACGATCGCAATATCTATCACGATCAAGAATGCAAGCCTGAGCACGGAAGGCAGCGTATCCCTTCGAGTAATCCCGTAAATATGCATAGGTCCCGGGACGGGCATCAATTTTCGTCAATCTATGACCGTCCCGGGACCTTCACTTGTGCGGCGAGGGAGGGATTTGAACCCCCGGAGAGTTTCCCCTCGGGCGCTTTCAAGGCGCCTGCATTCGGCCGCTCTGCCACCTCGCCAGTTACATGAGCGCATTAACTCTAGGGGACGGTCAAAAAATGTTTTCAGATACTGCATCAAAGAGGCGCCATGCCCGTACCCGCTGGCCTATTCATGGCACCGACCTACCCCTTTTGGTGGTCGCACTTGAAGAGGAAGCAGAACAACTGGGCCATGCAGCATTTCAATAATTGATTACTCCGCCGCTTCAATGGGAATGTTTACTCGCACTGTTTGGCGTCGGTCGAGGATGAAACCGACAACCGTTAGCGCCAGGGAGACCGCGACAACACTGGTAACAATTTCAGCGACACTGTTGTGACGCCAGCCAACGACAATTACCGCAAGCACCGCGAGGGCGCCCCAAACTGCAAGCACCGCTCGACGATCTTGAGCGGCCAGGCGGGCATAGAGAAGCACTTGAACGAGTGCGAAAGCTGAGCCTTCGAGCGCGAATAGCCACGCTTCTGATCCAAGATCTCTGTATTGCGATCCCCCGAGAATGCCAATGACCAGATCACCGGCAAACACACTCGCGAGGGTGATGACAACGCCGACCATGGCGGTCAGCCCGGTTGCAATGTAGAGGGCGCGGTGTGAATCCCCACCGCTCATTTTCGGGAACAGTACAATGATGATTGCATTTGGTAGGAAGAATGCGATCTTTGCAAGGAGCACACCGACGGAATATTCGCCCGAAAGGTCTTCGCTGAGGAACAGTCGAGCAAGAAGCACGTCAATATTTGTCAGGGTGAACAGCACAATTAATGCATGGGCAATGTGGCCGAATTCAATCCCAATGCCATCTTTAAGTTGTGTACTAAATGTTTTTGGCGATATTAATTGATAAGCGATAGCAGCGCCAACCGCGCAACCGATCAAAATTCCGAAGCCAACGCCGGTAACACTTTGCAGGAGAACAACACCGACGATTCCGCCAAATGCTCGTCCGGCTGTATTAGCAATGAATGCGACCGAGAGCTTGATGTGTTCCTCGCGACCCTGGGCGATCCCCATGGCGGCCGAGCCGATCACGACACAGCCCAGTGAGGCAACGCCGGTGAAAACGGCCAGGATTGGAATCGCAAAGACCACGCTGACCGGCCAGGCAATTACCGCCGCGCCAATTCCAATCGTTATGGCGACGAGGATTGACAGTCGGATGGCTTGACCCTCGACGTCCTTGCGTTCGCTCGCAGGTGCGGTGGAAACCCGCCGAGCGGTGAGGGCTTGGGTTGAGATTCCTAGCGTGGCAATGATGACCAGGAGTCCTAACAGGGCGCCGAGTGCGCCGAAGTCGGCCGGATCCAAGATTCGGGCCGAAATCATGCTCAACAGGTAGGCGGTGCCGTTTCCCAATAAGGTCGCGGCCCCGACAAAGATCATGCCCTTGGCGACCACGGCTCGCTGCGATGCGGTGTTGTCAACTTGGTGATCCACGGGTTAGAGCCTACCCACGCAAGCGACGCGACACCGGCAGCACCGCAAACCAAAAGGCCCCAAATCCGCTGATTTGACGGTCATTTGGACCGATCAATTCCATGAGGAACTGCTCGTGACTTATGTCACAGACCTGTCGCAGTAGCGTCCGATAAACGAACGTTACATTTCCGTTATTTTTGAAATGACTCTAGCGTCGCACCCTGACCTAGTGATTGAGATCAATTTGGGAACAAATTGAGATCAACCACAAACTCACTTTCGGGTAGCACGAAATGCACGCCCACAGATCGTGAGCCGCCAAGTCGGGGGACGAGGAGATCAGATGGTCCGCAAGATGAGTACTGAACCTGCTTCCCTGGGTTCAGAGTCCCGCACCGCATCAAGTACCAGATCAAACACAGCGACAAGCACAGCGACAAGCACAGAGTCACGTCAGCATGTTATTTCCCGCACGGCCATGTTGTTGGCTATGTTGATGAGCGTGATCGGCCTGGTCACCATGACGTCAAGCACCGCCAACGCAGCCGTCCCCGCGCAGGTTATCCAGACTCGAGTTACCCAGACCGCTGACCGCGCCGCCGCCCCTGGTGAATTCGCGGTTCGATCACTCGAGGCAACCAAAAATGAGACGATCCGTCTCACCAAGATCAACCGCGCGGCCGGCAAAAAGGCCAAGGTTCGCGTAGTTCGCGACAAGCTGGTCAAATTCGCCCGCAAGCAAATCGGTGACTCCTACCGTGCGGGCCGCTCCGGCCCTGATGCATTCGATTGCTCGGGCTTAGTTCGCTACGTTTACCAACAAGTCACGGGCAAGACACTTCCCCACTATTCCAAGGCGCAATACAAACAGGTGCAGAAAGTCAAGAAAAGCAATGCCCAACCGGGTGACCTAGTGTTCTTCTTTAAAAACGGTGCGCATCACGTTGGCATTTACATTGGCAACGGTAAAATGATCGATGCCCCGAATGCTGGCAAGCGCGTAGGCATTCGTCCAATCACCGGATCCTGGTGGGGCCGCAGCTACACGGGCATGGGGCGCCTTCTCGGTGCTTGAGGCTTAAGGTTTAAGCGACCAGTGAGATGTAGTCGGAGATCGATGCCGGCCGGTCAAGTAGCCGCCCGTCGGGCAAAGGCACCGCAACCGGTGAGCCGGTTTGATCAACGAAAGCCACGGTGCCCAATCCTTCACCGGTAATGCTCAACGCGACCTGGCCCAGGACCAACACCTGCTCATTGGGTGGCAGGGCCGCGAACTCTGGTGAAAGCGCAATATTTACATCACCTGGATTGGTCGTCTCCCCAGGTTCATCGAGAAACACTGAGATCAGTGGCAGCCCCGTAAGCGGGTCAACCACGACCGTTCGCAGTTGCTTATTTTCTGGGGGACCGGCAACTAGGCCCGCGATGATCGCCTCGGCACTGCCAGCCGGGGACACGGGTGTAAGTACCGGCACCAATCCAGCATCACCGGCGAACCACAACTTCGCCGGTTGAGCAGACGCCATCGGGGAAGGCTCGCTTGTTTGCGGATCGGTTGGCGTAGGGCTCGGAGTTGCCGGTAAAGCCGGTGGCGCGATCACACCGCTGGCAAGTGGCTGGGCGAGATCTTGGGTTGGCACACCACAGGACACCAATGCGATGCATAACGCCGCAGTTCCACTCCACGCTGCAATGCAGCGCAATGAAATTTCTTGGTTGAACCAACACCTATTCATTTTGCTCCGCCGATTCGCGTTGCTCCTCTGGCAACTCGCTCACATCGAGTTTGACGGCAACCGGGATCTCCATGACGAAACGAGCTCCGTGCGGATCCACACTCTCAACGCGCAGTTCAACTTCGAGTAGCTGCGCCTGTTCAATTGCAATTGCCAGACCAAGACCCGCACCCGAAGTTTCCTTAGCGTCTTCACCACGTGTAAAAGGTTCAAAGAGTTTGGGTACTTCATTGATCGGGATTCCTGGACCCTGGTCTTCAACCGCCACCACAATGTGTTGCGGATCTGCGTCAGTTATCCGCACAATCCGAATTGCAGTGATTCCTCCACCATGTCGATTCGCATTGTCAATCAGGTTGCCAACAATTCGTTCAAAGCGACGTGTGTCGGTTGTGATCAAATGGTCATCAGAGTCATCAACGTGGATCAAGTCTTCAGGCAGACCACGCACGTGAATTGCATCAAGGCACAACGTTGTCACACTGACAGTTTCTTTGAGCAGCGGAGCGTCATTGCCAATCCGACTGATTTCTAAAAGATCAAGCAACATTTGAGACATGCGCGCGGTCTGGGTTTGTAAAGTGCCAATCAGTCGCTGCTCACGTTCTGGTAAGTCTTCAAGATTGCGTTCGAGTAGCTCAACCGTGCCGACTACCGCCGTTAGTGGTGAACGCAATTCGTGTGAAACGTTGGCACTAAAGCGTTGTTCGCGTTTGATCCGGGACTGAACCGACTCGGCCATGCCATTAAATGAAGCCGCAATCGGATCAAGGTCTGGATCACGCGTTAACGGAATCCGAGTGGAAAACTCGCCACTTGCAATGCGCCTGGCACCAGCACCAAGTCGTAATAGCGGACGAATAATTCGCGCGAATGTGTAACGTCCAATAAATATTCCTACGATTCCGGCAAGCAGAGTTTCAACAAAAAGCAGCCAGCCACCGATTGTCAGCACAAGGTCGAGGTCGCGCATGGGAAACACTTCAACATAAATGCCGGTGTCCAGCTGGATTGCTACTAGCAGATACTCTTCGTCGCCAATAGTTGTTCGATGCTGTGCTCCACCATCTTTTGCAGCGACCGCGAGTAGCGACGAAGGCAAGGAATCAGGCGGAACGGTCACGCCGGAGGTGTACCAAACCCCTTGTACTTGGACCATGGGTTGCGAAGTTCCAACAGATGGAACCTGCTCAAGGGCCACAACCGGTGAGAGCCCAGAAGTCAAAGATGCCGCTACCGAGCGTGAATCTAAAACAGCACGAGTAATTGCCGAGGCTTCACGTTGATTGAGCAAATACCAGCGAGCAACACTGTAGGTGGCACCAGTAACGGCGCCAGCAATAACTAGCGAAAGCAAACCAAATGCCAACGCGACTCGGGCTCGAAGTCCGAAACGCATTTAAGCTTTCATTCGGTAACCAAAACCCCGAACGGTGAGCAGGAGCTCGGGGTTAGCCGAGTCTTCTTCGATTTTATTGCGCAACCGATAAATCAGGTTGTCAACAACGCGACCGTCACCTGCATTGCCGTAGCCCCACACTTTGCGCAGCAGGTGGTCGCGGCTGAGTACTCGGCCTTGGGCGCTGATCAATTCGGCTAATACATAAAACTCAATGCGCGAGACTGGGATGACTTCACCATTACGAACGACTTCTGCCGTATCGGTTCGTAACTCAATCGGCCCACAGACCATGGACTCGGCAACGTCGTCTTCCTGCGTTGACCGTCGCAATTGGGTGCGAATCCGCGCCATGAGTTCCTTAGCGACAAACGGCTTGGTCACGTAGTCGTCAGCGCCAGCTTCAAGCCCGGCAACGACGTCGTGGCTGTCGGTTTGAGCTGTCACAATCACAATTGGTACTGAACTGGTCGCACGAAGGGAACGCACCAGGTCGAGGCCGTGAATTCCCGGCAGTCGCAGGTCAACCAGCACGACATCAGGTTGCTCGTCTTGAACAATTACCAGCCCCTGTTCCGCCGTTACGGCCTCTAAGACTCGATATCCCTCGTCTTCCAGGTTGGTGCGGAGAACCATACGGATTGCATCGTCGTCTTCGACGACCATAACCGTGCGCATCATGTCTCTATATAACCGTTCTGACTCGGTAGTTGGGTTAGTGAATGCAACTGCTGCGAACCCCACTCTATCTCTCAAATACGACCGGACTCAATCGCATTGAGACATAAAAACGATATTTTTGGGATTTATCGATGAACTGCGGGAAATCAACCAACAATACCCGCAACAACATGCTGTGCAAATGCCAAGGAACTCGTCCAAGCAGGCGAAACAGCATTGAGAATATGTGTTGATTGCACACCCGATTCCACGACAAAGTCCATTTCTAGTTTTCCCGTGGGCACGTGCAGTAGTTGGGCCCGAACTCCAGGCCGTCCCTTTTCTGTAAAATCGCGTGGACGAACGGTTGGCGCAAGTGCTTTTGCCTGATTCACCAGATGTCTCTGCGAATATTTTGGTAATTCGGTGCGAATCAGTCCGAGCACGTCGTGCTCCTTGCTCGCTGCGAAACGGGGGAATGACCGAGCCACCCCAACCAGTTCCCTTGCACTAAACCCCGACACGACTCCGTAGTCCTCGCGCCAGAGCGAAGGAATGGCTGTTGGCCCAATTTTCGCGCGGCCATTCACCGTTACCGTCAAGTGCACACCAAGGAATGGATTGCGAGAATCAGGAACGGGATAGATATGACGTCGAAGTCGATCTGCCGACCAATTGCCATACCAATACAAACCTTTAAATGGCAACATGCGGTAGTCGGTGCCTACTCCAAACCAGTGGGCAACCGTGTCCGCGTAAAGCCCGGCAGCGTTGATCAGGTGCCCACACGAAATCTGTGCGCCATTTTTCAAGGTCACCAGCCCGGGCTCAGCCCCCACGACCTGTGCGCCCAAGAGAATTTCACCACCGCGAGCACGAACACGCTGCGCCAGTGCATTTACAACTTCAACTGGGTTAGCAACCCCGGTTGTTGGTGACCACAAAGCTGCGGAAACTGTCCGGGCCAGCGGCTCAAGTTCATGTAGTTGCGCCTCATCAATTCGTTCAAGTTCAACGCCATTAGCAACTCCCCGCGAAAACAGCGTTTCTAAAGCGGGCAATTGCTCAGCAGATGTTGTCACCACCACTTTGCCTGTGTCCTTTACGCGAACACCGGCCTCGGCACAAAATTCACGAAGCATCGCATTTCCATCACGGGTCAATTGGGCTTTGAGTGAATCCGGCGCGTAATAAAAACCAGCATGCAAAACCCCGCTATTTCGACCCGAAGCATGTAATGCCAATTCATTTTCCTTTTCCAAAATGATTACCAAATCGCTCGGGTTTACTTCCAGCCAGCGATTGGCCAACGCCAGCCCGACGACACCGGCACCTACAACTACTACATCGGCGGAGCGTTTCACGCGGTAGCGCTTAAGTGTTGATCAATCTTGGCCGCCAGTACCGGCTCTGGTTGCGCACCAATCACGCGATCGACGACCTGACCATTACGGACCATGACCAGCGTTGGGATTGAACTCGCGTCATAGAGTTGTGCCGAACGCGGATTGTCATCAACATTGAGTTTACCAGTTTTGAGAAAGAAAGCCTCGTCTGTGAGGGCGGGGATGAATTTCTC
>JBDNFH010000142.1:0-3391 GCA_041689915.1 Candidatus Nanopelagicales bacterium | reverse complement strand
TCATAGGGGTCATAGCGGACATACAGTTTTGTTTGCCGCCGCTCCTGTAAATACAGGACCGATTTAGCGATCTGCGTTAAGTTGTCAACATCAATTTGAAAGAGTTCATCACGCGGATAGGTATCCAGGAAAGCCTCAAGGTCTTTGGCGCTGTGAGACCCCACAACGTAATCAAGATTTCTTTCGACTTCTTGGTATTTGGCGCGTAATACTGGAATATCCGTGACGCCGTCGGAGTACGCGCGGGCGGTAAAAAGACCCAGGAAACGGCACTCGCCAACAACATTTCCTTGTGCATCAAATTTCTTAATGCCGATATAGTCCAAATAGGCGGGGCGGTGAATAGTTGACCGGGAGTTTGCCTTACTCAAAACCAATACAGTCTTTTCCCGCGCCCGAGCCCGCACCGCTCGGGGCAAGATGGCGAAACTCTCCGAGAGATCCTCATTGGGACTTTCTCTCAATACGCCAAGTCCGGTTCCGTGAACTGGGCGCAAGGCGTCCTCGCCATCAACGTCCACGAGATCGTATTCGCGGTAACCAATGAAAGTAAAACTGTCCTGGGCGAGCCATTCTAAAAGTGCAATAGATTCCTCAAGGTCAACTGGATCAATGCCGGCAGGTGGCATGCGACGCAAGTCACCTGAAACATCAATCGCCTTGGTGCGCATTGAATTCCAGTCGTTGACGCTCTTGCGCACATCAGCAAGAACTAACCCAACTCCTGTGACAACTTCACTGAGGTCATCGGAAATGAAATCTCGCTCGACGTGAATTCGCATCCACGACTCTGCGGTCATTCCCTTTTTAATTTCGTTTACATCGAGTTCATGAATTGCATTTAACTGATGTGATGCATCACGCGTCACAGCAAAAAGCGGATGTGCAACTAGTTGAATTGCCCGCCCCTCACGTGTTAGTTCTGACGTAACCGAGTCAACAAGAAAGGGCATATCGTCGGTGACAATTTCAACAACCGAGTAACTCACCCCCGGCAGATCCGGCGTCCATGCCCGAACCAAGGTCTCCCCATGCACCCCATTTGGTCGGATGTGCGCCCACGCCAGCATGTCTGCGGCCTGTTCAATTGCCATTGGGTCGCTTGCTTCAAATCCCAAATCAACACTCGATTGATTTCGAAAGAGCCGTTGAGCAATAAGCGGGACTAAATCCGGGAACAACGCGCGTGGGGAACTCACACCCCTACGCTAGTGCCGGAACGTGAATCGCGGACGAAGGAGTTGAATTTCACATGCCCACGAAGTTTGAATTCACCCAAAATTTCACGGCCAGCCCGCTCGAAGTATTTGCAGTTCTCGCCCAAGTGGAATTCATCTTGGCGAAATGTGCGGCAACCGGTTCACTTTCGACCCAGGCAACCGTCGACCAAGCCAGCGCGAACGAAAACAGAACCCTGATTAGCACCCGCGTGCTCCCCGCGGATCTACCTGCACCCGTCAAATCACTCGTTGGCGACACCATCACCGTCACGGAAACCCAAGTGTGGAGCGTACCAGCACCGGACGGGAGTCGGACCGCGAATGTCAGTGTTGAATTCTCCGGTCCCATGACCTTCACGGGCACACTCGAGCTCACCCCCACCCAAGTAGGCAACACGACAATCACAACCCGAGGCGAATTCACGGCCAATGTTCCATTTATCGGCGGGAAGATCGAAAAAGTTGCAGCCGAACAAACCCAGCGCTATCTCGCCGCTGAAGAACGCGTTGCCGGCGAGTGGCTCACTCGCTAACCAAACGTTTGCTTAGACCCGCTGCTTCGACCACGTGCGCGGACTCGTTCGCAAAGAAGTTTCCAGAACGAGTTTTCTCCGCGTTGAATCCATCAAGTTGGTTCCCATCGCGGTCAAGTCTTCGGTCGATGGGCTAGCGAGGAAGACCTGCGCACCGTCAGCAACAACGTCAGCGATTTCCGCTGCGGCAGTTCGAGCAACCACACCGCGCCACAGTCGCTCTAATTTGGCCGTAAGACTTTTCGGATGATCCGATTGAGTGAGCGACATCGGGGCGATTACATAAACCTCGTCAAAACCTTCATAACTCACGACGTCAATGCTGGTTGCTGAAACTGCGCCACCATCCACATAGGTTCGATTGCCAATCACAACAGGCGCAAACCAACCAGGGATTGCGCAACTCGCCATGACCGCTTCGGACAAACTTGCATGGGGTGCTCCTGCCCGCCCAAATACCACTCGCCTGCCAGTTTCATAATCCATTGCAATGACCCACACGGTCGGATTGTTGCCCCCTGCGCCCTGAGCCCATTCCCCTAATGGCGACACGGCATCTACCAAGTGTCCAATGCGTTCAAGGCTCTTGCCTCCCGGTGGCAGCAAACCCGACAACACTGCGGTGAGCGGAAGTTCACCGAATTTTAGCAATCCTGATCCAAATAGTTTCGGTGAACCTGGCCGCAAAATTCGCGGCCACTCTGGCCGGGAACCACCTGTTGCACGGGTTGGATTCCATTCATAACCTGCAAGTGGGCCGCTGGTAACTCTTTCTTCCCCGTATTGCTGACGAAGTTCACTGGTACTCACCCCGCAGGCAATCAGGGCCGTCAGGACCGACCCTGCGGAAGTGCCGACAAGCAGGTCTACATCACGTGCGGCAATACCGAGTTCCGCTTCCAATGCACTCAATGCACCCACGGCCCACGTTCCCCCGAGTACCCCGCCACCACCTATGACAATTGCTCTACGCGGCATTAGGAAGCAACCACCCGCAGGTGTTTCTCTCCGGGTGAACTACGCCTCTGAGCAATTGATGCCCGCAACCCAACAATTGAGTCACGAATACTTTCCGCAATGACGTCAAGGTCTCCGAGGGCATCGCGATCTGCCATGAGTCCGATATAAAGGCCACCGTTGTAACTGGTAAGCCCAATGCTCAAGGCTTGACCTGACACTAACGGCACACTCGGATACGAAGCTAGCATCTGCGAACCCACGACATAAAGCGGATGTTGTGGACCGGGCACGTTAGTGATAGTCACGTCAAAGGCGCGACGCGTCAGCGTTGATGCCATTCGAGCACCGAGTGCGTGTACCGAGGCTGGGCCGAATCCCGCTATGTCAATAATTGCTCGAGCACCAAGCAATTCACCGCTTCGATCAAGATCAGACATTTGCTCAAAAATTCGCATCAGCCGGTCAACCGGTTCGAACAGTGCGACCGGCAACTCAATTACATAGGCATTCACTGAGTCGCCCAGCGTCGGTTCCTCAATTTTTGAGTCAAGGGATACCGGCACCAACGCATTGAATTTTTCTTGACCACTTGGCAGAGCATCGCGCCCGATCAGCCAAATTCGCAGCGCGCCAGTCAGTACGGCCAAAATAATGTCGTTGACACTAATGCTTTGCGCC
>JBDNFH010000141.1:0-20411 GCA_041689915.1 Candidatus Nanopelagicales bacterium | reverse complement strand
TCAGCCGCCAGAAAAAGAGTCGGAACGGCAGTGGCCAGAAGCAACTCAATGATTCGGGGTTTGGTCACCCAAAAATAGGGCGCGAGGCGGTCGCGTACTCGGAGATTGCTCACCCGTTAAACATAGTCAATAGCGCGCGTGCCTGGGCTGCCTCGCCGCCGCACCCCCCTCAACCGGTTCGCGCTTTCGTAATCACGCTCCTAGGCCCTCGTTATTGGGTCAGGTGACAGCAGCGTCACCAACACCCCCATCCGGTTCACCCGCCACCGATATCGAGAGCCGGCCGGTTCGATGCGCCCACACCTCGAACGCCAACGTGGCGAAAGGCGGCACGGAACAAGCCAGTCCCACCAGTGTGGCCCATCGTCCCCATCCAGCCGCGCGTGACGCCAGGAAGGTCAGCAGCACATACGCGACGAAAATGCCGCCGTGGATGGGACCAACGATCCGTACCCCGACGTCGCCTGCGTTCGTCAGATACTTGAAGTACATCCCGGTCAGCAGACCCGCCCAGGAGACGGCCTCGGCCGTCGCTACGACCCGGAACAACAGCACAACGGTTCGAGGAGACATGACGCGAAGTCTAGATGATTGATTCCAAGGGGTCAGTAGTCGTAGGCGATGAGTGAGCGTCGGATGTTGAGGCCGAGGTTGTCGTTGTGGGGTGTATCAAGGTTCTTGGACATGTTGTCTCTTAGCGAGAGGATGGGTTCATGTCCCAAAAGAGGCGGAAGTTTTCACCACAGTTCAAGGTCGAAGCAGTCCAGTTTGTGATCGAAACCGGTCGTCCGATCAATGAAATTGCTCAAGAGCTGGAGATGTTAACGCTCACCCAACATTGGACCAATTTGCTCAGGTGAATTGAACTGGTCGTCGCAACACTCCGTGATTGTGGAGGTGTGTGATGGTTCGTCGTCAACAGTTAGCGGATCGAGGGATTCGACAGAAGGTGAAGTCACCCTGCTACCTCACCTTCTCGGTAGACGTTCCCGGAGGTCAGAAGTTTTACCAAGTAAGCATCGGCAGTCGCGATCCATACGTAGCCACGCTCGACGAGGCGCTGGCGGGACTCAGCCTCAGTATCAACTGATCTGCCTCGTGGACTCCGGAGGAGCGCCGAATCACCTCCTTTCCTCTGCTGACCTGCAGGTCGAGCGCAAACTTGCGACGCGAAAACTCATTAATGACCCGGAATGTCAAGTGCGAAAACAGGTCAATTCGAGTGTGTCAAAAACGGTCGTTTTCGCACTCGCCCATTTGCCTACGTTTTCTTAGCTGCGCGTTTCCGCGCCGCACCTGGCAACGGCGGCGAGATGCACGCGCTGCTTGCATCATTGCGGACATGCACGACGACGACCTTCACCGACGCGGCGGCACGAGCGCACTACGACCTGTGGAAGCCCTTCCTCATGACTGGCATCGCTCGCATGAGCTCCAACGGATAGTTCGCGCGGACTGCCGACCAGTAAGAGGGGCTGTGCGGGCTCAACAGATCTGGATCTTCACCCAATGCACTGCAAAAGGTTGCAGGTCTGAGGCACATGAAGTGATTTTAGATCCGGTCAGGCTCAGCAAGGGAAGCCTCGTCGCTCCCGACTGCTTGCAGGAATTACTCCAAGACCTCGTCTAGTACAGCGGCTTCAAGCCGTTGGCGACCTTGACCAACTGCGCATAGGTCAGGCCCGTGGTCTCGATCCACACCACGCTCTTGGATTTCGCCTTGGTCTTGGCCGTCTGAGTGAGGTGGATCAGGCCGCCAGTGGTCTTCACGTCAGCGGCCTTGCATGGCTGCGGGCCCTTGGCCCACGAGGCTACTGGTTCATTGTTTTTAGCGTCCCATCCACACTGGGCCGAAATCTCAATCTTTGCGCCGGGCTTAGTGATCTTCCCTACGACTCCATACCAAGTGTAGCCACTGTCCGCGCAGGAGGCAGCCGGTTGCTGGAGTACGTTCATCTCCTTGGTCGCCTTTTTGCCGTAGAGCGCGCTCACCAGGTAGCCGGGCTGGCCCTTGCAGGCCTCAGAGGCGATGCCGGTGGTCGAGTGAAGCCCCAGTCCGGCCGTCTTTCTCAGCGCCCACACCGTCTGCGCGGTAGTCACCTTCGCGGGAACCTGGCTCCATGACGCCACGTACGGCGGAGCACCCGCTGCAGTGGCAAAAACCGGCATGGCCACGAGGCCAACGCTTGAAATAGTTACGATTACAACGGCCCGGGCGAGCAAAGAAATTCTCATGGTCAAAATGTAGGTCAAACCGGCTCTTCGGATTTCAGCGGGGTGAGATGGTCGCCAGTAGTCGACGTCCCTCACGTAAAGATGCTCGCGAAACGGTACCCGTGCCTCATATAAATATGCCCGTGAAATCTAGAATACCCAGCGCTCAACTTGCCGGTCGTCTTGCTGGTCTTATTCCGATGTGCGGGTTATCCCCTCTGTCTCACACCAGCCTGACACAGAGGGCCGGGCACGAAAATCGGGTCAATTCGAGTGGGTCACAAACGGTCGTTTTCGCACGCGCCCATGTGCCTAGGTTTTCTTGACTATGCGCTGACGTGGTGTCTTCTTCTTGGGCAGTGGCAACTGGTCGGCTTTCGTGAGCACCTCGTGGCGCCTCAACATTTCAGCCAAGATCTCAACGTCCATCGTTTCTGACGTCAGTGTCTGTACACATATCCGAAAACCGGCAAGTCCTGATACACCACCACCGGCTTTCATCATCCTTGCACAAAAATTTTCGTGTCCGCCTTGCGGGCGGCCCCCACAGGGACAAGAACCACAGAACGTAAGAGATAAATAGATGAAGGGATGAAGTGCGCGGAATCAGAGGGTCGTTGCAACAACAGTCGATGAGAAGGTGGGGTGTAGTCACCAACCAACGCAACGTCTAACGACCAACGGCGACCTCCAATCGTCAAGTCCGGTGGCATTCGAAAGCCCTGATGCGACGCCTCCAAGTATCGAACTCACGATAGGCCTCGGCGCGCTACTGAGAGGTCCGATCAGACGCGTGCGGAGCGCCGAACTTGGCGTCGGTCGCGCCTCGCACTACCTTCGGCTATGTGGGAACCACACTCGTATTCGATCATGAGTCTTTGGACGCGGAGACGAACGCGTTCGTGGAAATGATTGCAACGGCTGTGCAGTCTGGCCTCGACGGACTGATTTCAAGCCAAGGCATGGGCTCCCCGTCCACGGTCACCCTGGTGCTTGCGGACGACTTTGTCGGCGCGGTCCAGAGGCACTCGCCAGTCGACATGTCGGATTACACGACGTCGCGTATTGGTGGGCAAGTGGTTGCCAAGAACCTGGTGCCTGTACCGAACACAGACGAGGCCGTCATCGTCGTCGATGCTCTGAGTTTTGACTTGACAGCTCCCGATCACGACCAGATCATGGGCGCGTTCGTGCTCGCGCACGAACTCGTCCATCCGCCGCTCACCTGGACGTGAGCGCGGAGCAGAGGCCTGGAGGGAGTAGTGATCCCGTCGCAGAACAGCATCGAGCGTCAGTGACCGACGCACTCGATTCCATCGTCCACCCAGGCTGGCCCGATGCAATCCAGTTGTATCGAACGCGCGGCCGCGACTTGAACTCAATGTGGGGTGGCATCGTCAGCCAGACCGAGCAGATGCTGACGCTGCTCGCCCATGCGGACTCCGCGGGGGCAGTCACGGGCATGGCCCCGGTCCTAACGGAGCCGGCCGTATCGATCCACGTGGCCGTCGAGATGTACCTGAACGACCTGTGGGAGCCAATTCGCGAGACGCTCGCGAGCCAGCCCCTTCTGCCTTCGCTGACCAACTTCGCGGCTCTCGAAAGTGAACTGCTGACGATAGGCCAAGACACAATGCTCGACATGTGGGCGATCCTCGGTCTCACGTTCACCGAGCACGACGACAGAAGCTTCTACATCGATGTCGCAGAGCCGTCGAGATAGGGGTATCAAGATAGAAAGCCCTTTAAGTTATTTACAGAAAAATGTGTCCCTGATTCCCACTTTTGGAAGGCAGAGACACACATTTCTATGTTCAGGCAGCGAGACGATTTGACACCTCTGGAGTTAGTGGACGATTTGGGTCACCAAGGCCCGTCCGCTGGCATCAATTTTGATAAGCCCTCATATTCGATAGGGCGCAGTAACCGGAAATCATCATTTCCTGCATGGCGATGCCATACACTAGGACTTGTCTTCGGCGGGGTCCTACCGTGTTGATGGCATCGCTGAAGCGGGTCAGCGATGTGTTCGCCGGGAGCGCTTTGACTTTCTCGATGATTCGGCAATGCTTTTGTTCGTCGCGGAAGGTCCAACAGGGTCGTCCAGTTCCGGAACGACAGAGGGCGGACAGCCCACGGACAGGGCCACAGGTGAGTCTCCTCTACACAGCCACCGTTGGCTGTTCCTAACGAGAGAGGCAATCATGTCTTCCACCCCAACCTCCGCGTCGAGCCCGAGTAGCCGGCGCTGGCTGGCCCTGGGTCTCATCGCGGCAGCGCAGTTCATGGTCATCATGGATACGTCGATCATCGGAGTCGCCCTGCCAGAGATGCAGGCCGACCTAGGCTTCAGCCCCCAAGACCTCAGCTGGGTCTTCAACGCGTACGTTGTCGCCTTCGGCGGCCTTCTCCTGCTGGGCGGTCGACTTTCCGATCTGTTCGGTGCCCGACGCATCTTCATCCTCGGCTGGGCGATCCTCGCCATCGGTTCGCTCGCCGCCGGCCTTGCGAACACCGGGGCCTTCGAACTCGCCGGCCGGGCCGTGCAGGGCGCCGGTGCCGCGCTCATCGCCCCCGCCGCGCTCACCCTCCTCTTCGCGTCCTTCGGAACCACCCCGAAGGAGCTAACCAAAGCGCTCGCCCTGTACGGTGCCGCGGCACCGGCGGGCGGCACTGCGGGCGTGTTCCTCGGTGGTGTCCTCACCGAGTACGCGAGCTGGCCCTGGGTGTTTTTCATCAACCTTCCACTGGCCGCGGTGGTCCTCGTGCTCGCTCCGATCGCGATGCCCAAGGGCGTCGCACGTCGGGGATCACTCGACCTCGCCGGTGCGGTCACAGTCACGGCCGGGCTGGCCGCCTTGGTCTATGCCGTGGTCCGTGTTCCAGAGACCGGCTGGACGTCGACGTCGACGCTCGTGTTTGGGCTCGGCGGACTGGTCCTGCTCGGGGTCTTCGTTTGGCTCCAGGTCCGGGTGGCCGACCCGCTCGTGCGCCTGGGCATCTTCAAAGTCCCGAACCTGGCCGCCGCGAACGTCGCGCAGTTCATGCTGGGTGCTGCATGGATCCCGATGTTCTTCTTCATCAACCTCTACCTTCAACAGGTCCTCGGCCTGGGTGCTTTCGCCAGCGGCGCGGCGCTGCTGCCGCTCACCATCACGATCATGATCGGCATGATCGCCGTCGCTCCACGGTTGATTGGCCGTTACGGATCCAAGGCCATGACCGTGACCGGGCTGGCGACGCTAGGTACGGGTCTGGTGTGGCTGTCTTTCATTCGACCGGACGGCAGCTTCATTCGCGACGTGCTCCCGGCATCCCTGGTCACCGCGGCTGGCATGGCGATGGCTTTCATCCCCTCGCTCGGTCTAGCCCTGTCGGCGGCGGCCCCCGAGGAGGGTGGCCTGGCCGCCGGCATCGTCAATACCAGCTACCAGGTCGGCTCGGCCCTAGGGCTCGCCTCAATGACAGTTGTCGCTACAGCCGTTGGCGGCGACCGGGTCGCTGATGCGGTCGCCCTGACTCGTGGTTTCTCGGCCGGGCTCATCGGCGCCGCGGCGATCGCGGTCGCGGGAGCCGTCCTGGCCGCCCTGTGGCTTAGGTCGCCCAAGACCGCCCCCGCCCAGGCCACGGTCGACTCCGAGGCTGTCCCGGCGGGCTGACGGACACAACACGGCCAATCGTCCACCGCCACCGCCGGTCTTGGCAGTCTCGACGACGCAACGGTCCACGTGTTCACCGAGCTGATCGAGGGACCCAGGCTGCTACGGCTTCCTCATCGCCGTGATGCGGGTGAGAATGTGATGCAGTGCTTGTCCTCCTCCGCATGCGCTTGGGGAGGCCGTCTCGGTTCTCGTTGGGGATGTAACCGTGCCCAGACCGCTGGCAGTGGCTGCCCTCCCGGGTCTCTGCGCCACTTCGGGAGGTCAGACGTCCGGGACGGGATCCGGCGCAAGATCGACGATGACGTCCGCGAGGTCACGCCGTTCATGCGGAGGCGCCGGCCGGGCCGCTTTGGTGCGCAGCTGGGCCGCTTCGGCAAGCAGGGTCGAGGCGAGCGTGCGATCCCCGCGCTCGATTGCGAGACGAGACAGGCCCTCCAATGCGGTGCTGGTGAGCCCCGGCTCCCCGACCCGGCGGCCGAGGTCTAACAGGTCGTCGTACCGCTCACCGGCAGCGGTCGCGTCAGCTGCGGCCTCGTCGCACCGGGCCAGACCGGCGAGCGCGAGGCCCTGGGGCACGGGCGTGCCGAGCTCACCGAACCCTACGTACGCCTCCGTGAATCGGGCTCGGGCCAGGTCCCACTCGCGCCCGACCTGAGCAAGCAGCCCGTGGCCGTAGCAGGCGAGGACCGCGCCGGCCCCGTCACCTACGTACGCCGACGCGGCGCTCGCCCTGTCGAAGAGCTCCCGGGCGGCCACTTCGTCCCCGAGGTGGAGCTGGGCGATCGCGAGGTCGGCCAATGCCCACTGCACGGTGTTGTAGAGGCCGGCCCTGGTCGCGACGTCGATCGCCTCCTCGAGTACGCGTGAGCCTTCGTCATAGCGGCCGAACTGCCGCAGGCCCCAGCCGAGGTGGTACAGGATGGCCGACAGACCCCACGGATCGTTGAGCTGCCGGAACATCGCGGCTGTCGCGCGTCCGATCGGGATCGCAGCGACCTCGTCCCCGTTCTTAAGGGCGGTCTCCATGCGCACGAAGCCGACGATGCCAGCGCCCCAGGCGTCACCATCGGCCGCGAACTGTGCTTCGGCCTTGCACAGCAGGTCCTCAGCCCGGTCACAGTCGTGGCCGGTGACTCCCTCGACAGCCAGAAGGACGCGCGACAGGGCGGCGCGGGAGTCGTCCCCGAGGTCCTCGAAGATCGCCAGGCTCTCCCGGGCGGTGTCAGCGCAGTGCGGACTGGGATGCACGAGGCACGCGCGTGGACGCTCCACCAAGGAGACCGCCTGGAGCGCGCGGGCCCGCGAAGACGGGCTGCCGTTGCCCGATTCCAGCAGCCGGGACAAGACCTCCCGGCCCTCTAGGTGGCGCCCGAGATGCCAGAAGAGCCCGAGGGCACCAGCTGTGTCGAGCGCCGAGTCGAGATCCCCACCGGGCCGACCCAGCCACGCAAGCGCGGCCCTGATGTTGGGTTGCTCGTTGCGCAGCCGTTGGAAGGTCTCCCGCTGGTCGTGGCCGCGCAGTTGCGACTCGGCGGCCTGAACGACGTCGCGGAAGTGCTCGGCATGTCGTTGAGCCACCGACTCGTGCTCACCGGCAGCGAACAGCTGCTCGGCGGCGTACTGCCGCAGGGTATCCAGCATCCGGTAGCGAGTTGAGGCCCCTCGCTCGACCCCCACCATGGAGCGCTCGACCAGACGGCCGATGGTGTCGAGTACCTCCCCTGCCTCAAGGCTCACGTCGCTAACGACGGCCTCGGCCGCGGTCAGTGTCCACCCTCCTTGGAAGACGGCGAGCCTGTTGAACACCCGCTGCTCACGTTCGGTGAGCAACGCATAGCTCCAGTCGACGGTCGCGCGCAGCGTCTGCTGCCGCGCATCGGCGGTGCGCACACCGGTAGTGAGCAGCGCGAACCGCTGGTCCAGACGGTCAGCGATCTCGACGGGTGACATCGTCGCGACCCGGACGCCCGCGAGCTCGAGCGCGAGCGGGATGCCGTCGAGAGCGCGGCTGATGCGACCGATAGCGGCGAGGTCGTCGTCCCCGAAGACCGTCCCTGGCCGGACGGACCTGGCCCGTTCGACGAACAGCTGCGCGGCCGGGTACTCCAGCACGCCGCCAACGGGCGTACCGTCCGGCGGCGTTTCCAGGGGCCCCACGGTCACCTGTACCTCGTCGGGGACTGCGAGTGCCTCACGGCTGGTCGCCATGATCGTTACCTCCGGGCACCGACCCAGGATTTCGTCGATGAGGCCGGCAGCAGCGTCGATGACGTGCTCGCAGTTGTCGACCAGCAGCAGGAGCCGGCGTCGCACCAAGTAGGAGACCACCCGCTCACGTACGTCGCGGCCCGCCGCCGCCCCGTCCAGAGGCACACCCAGAGCGTCAGCCACGGCCAGTGGCACCTGGTCTGGGGTATCGACGGAGGCGAGGCGGACCCCGAAGGCCCCGTCGGGGAAGGCATCGGAGCTCCTTAAGACGGCGGCGAGGGCCAGGGATGTCTTGCCCGCACCACCGGGGCCGATCAGCGACAGCAGGCGAGCGCCGTGGACAAGCTCTACCAGGGAGTCGAGTTCGGCATCACGGCCGATCAGCGGACGCACCACCGTCGGCAGGTTCGTGCGTGAGGTGGCCGTTCCCTCGGCCAGACGCCGAGTGCCGGGTGCCACCACTGACACTGGTGTCAGGTCGGGTTGTGAGCCCAGCGCCTCGTCCTGGCGCAGCACCCGTTCGTGTAGGGAACGCAACATAAGTGAGGGTTCGAGGCCCAGGGACTCGTCCAGCAGTTCGCGGGTGCGACGGTATGCCTCGAGCGCCTCCGCCTGTCGACCACTGCGGTACAGGGCCACCATGAGCAGTCCGGTGAGCGACTCGAGGGTCGGATCGTGTGCGACGAGGGGCTCGAGGTCCGCGACGACCTCTGCCTGGCGGCCGAGGGACAGCGCGATCTGAGCACGCTCCGTGAGCGCGGTCAGCCTGAGCTCGGCGAACCGGGCGGCCTCGATCGTGGCCCACTGCTCGGCTGCGAAGTCACTGAGTGCGTCACCGCGCCACAAGGCCAGAGCCTCGTCGTATGCCTCGAGAGAGGCCGAGTCTGCTCCGCCCGTGGCCACCTCGGACCGTGACCTCGCCTCCCGCACGCGGGCATCGAAGTCGACGGCGTCGACCGAGCGGGGATCGACGTTGGCGCGATAGCCCACGCCTTCGCGGGTGACCAAATCAGGCACTCCGATCGTCTTCAGGCTGCGGCGCAGCTTCGAGACCCGGATCTGGAGAGCGTTCATTGGATCGACCGGGAGCGACGATTCCGACCAGAGTCGGTCGACGAGCATGGTCGCCGGAATCGTCCGGCCGGGTGAGAGCAGGAGCTGGACCAAGACCGCGCGCTCGGCAACACCGGGCATCCGCACAGGGCGCCCTTCGACCAGGACCTCCATCGGACCCAGCAGCCTGAAGCGCACATCCACGACTCTCTCCTCCCCGACTTGGTCACCCGATGATTGTGTGGTCGACCCCTAGACGCCGGTAGGTGCGTTCGGCACGGCGATCTAATGGAAAGAGTGAGCATTCAAACGCTCGTACGGTCAGTGCTACCGGGCCGTCATATGTGCTTCCTCCAACGACACCTGCCTGCGCAAAATCCGACAGCATGCTTGCGTGTGATTCCTCTGACAATACTAGTTTTCGTAGGTCCCATTGGAGGGTGAGGGCTTTTGCAGCCACTTTTCCCGAGATTTGGAGTGGTTGGGGCATGCGAGTCAGCACCGAGTAAGACTCAATGAGGCAATGAGCCGGAACATATGCGTCGTCTCTGCAGTACTGGGCAGCTATCTCGCGCGACTCATGCCACGGTGAAAGTGCTGCAATTACAAGGCTGGAATCAACTGCTATCACCGACGGTTGGCATCAATGATCGAGCGAACCTGCTCGGCCGTAAGAGTGGGCAACGGTAAGTCACAATCAAGGATGAAGATGCCGTCTTGCACTCGCACTTGCATGGGTGTCACCGCTGGAGCTATCTCTAGCGCGCCACCAATTTCCGTCAATTCCACCCGAGTGCCCGGACGCAGTCCAAGGCGCTCCCGAATTTCTTTGGGAACAACAACTCGACCCCCTCCATCTATGGTTGCCAGCATGGTTTCAGCATACCGCTCACCGGTAGTACACCTGCTCGACCAACAAGGCTTCGTTCTAGCGAAGTTCTTTTTCTAGCGTCGAAATTCCTCGCGCATCCCACAATGTGACCCGCTCCAGTTACTGAGCCATGTGATGGATAGATAATTGGCAATCTGAGTCGGCGTGTGATCAAATCTTAATTTTGGTGCGAAAGGCCTTCAAACTTCTAGTCGTGAGAAACCCCCACCAAGTTTTTCTCAGGTGGTGGGACATCGAAAAAAGAATTATCGATGCCCCCCAAGTAGTGTCCGAGGGATATTTAACAGGATTGCGAATATGTCATCAATGCGATATCACTTTGATGACATAACTCAGAAATTTTTTGTGGAAATGATGCCCCTTCATTGACGAATTTCCGGTGACCCGAGTCGCGGGCAGAGGGGAGAGCCAATCATTTTGAGTTGAGGTTCTGGATGGGGGACGGCAGACCAGGCGCTAGTACATTAAACTGTGTAACCGACAACCGGTCGGAGCACCTCTCCGCCAGCAGTACCTTCCCGCTAATTGATGGTAGAAAACAACTCTCGGTATGGCTCCTCCTGGTTTTTACCAGGTTCGCTCGCCCATTATTTGTTCCCGATCTGAAATCAATTTCAAGGAACCATTCGACCAGAGCATGGGGATTGTGCGGGCAAGAAAACGATTAGTTCCGGTGTTTTTGCCGACTCCACCCCGAAGGGTCCAGGTTGTACCTGGCGCCAAACAAGTTCCGGGATCAAAACGAATTACCGTGTCTCCCGTTTCGATGCGGTAGCCGTCGAGACATTGAGCCGCGCTGCCGTTGTTGAATAGGCGAACGTACTGAGTTGCCGCACGGGTTTCCCCCTTCTTCTTTCCGAGGGAAAGTTCGGAGATCACGACACTGCCTTCAAGGGTGTCGAGATCGCATCTATTAAGGCAGGGGTATTCGCGCATGAAGCGGTAATTGCCAAATCGATCGAGAAGATAGGCGCCGTCTCCTACCAAGTACTGACCGCTACCAGGATTTTGATAGATCAATGATTTCTTGCCAAGAAAAAGTGTGCGGCCATCAGAGCCGCCGGGTGTACCAACGCCGGTACGAATTGTGCGGTAGTCCCCCGCATTCAATACGGACCCTTCGGGGAATGTGTAGCCCGCAGCATTTCCGGTATCGCGAATCCGCCAACCGGAAAGATCAACCGGAGTTTCACCCAGGTTGCGAACACTTACCCATTCGTCATTGACGGCTCCAGCAGAACGATTGACTCGCAGTAGAATATTTGCACCAGGCTGTTCATTTTCGCCACAAAGATTTGGATTCCAAATCCCAACCTTGCGCTGTTGCGCGGACTTAATTACACCGCGATACAGGCTACTCATCGCAGCTTCATTTGCAACCGTGAACCAGTGACCCCATCCACGCTCGGCCATCGCCCACGCGAGATCTTGGTCGTACTCCTGCGAGATTGGATTCCATGCCAGCACCGTCCGCTGCGGGCGATCCGCCTTTCCCTTACTTGCGGGATCAAGGGATGCTAATCGAACTTTGGTACCGACCGGTGCGAGTCCTTCAAGGGCTGCCTTTGCTTGCCATCCGCCGCACTGACCACCGTGGTCCCTACCATCAATTTCAGGTGCGTTAATTCCAATGAATCGAATCCGGCTAAGCGCCCCGGTTACGTCGTCGGTCACCAACATGGTGTCACCGTCAACAACTCGTTGGACAGTACCGGTTTCCCAGGACTGAATCGACTCCCAGGGGGAGGTTTTCGCGCTGGCGACCTCAGGAAAAGAAATTGCCGCAGCAAGTAGCGCAAAAAACACCCCGGCCGCGGCAGTGGTCCTGCGGTTGATTCCCATAATGGGAAGAGTTTAAATGGCCTTGCGTAGATCAGTAGTCACGCGGGCAAATGCACGGACCCGGGCGACCCAGACGGCGTTGCTGTCGGCAAGAATCTCAAGGGCAATCGGGGAAACAGGTGCACCCTTGACCAGTTCAACAAAACTGTTGATCTTGGTTTCGTTGAGCGCGAAATTGGCCAGATCCTCGCCGAGGGAGTTCATGATTTCAATGGTCGAAGTTGTCATGTATTAAAGATAAACCCGCTTAATCATTAAAACAAACGTTGAAAAATGATCATAAACATCGGATTTACTTATGATAAAATGGGGAAATGGTCAACCTCCGAGACCTCGACATTCAGCAATTGCTGACCCTTCGGGCAATCGCTGAGGAAGGAAGTTTCGGGGGGGCAGCCGATGTACTGCGGTTTTCCCAGTCAGCGGTGAGCCAGCAAGCGGCCGCACTAGAAAAGGCGGTTGGCCACCAACTCTTTAATAGACCTAAAGGACCTAAGCCGGCATCTCTGACGGAAGCCGGGCGAATCTTGCTTGAGCATGCGGAGCGGATTCTCGCCCGACTCGAACAAGCTGGCCAGGAACTTGATGACCTCGCTGCGGGAACAAAGGGCCGCGTTGTTTGCGGAACCTTTCAAAGCGTCTCGGTTGAACTTCTGCCTACCGTTGTTGGACAACTATTACTAAATTCACCAGGTGTTGAAGTTGAACTCATTGAGTCGAAGTCAAATGCGGAACTGATCGACCTCCTTGTTTCCGGAAAAATCGATGTGTCATTTCTCGTTGGTCCAGTTGATGACCCCCGGCTTCAAATAATTGAACTGGGTCAAGACCCCATGGTTCTACTTGCCCCACGACACGACGAAGTTCTCATTGGACCTGACCCAGAAGTTCCTCGCACCGCAGTTCCCATCCGCGAACTGCACGAGCAACCATTTATTGCGCAACGAGAGGAATCAGATCACCTTCGGGTTGAAGCTTCTCTGTTGGCTGCCGGCATTAAACCGCGTTATGTTTTCCGCACCAATGACAACGGCGCGGTTCAAGCGATGGTGCGAACAGGTGCCGGGTATTCGATCATGCCCAAACTGTCCATTGATGAAACAGACCCTGATATTCGTATCATGGCATTTGATCCACCGTTACCCAAGCGCACAATTCTGTTGGCATTACGTAAGTCTGGGCCGCGAATCCCCGCCCTACAAACCTTCATTGACTTAAGTATTAGTGCTAGTAGTGAGCGGCTTGACGCCATGCCGGTAACTGTGAATGCAATGTCGGGGAGTGTTTAGCGCACGGCTGCTGGGTCAACCCACGACAGTGAATGAAACCGTGCGAATCCTCGATCAAATGAATACAAGGTTGCACCAAGGGAGATTGCTGAAGCGGCAATCTGGCAGTCGGTGACATCGCTGTCCCGCGCCGAGTGATAGGAGACGAGTGACGCAAATTCGGGCCAAAAATTCGGGCCAGAATCCATGACCGAATTCATCGGGCTTGACAGTAGTGATCCAAGAAATGAAAGTGCCAACTCCGTTGACGCAGGATTAGTAGACATGCGTCGACTGGTAGAAATTCGGACGAATCCAGCAGCCACCACTGGGAAAATAACTAGCGGTTGTGAGCCCCGGCGAAGGATTTCTACTGTGTCAACTGCCAGGACCCTGGTACTCGAATCTTCAAAGAAGGCTCCCAACAAGACATTAATGTCAACCGTGTTCACGTGAACCAGAATTTCGCTCAAAAAAATCAAGTTCGTCAAGTAAGGTCAAAATTTGCGAAGTGCTGTTCTCGTCTATACCTGGCGGAAGATTTAGTTTGCCCGGATGGGTGGGCAACGGTGCTAGATCGAGCGCAACCCCTACCTTGTGCTCCCGAAGAAGGAGTCTGAGGGCATCTTCAATAACTGAACCAACACTGCTTTGTCCCCGTGCTGCCAATTCTTTAGCCTCTGAGTAAAGAGCGTCATCTATTGTTACCGTAGTTCTCATGTTTGCATCATAACATCACTGACCGGCATCAAGATGCAAAAAGGGGCTGGTCTACTTTTCGGTGAGTGTTACCTTAAGTACCGGACGTGAGTCAGTTGGTTGGTTGAGTTCTCCCCAAACGGCGGCAACCATGGGTTCTAGGAACAAGACTCCGAACTGTCGGATCAACATACGCAATACCTGGTCCTCCTCGGAGGCGGTTGTCTGAGCATGACCACTTTCACGCATCACGCGAACTTGATCGCAACTCAGGGCCACCAGTCGGGTCAGGATTCCGCCAGATTGGCCAGAATCACTTGCAGCGCTGGGCCGATCGAGCAGTGCACGTCGAAGGTAGCCAACAATTTGAGGGTGCTCGGCCAGCATTACTTGGACGCGGACTTCACGGGAAGTCCGATCTCCAGGTCCCTGCGAAAGCACACCGGTGAATCTTTCAATTATTTCTTCTTCGACCGCGATGCGAAGGCCATCTTTAGAACCAAAGTGATGCTGAACCAGGCCGACCGTGCAACCTGCGGCCGCGGCAACAGCGCGCATGGAAACTCGGTCCTCACCCAGGCGCCCAAATAGGTCGAGGGCAACAAGGCGAATTCGCTCGCTGGCCACTTGCTCCGACACCAATTGCACCCTTTCCCTAGACAAAAACCAATCGGACTATACACTTGTATGGTAATTATTGTTGCGCGTTCTGAAGGAGTTTTCGAGCATGTCTGCATCCACATCCGTAAGTGAAGCTTTTATCTACGACACCTTGCGTACGCCACGTGGGAAAGGGAAACCAGGTGGTTCGCTCTATGAAGTAAAACCGGTTGACCTCGTAGCCTCGTTGATCGCGGAAATTCCTAACCGCAACAAGGGGTACGACCCGCAGCGAGTCGACGACGTTGTCCTGGGGTGCGTCACTCCAATTGGTGATCAAGGTGCCGACATTGCAAAAACTGCCGCCATGGTTGCCGGTTTGCCCGAAAGTGTCGCTGGCGTGCAACTCAATCGCTACTGCGCTTCAGGGCTTGAATCCGTTAACCAAGCAGCCGCGCGGATTCGCTCGGGCATGGAAGACATGATCATTGCCGGCGGCGTCGAATCAATGTCTCGGATCCCCATGGGCACTGACGGTGGCGCTATAGCACTTGACCCGCAGACCGCATTTGACGTCAACTTTGTTCCCCAAGGAATTGGCGCGGACCTCATTGCAACTATCGATGGTTACAGCCGCGAGGACGTGGATCGCTTCGCAGTGTGGTCCCAGGAAAAGGCCGCCCGTGCGTGGGATGAAGGCCGATTCGCCAAGTCAATCGTGCCGGTGAAAGACCGCAATGGCCTCACCGTTTTAGATCATGACGAATTCATTCGGCGTGGAACAACGGTCGAATCACTCTCAGTTCTTAAACCTTCATTTGCCATGATCGGTGAACACGGTGGTTTTGATTCGGTCGCCCTTGAGATGTACACAAATGTTGACGCGATCAATCACGTGCACCATGCGGGCAATTCATCGGGAATTGTTGACGGTGCAGCACTTGTTCTGATTGGTAACGAACAAGCTGGCAAAGACATGGGACTCACCCCACGCGCACGAATTGTCAGCATGGCCGTTGTCGGGTCTGAACCAACCATCATGCTTACCGGTCCGGCACCTGCAAGCCGCAAAGCACTTGCAAAAGCGGGTCTGAGTGCCGACGACATGGACATTGTTGAAATCAATGAAGCCTTCGCATCCGTTGCACTTCGCTTGCAAAATGAACTCAAAATCCCCGACGAAAAAATCAACCCCAACGGGGGATCCATTGCCATGGGTCACCCGCTGGGAGCTACCGGTGCAATGATTTTAGGAACCTTGGTGGACGAACTTGAACGCACCGGCGGTCGTTATGGCCTGGCCACACTGTGTGTTGGCGGCGGTATGGGAATCGCAACAATCGTTGAACGTATCTAAGAGTAAAGGCTAATCATGATTTCTTATGAAAAAGACAATGACGCCATTGTCACGCTAACCATTGACGACCTGAATGCTGGCGCGAATACCATGAACCAGGCCTTCTCCGAGAGTCTGGCCGCGATCCTTGATCGCCTTGAGGCTGAGATTGACTCCATCACCGGCGTGATTGTGGCAAGTGGCAAGAAAACCTTTTTCGCCGGCGGCGACCTTAAGTCACTCATAAGTATTGGACCTGACGACGCGCAACAACTCTTTGATCAGGTTGAAGGAATCAAGACGTTACTCCGGAGGATTGAAAAATTCAATCGACCCGTCGTTGCAGCGATCAATGGCGCGGCCCTGGGCGGAGGACTTGAACTAGCACTTGCGTGCAATCACCGGATTGCGATTGACGACAACAAAACTGAAATTGGTTTCCCCGAAGTAACCCTTGGCCTGCTCCCAGGTGCCGGCGGCGTCACTCGCTCGGTGCGCAGACTCGGGATTGCCCAAGCACTCGTTGATTGGTTACTGCAAGGCCAGCGCTACAAGCCGGTACAAGCCAAAGAAAAGGGTTTGATTGAGCAGCTTGTTGCAACACGAGAGGAACTACTTCCGGCAGCCCGGCAGTGGTTGGTGGAAAACAAAGACAATGAAGCCGCACGCATTGCGCCGTGGGACGTTAAGGGTTACAAAATCCCCGGGGGAACCCCGAGCACTCCGGCCTTCGCGGCAAACCTGCCAGCATTCCCCGCGAATCTACGCAAGCAACTCAAAGGTGCTGACATGCCAGCACCAAAAGCAATCATGTCCGCTGCAATTGAAGGTGCTCAAGTTGACTTCGACACCGCAAGCCGGATCGAGTCGCGTTATTTTACCGACCTAGCCGTTGGCCCAATTTCAACCAACATGATTCAGGCGTTCTTCTTTGACCTGCAAAGCCTCACCGGTGATTCAATGCGCCCGGCCGGTTTCGACAAGCGCAAGGTTGCCAAGGTAGGAATCCTCGGCGCAGGAATGATGGGTGCCGGAATCGCTTATTCGTGCGCCCGCGCTGGAATGGAAGTTGTACTGAAAGATGTCTCCCAAGCCAACGCCGAGAAAGGCAAGGCCCACTCGGAAAAGTTGCTGAACAAAGCTGTTGACCGTGGTCGCTTGAGCGTGGAAGCGCGTGACGAAGTCCTGGCGCGAATCACACCAACCGAGTCCGCGTCAGACCTTGCCGGAATTGACGTTCTCATTGAAGCAGTCTTTGAAGACGCTGACCTGAAAGCAAAGGTTTTCGCAGAAGCGCTTGAATTCATTTCCGATACTTGCCTGCTGTGTTCCAATACATCAACATTGCCCATCACAGAGTTGGCCCGCAATGTTCCCCGACCCAATGATTTCATCGGTCTGCATTTCTTCTCACCCGTTGACAAGATGAAACTGGTCGAGATTATTAAGGGTGCGGAAACCTCAGAAGAAACTGTTGCCCGCGCGATCGACATTGTGCAACAGATCCGGAAAATCCCGATAGTTGTCAACGACAGTCGCGGGTTTTATACCAGTCGAGTCTTTGGCACTTTGATCAGTGAAGGTGTCGCCATGGTTAGTGAAGGTGTTGACCCCATGACAATCGAACGCGCTGCCACCCAAGGTGGATTCCCGGCGCCACCACTTGTCATGTTGGACGAAGTTTCACTAACTTTGACCCAACATATTCGCGCCGAAGCGCAAAAAGCTGCGAAGACTAGCGGCACCGAATTACCGAGTGATGTTGGCGCTGACGTGATCGACCGCATGGCCAACGAATTTGGTCGTAAGGGTCGTGCCGCAGGTTCGGGTTTCTACGATTATCCAACGGATGGTTCACCAAAAACCCTTTGGCCAGGTGTACGCGAACATTTCACCACTGGAACCCAGTACCCCATGGCAGACATGCAAGATCGTTATCGGTTCATCATGGCTTTGGAGACCGCAAAGTGCATCCAAGAAGGTGTGCTTACCGACTCGGCCAGTGCGAACATTGGTGGAATCTTTGGAATTGGTTTCCCCCCAGCAACGGGTGGCCCCGCCCAGTTTATGACCAACTACCAGGGTGGTCTCGCGGGGTTTGTGGCTCGTGCGAAAGAGCTCGCAGCGACTTACGGTGATCGTTTTGAACCATCAGAATGGTTGGTCAACAAAGCTAGTTCAGGCAAAGGGTTAGTCGGTGACTAACCTGCCAAGCGAAAGCCGTGGCCTCCTAGACGGGGTGGTGGCAGTTTCCCTTGCAATTAATCTTCCTGGACCACTAACCGCGGCCAGGCTCACCAAACTCGGGGCAAGTGTCACCACAGTTTTACCACCAAGTGGTGACCCATTAAAAAACTATGAACCCGGTTGGTTTGCTGACCTCCACTCCGGTCAAGAAGTCACAACCCTTGACCTGAAATCACCCGAAGGAATCAAGGAATTTAATTCGCTACTGGCCGGTGCCGACTTACTCGTTACGTCTTCGCGTCCCAGTGCGCTAGTGAGATTGGGACTAGACCCGCACACGGTTGCAATGAAACACCCGCGTCTGTGTCAGATCGCGATCGTTGGTGAATCTGGGGTGAAAGCAGAAAACCCAGGGCACGACCTGACCTACCAGGCAATAAACGGTCTTATTAAACCGCCAGCAATGCCAACAACGCTGATCGCGGACATGGCAGGCTCTGAACGCGCAGCCCAGATCGCAATCGCAGCGCTACTTCACCGCGAACGAACTGGCAAAGCAACACACAACGAGGTTGCGCTAGCAGACGTCGCCCACGACATGGCGGAACCGAATCGTCGTGGATTAACCAAAAGCAGTGGTGGACTCGGTGGAGCGATTGGTCTCTATGGAATCTATGAAGCCCAAGAAGGCTGGGTAGCAATCGCCGCAATTGAGCCGCACTTCGCGCAGAGGACTCTTAGTGAACTACGAGTAGATGGCACCGTTGAAGCCTTCACAAAAATATTCACCACCAAAACTGCGCAACAATGGGAACACTGGGCCAACCAAAAAGACATTCCACTCGTAGCACTTTCACATTAAGAATCCAGCACAAAAAGGAGAAAGCCATGTTGACACCTCAGCCCTATGAATCACCGTGGATGACCGAGGAAGTCAAGCCGGTCGCTGAACTCGCGCGGACTTTTTTTGAAAAAGAAGTTGTTCCCCACCTTGAGCGCTTTGGCCAGAACCATCAAGTCGATCGGGATTTGTGGAATAAAGCAGGTGGAGCCGGGCTACTCTGCATCACGATCCCCCAGGAATACGGCGGTGGTGGTGGAGACTTCGCCCAGGAAGCTGCCGTGATTTGGGAACAAGGCATGAGCACCGATGACAGCTTCGGCTACCTCGTGCATTCCACGATCGTTGCGCCTTATATTTACAAGTACGGCACTGAAGAACAAAAACTTAACTGGCTCCCCAAACTCGCCACGGGCGAACTGGTCGGCGCAATTGCCATGACCGAACCAGGCGCTGGATCAGATCTTCAAGGAGTCCGCACAAGTGCTAAGCGCGAAGGCGACCACTATGTAATCAACGGTAGTAAGACGTTCATTACCAATGGTTCCCATGCAAACCTGATAATTGTGGTCACCCGGACCGGTGGCGATGGCCCCGAAGGAATTTCGTTGATTGTGATCGAGACCGATGGCCTCGCTGGATTTGAGCGCGGTCGCGTTCTTCAAAAAATTGGCCAACACGGTCAAGACACCCGCGAACTATTCTTCGCCGATATGAAAGTCCCCACCGAGAACCTATTGGGAACCGAGCAGGGACAAGGTTTCTATCAACTAATGGAAGAGTTACCCCAAGAGCGCCTAGGCATTGCAATATCGGCCGTTTCCTCAGCACAGATCGCAACGGAGCTCACCATCGCTTATGCCAAGCAACGCGAAGCATTCGGCCAACCAATCTTGAATTTTCAAAACACCGGATTCGTTCTTGCTGAAGTCACGACCGAAGTAATGGCTGCTCGAGCATTCCTTGACTACTGCATTGGCCTGCACATCAAAAACAAACTCGATGCTGCCACAGCCTCCCGCGCAAAGTATTACTGCACAGATCTCCAAGTGTCGGTAATTGATCGCTGTGTACAAATCTTTGGCGGTTATGGGTTCATGGCGGAGTACCCGATTGCCCGAATGTATGCAGGTGCTCGGGTCCAACCGATCTACGGTGGAACCAACGAAGTCATGAAGGTTTTGATCTCTCGGTCACTGTAGAGGTAACCACCCCACTCGCAATTCCTTTGTCAGGGCCCAGCACACTTACGCCAAAGAGAGGTGTGCATGCGCGCGTTAGTGGTCGACGACGAAGTTAATCTTGCCAACACAATTAAGCAGGGCCTCGAAGCCGAAGGCTTCAACGTTGATGTGTGTTACGACGGCGAAGAAGGACTTTGGGCGGCAACCGAGCAGCCGTACGACATTATCGTTTTGGATCTGATGCTCCCGAAAGTCAATGGCTACCAAGTCATTAAGAGTTTACGTAAGCGTCAGATTTGGACTCCAGTGCTGATGCTGACCGCGAAAGATGGCGAGTACGACCAAGCAGATGCGCTTGATCTTGGGGTTGATGACTACTTAACCAAACCCTTTAGTTTCGTGGTTCTTGTGGCCCGTATTCGAGC
>JBDNFH010000140.1:0-9258 GCA_041689915.1 Candidatus Nanopelagicales bacterium | reverse complement strand
GCGCGCAGCACCCACAAGTGCCAGAGCTGACTCCGGACCTGGACAGGTAATTTCCAGAGATGAGGATCGACCAGGCTCGGTGAGTGATCCATGGGCCAGAAATGCGGCTCGCCAGGCCGCCTCGCAATCACACTTTCCCCCGGCCACAATCGCTGGAGGTAGACCTTTCACCGGGCGCCCGCTTGCGTCAACGATTCCAGTCTGCCGGGCTAATGCTTCGCCACCGACGACAACGCGAATCAAATACCGTGTGCCCTTTTTGATTCCCGTTCCTTGAACGAGGGCGATTTCACTCACATGGCCATAGATCTCAAAAATATCTTTTCGAAGCCGTCGGGCTGCCGAACCGGTGTCAAGATCAGCCTCAACCACAATCGCCCGATTAATAATGTGTAATCCGCTAGCAAAGCGCAACATGGTGGAAACTTCTGCCTTACGGCAACACATCTTAGTTACCGGGACTCGGCTGAGTTCGTCCTTCACCGCAGCGGTCATTGCCATTACTTACTCCCTCATTCAATTGCTGCCAAACACAAAGCGCTTGCTAATTTTTCCGGATCGTGGGTTGCGCCGCTTGACGCGACCTCAATAGTAAACACCTCGGCCCCCAGGCTGTGCGCTACCCGTTCACAATCACGTTGATCTTCAACATGATTGTGAACGAGCGTCACTCACGGCCGAGATCCCGATGAAAGACCGTTGCTTGAATTCCTTTCTCCCGTAACATTGCCGCAAGTTGCTCCGTCATGGCGACACTGCGGTGTTTCCCACCCGTGCAGCCAACCGCAACGGTCACCAGCCGCTTACCTTCACGTAAGTAACCTTCGCGCATTGTGCTAAGGAGGTCTTGAAAGTGGGTCAAGAAATCCTTTGCATCAGGTCGTTCCAAAACACTGTGGGAGACTGCGGCGTCTTGACCGGTCAATGGTCGTAGCTGCTCATCCCAATAGGGGTTAGGCAAAAATCGCACGTCAGCGACCATGTCAGCGTCAACAGGAATCCCATATTTGAATCCGAAGGAAAGCACGGTGATGTGAAAGTCGCTCTCATTTTTGGAATCAAATGCTGCTTCAATCCGGCGTCGAAGGTCATGCACATTCAACGAAGTCGTGTCAATCACCAAGTCTGCAACCGCTCTGATGTCACCGAGTATTTCGCGCTCTCGAACAAGTCCGTCGATTATTCGATGATCACGTGCATTCTCATCATTTTGTAGTGGATGTGGCCTACGTGACGATTCAAAACGCCGAACGAGACTTTCGTCGGTTGCTTCTAGGAAAACAATCGTGACACTGCCAACGCGTGGGGTCAAGTCAGCAAGAACTGAACTCACCTGCGCAAAAAGTGAACGACTTCGAGTGTCAACGACAACCGCCACTTTTTTAATGTCTGAGCTCCTGCTCGCCAATTCAAGTGCTTCGAGAAGCAAAGTTGGGGGGATGTTGTCAATAACGAACCAGCCTAAGTCCTCAAGTGCTCGGGCTGCAGTCGTCCGACCCGCGCCACTCATCCCAGTAAGAATGATCAGCTCTGAGTCCTGCAGGTTCGTATCTGACACGTGCGCACCTTCCCATTACTTCGTCTTGGATACTCACTCCAAAACTTGACATTACCGTTGTTGTCAAGAACCATCGGGATGCAAATTCTTCCAGATCACCTCAGCTTTTTTGGCGCCAACACCGGAGGCGGTAGACAGTTCCGAAGTGCTCGCTTCACGAACGTTTTTTACCGAACCGAAGGTACCCAGCAGCGACTTAATCATGACGGGACCCACACCGGGTATCCCATCGAGTTGACTGTTCAGGGAAGTCGCATTGCGTCGCTTTCTGTGGTGTCCAATTGCCGCTCGGTGGGCTTCGTCGCGAACGCGCTGCAGTAGGTGCAACGCGTGGCTGTTGCGTGGGAAAATGATGGGATCTATTTGGCCAAAAACCCACACTTCTTCCAGCCGCTTGGCCAGACCCACTACCGGAATGCTGACACCGCAGTCACGTAGTGCCTTTGCCGCAGCTTTGACTTGCCCGGCAGCACCGTCGATTACCAGCAGAGAAGGTCGGTAGGCAAAACGGGAAGTCTCGGGATCGAGTGACTCCTTAAAACGCCTGCTCACAACTTCATATACCGACGCTAGGTCGTCTTTGCGCTCACCTTTGATAATGAATTTGCGGTAATCCGACTTTTTAGGTAATCCGTCTTCAAATACAATCAACGAGCCAACAGTTTCCGTTCCTGCCAGAGTTGAAATATCAATGCATTCAATTCGTAAGGGTGGGTCAGACAGTTCGAGTGCTTCTTGCAAGTCGTTGAGTGCCTGAGTTCGGACCGTGATGTCTGCACTCTTTTCCCATCGCGATTTAGTCAGTGACCGTTGAGAATTTTCGGTTGCCGTGGCCATGAGTGCCCGCTTGTCACCGCGTTGTGGAATGCGTAGATCCACTTTTGACGCGCGTTCCTCCGAAAGCCACTCTGACAGTGCGTTTTCATTTGACGGCAATTGCGAGACCAGTACTTCTTTGGGGATTCCATCTGTTGCAATATCGGAGTAAACCCGAAGCAGGATCCGTTCAACGTAGCCGGGTTCATCAAGTTCTTCGGTGCGTTCAACGACAAAGAAGCGCTCGCCCGTAATTCGACCAACGCGGACGTGGAATATTTGTACCCCTACATGTAATTCATCAAAATAAAAAGCGAGCAGGTCGGCATCGGTTGAGTCTTCGAATACAACGGAGTTTCGTTCAAGTACTTTCTCCAAGGCGCGTAGTCGATCACGCCACTTGGCTGCGGCTTCAAAGTCTTCATTTTCTGCAGCAATCTTCATCTGATCACTTATTTGATCGACGAACTCACGGGTTTGGCCGCTGAGAAAACGGATGAGTTGATTCACGAGTTCGCGGTAGTCTTCGCTTGAGATCCGACCTACACAGGGCGCACTGCATTTGTCGATATAACCAAGTAGGCAAGGGCGGCCACTTCTTTTTGCCTGATTGAACACTCCATCGCGGCAGGATCGAACGGGGAATACCCGAATCAACTCTTCCAGGGTTGCTTTGATCGCCCACACTTGCGTGTAGGGCCCGAAATACCGGGTTCCTTTTCGCTTGGCTTCTCGAACAACGGCCACTCGTGGGTATTCCTCGGCAACGCTCACCGCGAGATACGGATAGGTTTTATCGTCGCGGAAGCGAACATTGAATCGCGGTGAGTATTCCTTGATCCATGAGTACTCCAGCACTAACGCTTCAACTTCATTGCCAACGGTTAGCCAGTCGACACTTGACGCTGTTGTCAGCATTTTCTGGGTTCTCGGGTGCAGTGCACTGAAGTCTTGGAAATAAGAGTTCAGGCGTGAGCGTAAATTATTCGCCTTGCCAACATACACAACCCGACCCTCTGGATCGCGGAATCGATAAACACCCGGGTTCACCGGAATGCTCCCAGGGGCTGGGCGGTAACTCGAAGGGTCTGCCATCAGCGTTTACGCGTTTTAGCCAAAACTTACGTTGATGCCATCAACTGAAACCGCAGCAACAGACAATCCTCGCGTAGCCGGACCCTGAATAACTGAACCGTCAAGCGCGGAAAATATTGATCCATGGCAGGGACAGAAAATTTTATTGTTGGAAACGTCATTCACCTTGCAGCCCTGATGTGGACAAATAGAGCTGAAAGCTTTTACTTCTCCTGCCGTGGGTTGGGTTACAACAACGGGTGGTTCAGCTACAACGACGCCACCGCCAACGGGTATGTCGGCCAATGAAATGGAGTTAGCTGACGTGGACTCAGTTGACGTGGTGGTGGCTGTTTCATTCGCGCAGGCACTGACCGTTACCCCGGTCACTGCCAGCACACCGGTAACGGCACCCGCTTTGAGTATATCGCGTCGCTTCATTGTGATACTCCTTAGTTTTTCAGTTTCATCTTTCTCAGAAATCTTCCGGTGTGGCTGGCCTTCACTGCCACAATGTCCAGTGGGGTTCCCTCGGCAACTACTTGTCCTCCACCCGATCCTCCCTCAGGACCCATGTCAATTATCCAGTCAGCCGATTTAATCACATCAAGATTGTGTTCAATGACAAAGACGCTATTGCCTTTGTCAACCAAACTCTGCAGCACCAGCAGTAGTTTCCTAATGTCTTCGAAGTGTAGTCCCGTTGTGGGTTCGTCGAGAATATAAATTGTGCGTCCGGTTGAACGCTTCTGAAGCTCGGCTGACAGTTTGACCCGCTGCGCTTCACCACCTGAGAGCGTTGGCGCCGACTGGCCCATACGGACGTATCCCAAGCCGACTTCGACCAAGGTTTTCAGGTGACGCGAGATCGCTGGAATGGCAGCGAAGAATTCACTCGCCTCTTCAATCGGCATATTGAGAACCTCAGCGATTGTCTTGCCTTTGAAGTGGACCTCAAGCGTTTCTCGGTTGTAGCGGGCACCATGACACACTTCACATGGCACGTACACATCAGGCAGGAAGTTCATTTCGATCTTTAACGTTCCGTCACCACGGCATGATTCACAGCGGCCACCTTTAACGTTGAAGCTAAATCTGCCCGGTTGATACCCGCGGATTTTGGCTTCTTGGGTTTGCGCAAAGAGTTTACGAACATGGTCAAACACACCAGTGTAAGTCGCCGGATTACTTCGAGGAGTTCTGCCAATCGGACCTTGATCAACGTGCACGACCTTGTCCACCTGATCAAGTCCAGTGACCTTGGTGTGCTTACCGGGAACAACCGAGGCACCATTAAGTTCACGCGCCAGCGCATTGAGTAATACGTCATTGACCAAGGTCGACTTACCAGACCCGCTCACTCCGCTGATTACACATAGATTGCCGAGCGGGAAATCAACGTCAACATTTCTCAGGTTGTGTTCTTTGGCTCCGCGAACACCAATCCACCCACGTTCCTGCGCTCGCCGCTGCTCTGGCACCGCGATACTGCGTGCCCCGGAAATGTAGGCACCCGTGATGGACTTCTTGGACGTGACCAGGTCAGCAAGCGTCCCGCTAACGACAACTTCACCACCGTGTTCCCCAGCACCTGGACCAATATCAACAATCCAGTCGGCCATGCGAATTGTCTCCTCGTCGTGCTCAACCACAATCAACGTGTTACCCAAATCACGTAGACGAATCAGGGTTTCAATCAGCCGCTCGTTATCACGCTGATGAAGGCCAATACTTGGTTCATCAAGTACGTAGAGGACACCCGTCAAACCTGAGCCAATCTGAGTCGCCAACCGGATTCGCTGGGCTTCACCACCAGCGAGCGTTCCCGCGGCTCGATCAAGTGAGAGATAGTGCAAGCCAACGTCAACGAGGAACGAAAGCCGTTCATTAACTTCTTTGATCACCCGCGCCGCAATGGTTTCATCACGCTTAGATAGCTTCAAAGATGCGAGCACATCACGCGCGCCACTTATCGGCAAAGCGGCAATCTCAGCGATCGAGTGGTCGGAAACAGTAACTGCCAGAGTCAAAGGCTTAAGCCGGCTGCCCTGACACGCTTCGCAGGGAATCTCACGCATGAAGCCTTCAAAGCGTTCACGTGAAGAATCAGTGTCTGCCTCAGCGTGGCGGCGAGCAATAAAGTTAACAACGCCTTCATAGGTCGTGTAATAGGAACGCTGACGTCCATAACGGTTCTTGAATTTCACATGCAGTTCGACATCGGTCCCATAAAGAATCGCCTTGCGGTTCTTCGGGCTCAATGTGGACCACGGAGTGTCCATATCAATCCCGATATCCTCCGATAGGGCTTCCAGCAACCTTGTGAAGTACTCACTCACCGTGCCACGTGACCAAGGAGCAATCGCACCTTCATTCAGGGACGCCCCCGGATCTGGGATCACCAATTCTTCATCAACTGCACGCGTAACACCCAGCCCCGAACAGGATGGGCAGGCACCGAATGGCGAGTTGAAGGAAAAGGAGCGCGGCTCAAGTTCTTCAAATGACAAGCCGTCACGTACACAAGCCAAGTGCTCACTCAGGGTTAACTCCCGATCCGGGTCACCGGCAGGACGGTCGACAAAGTCCAAGGTCACGTTGCCGTGGCCCAGTGACAGTGCGGTCTCCACCGAATCGGTCATGCGCTGCCGTGACTCCGGATTCACGCTTAAACGGTCAACCACAACTTCGACAGTGTGCTTTTCCTGCTTTTTGAGAGCCGGCACGCTATCCAGCGAATGGATCTCGCCATCAACTCGAACTCGGGAATAACCGTCAGCTTGAAGTTGCTTAAAGACCTCGAGGTATTCACCTTTCCGCTCGCGAATCAGCGGAGCAAGTACCTGAAACTTTGTATTTGCTGGCAGTTCAAGAATCTGATCCACGATCTGCTGCGGGGTCTGTTTGGCAATTGGGTCACCACACTGCGGACAGTGCGGCTTACCGATCCGCGCGTACAGGAGCCTCAAATAGTCATAAATCTCGGTAATGGTCCCCACCGTTGAGCGCGGATTGCGCGAGGTTGATTTTTGATCGATGGACACCGCCGGCGAGAGTCCTTCAATAAAGTCAACATCGGGTTTATCCATCTGTCCCAAGAACTGCCGGGCGTAAGCCGACAAACTCTCTACATAGCGTCTTTGACCCTCAGCAAAAATCGTGTCAAATGCCAAACTGGACTTACCTGAACCCGACAACCCGGTAAAAACAATGAGGGCATCGCGGGGTAGCTCAACCGAAACGTTCTTGAGATTGTGCTCACGAGCGCCTCTAATGACTAACTTTTCCACCCAGACTCATTCCCATGTAATTTCCGAAAACCCCTGTCGCAAGCGTACATAATCTTAGGCGACTTTCGTCCTAGTCACTTCCTTGGGAACCCGCGTGCTTCGCCATCTTCGTGGGTATAGTCACAATATGTATAAAGGGAATACCCATGTCGACGGCCCAGCCCAAGTTCGAGAATTGCCCGCTCTCACAATTAGCAAAATCAGCGTCGGGCCATTCAACAATAATTCATATCTTTTGAGATGCACGAACACAGGTACCGAAGTCCTCATTGATGCCGCTGCGCAGCCGGATCGACTGCTCACACTCATTGGGCCAGGTGGGCTCATGGGTGTTCTCACGACCCATGGTCACCAAGACCACTGGAATGCATTAGCCGAAGTCGTGCGTGCTACTGAAGCTGCAACTTATGCTCCACAAGCGGATATCCAAGCAATAAGTGTCCCAACCGATCACGCACTGGCTCCACATTCGCTTGTTTTATTCGGTGACATCGCTCTCAAGGTGCTTACCACTGGCGGACACACACCAGGCGCCAGTATGTTCTTTTACGACGACCCATTCGGGCACGGCCACCTCTTTTCTGGGGATTGCCTCTTCCCCGGCGGCGTGGGCAAAACTACTAACCCGCAAGACTTCAGCACTCTTTTCACTGGCGTGAAGGCACAGATCTTTGATGCGCTCCCTGACACTACGTGGGTGTATCCGGGTCACGGTGCTGATACAAACGTCGGAGCAGAGCGAGGATCCCTGGGAGAATGGGAATCTCGTGGTTGGTAAATCCTGGTTTAAACCTCGTCTTCGGGGGGTTGATCAGTAATTCGGCCAGCGTGACCCTTCGCTCCCGGATCTCGGCGATGTTTGATTGCCGAGCCAATAATTACACCAACTAACACCACTGCAATGAAGATCAGGCTGACGTTCGTTGAAATCTTTGGAATGGAACTATTGACCTGATGGAAGTATGTCAAGAACAACTTGATTCCAATGAAAATCAAAATAATGGAAAGCCCCAATGACAAATAGATCAACTTGTCCAGCAGCCCACGCAGTAGGAAGTACAAGGCCCTTAGCCCAAGCAAGGCAAATGCGTTCACGGTAAAGACGAGGTAGGGCTCTTGTGTCACACCGAATGTTGCCGGAATGGAATCAAGTGCGAAAAGAAGATCCGTGGTCCCAATGGCAAACATGACGAGCAAAAGCGGGGTGGCAACCCGCAGGCCCTTCTCTTTGATGAACAGTGACGTTCCGTGGTATCCGTCTGAGAACCGGTACCGCTTGCGCGCAATGCGAACCATGAGATTGTCTTGCGGATCAGGGTCCTCATTTCGGTGCCGCATCAATTGGACTCCGGTCCACACAAGTAATGCACCAAAAATTACGAACGTGAATGAGAAGTAGGCAAGGGCACTGGCCCCAATCGCAATGAAAATACCTCGCAAGAAAATTGCCAGTGCGACCCCGATCAGGAGAACACGCTGATGTAAATTGAAGGGAACCGCGAACTGGGTCAAAATGATGATGAACACAAACAGGTTGTCAACGCTGAGTGATTTCTCCACGAGGTAGGCCGCAAAATATTCTGTGCCGTACTGCGAACCTTGCCACACGTAAATGAATACCCCAAAAGCAACTGCTACCCCAATGTAGAACATTGATGCCAATAGAGCTTCTTTGAATTTGACTTCATGTGGTTTGCGGGTGATAGCAAAAAAATCCAGCGCCATGAGAAGTGCGATTCCAGCGAGCGTGACAAGCCACAGGCCAATCGATGTTTCCATGGATTAGTTCGCCTCCGCGGACTGCATTCCGCGCAATTCCTTTTTCAGGTCCGAGATCTCGTCACGCAAACGGGCGGCCAACTCGAACTGCAACTCACCCGCGGCGGCCCGCATCTGGTCGCTGAGCTCCTGAATCAAGGCAACGAGGTCTCCACTTGGTGTGTGCTTACGGGTTTGGAATTTCTCGGCAGTTATCAGTTTCGCGGTATCTTCTTCTTCGCGGGAGAGCATGTCAGTAAAGTCAGCAATTTTCTTGCGTAGCGGTTGCGGATCCACGCCCATTTCTTTGTTGTAAGCCACCTGCTTCGCGCGACGTCGATTGGTTTCGTCAATTGCTTTGGCCATGGATGGAGTGATCTTGTCGGCATACATGTGGACTTGCCCATTCACATTGCGGGCAGCGCGACCAATAGTTTGAATGAGTGAGGTTCCCGAGCGCAGGAACCCTTCCTTGTCGGCATCGAGAATAGCCACAAGTGACACTTCAGGTAAGTCAAGTCCCTCACGCAATAGGTTGATGCCAACCAGGACATCAAATACTCCCAAGCGCAACTCTCGCAGAAGTTCCACTCGGCGAAGGGTGTCTACTTCTGAATGCAGGTATTGAACTTTGATACCGTGTTCGGCCAAGTAATTCGTCAAATCCTCCGACATGCGTTTGGTGAGGGTTGTCACCAAGACTCGCTCTTTTTTTTCAACGCGCATTCGGATCTCGTGGATCAGGTCATCAACTTGGCCTTG
>JBDNFH010000139.1:0-3181 GCA_041689915.1 Candidatus Nanopelagicales bacterium | reverse complement strand
CGCTCCTTGATCGTGGCCCTAGTGGTTCTTCTGGGTGTGGGTTGCCATGCCTAGAATGAGGTCAAAGTTGAAGTACCTAGTACACACCGGGATCTCGTACAACAAACTTTCCGCTGCACCCGGCGACATTGTGAGTGACATTCCCGCTAAAAGCGTGTCGTGGCTTCTGGAGCAGGGCCACATTTCTGAGTCTGACCCGAAGCCCGCTAAAAGTGAGCCAGAGTCTCCAATTGAAGGAGACGAGTAATGCCCACGTTCCGGCATGGCAAGAAAACCAAGATTTTTATTAACGCGACAGACATGTCCCCGTTCCTGAATCAAGCCACCACTACACAATCATTGGAGGCCACCGAAACAACAACCTACGATGACGACGATAAAACGTACATGGTGGGTTTGTCGGACGGCACAATCTCCTCTAGCGGCCTGTTCGATTCCACTGCCGGGGCCTCTGATGCTGTTCTGTCTGGGATGATCGCTACCGAAGATAACGCTGTGAGTGTCTTCCCTGAGGGTAATACTCAAGGACGCCGGGCGATTCTCGCCAACGGGCAACTGACCTCGTACGACGTGTCTTCCCCCGTCGCGGATGTGGTTGCGATTAGTGCCGATATTCAGGCCGATGGGGGTTTGTATCACGGTGTTGACCTTTCCGGGAACGTCGCCGCTTCCGCGTCAGCCAACGGGACCTCAATAGATAACGGTTCCGCCACGGCGGGGGGCCTGATCGCTAACCTCCATGTTACTGCCAATACTCGGGACGGTGCCAGCACAATCAAAATTCAGCATTCGACAGACGACACAGTGTTTGTTGACCTGATCGCGTTCTCGTCCGTATCCGCTTCCGCGACTGTGGGTGAGAATTCGACGTCAGTCGGAACCGTGAACCGCTATTTACGGGAGCAACACACGCTAGCCGGGACCACCGGAACAATCACCCTCAATATCGCTTCGGCAAGGAGATAAAAAATGCCCACTTTCAAGCACGGTAAAAACGCAGATTTTAGTTTAGACGGGTCAGCAGCGACACTCGTGAACATTTCAGACACGCTCGACAGCATCAACATGCCTCGCGCTATTGATACCGCTGAGACAACCGCTTTCGGTACACAAGACAAAACCTTCATTACGGGTTTGTCGGGCGCGACCATTTCTCTCGCAGGGATGTTTGACGCAACCGTGGACGGGCACATTAGTACCGCGATCACGCAACTCAAGTCAGGTTCGTTTACTAGCCTGACCTTCCAGTACGGGCCGTCAGGTTCAGCGTCGGGGCTCCCTAAGTTCACTGGTGAGGTTCTTATCACCGGTTACGATTTGGCTTCCCCCGTCGCAGACAAGGTCACGTACTCACTGGAACTACAAGTTACCGGTGCGATCACTCAATCCACGTACAGTTAAACAACCACGTCCCCTTGTGGGCCAATTAAAGGAGCAACACATGAGTCTGAAAGATTCGATTCTCGCCGCGCAAGATATTCCCACGGAAACACTCGAAGTTGAAGAGTGGAACGTCACTCTCCTCATTAAAGGCATGACGGCGGGTGAACGAGTGAAACTCATGCAGTCAGCGTTCGATCAGGACACGGGTCAAGTGAACATGGCGGCTGTTTATCCCGACATTGTTGTTGGGTGCGTTCACGACCCTGAAACAGGTTCACCTGTTTTTGATGAGTCCGACAAAGAGGCCCTGATGGGTAAGTCGAGTGCGGCGATTGAAAACATTGCTTCGGTTGGTTTACGACTGTCGGGTATTGGCAAGAATGAGAAGGACGCGGCGGGAAAAGATTCCTCGTCCACCCCGAGCAAAGATTCGTCTTCGAGTTAGCGCAACGATTGGGTAGGACGGTGGCTGAACTCTTACATGGGAGCCCCGGTCACCGTCCTTTGTCCTCGCAGGAATTAACGGAATGGATTGCCCTAGAAAATCTTAGGATTTGGGAGCAGGAACAGGCAAGCAAGCAGCGGAGGTGATTGAATGAGTGAGATGGATGTTACCGCGCGGTTTCGTGCTGACGTTTCCGACATGAAAACAAAAATGTCGGAGGTTCAAGGTTCATTCAAAAAAACCACTGCCGAAGCGTCCGCGTTGCAAACCAAAATGGCTGCCACTGGTCAAACAATGACCAAGGTTGGCAAGAAAATGAGTCTCGCTGTTACTCTCCCAATTGTTGGTTTAGGTATCGCTGCCGTAAAAATGTCAATGGACTTTGATGCGTCAATGACCAAGATAACGTCACTGGTTGGTATCGCCGCCGACGAGGTTGAGGGCATGAAAAAGTCTGTCCTCGAATTATCTGGGCAGACCGCTAAAAGCCCCAAGGAACTCGCTGACGCCCTGTTCGTTGTAACGTCTGCCGGTCTGCGTGGCAAGGAAGCACTCGACGCTTTGGGGGCTTCCGCTAAGGCGGGTGCCGCTGGGTTGGGTGAAACTGGTGATATTGCGCGCGCTGTCGCTGGTTCCATGAACGCGTACGGGGCCGCTACTTTGAGCGCGTCTCGGGCAACCGACATCATTGTTGCTACTGCTCGTGCGGGTAACTTTGAAACGTCACAATTCGCGGGTGCCCTCGGTAGGGTGTTGCCGTTCGCTAAACAGGCCGGGGCTAGTTTGGAGGAAGTCGGTGGCGCGGTTGCTTTGTTGACTCGAACTAATGGTGATGCGGCTCAATCCATTACACAAGTATCTGCTTTGATGCGGGCGTTTGTTGTCCCCACGGAGGAAGCCAAAAAGGCTCTTAGTGATGCTGGACTTAGTGCCTCTGACATGCGTGACCGGATTGCTAAAGACGGTTTGGCTGGTGCGTTGCAATTCTTGGATGAGAGTCTCGGGGGGAACCGGGAACAGTTAGGTAAATTGTTGGGTTCGAGTGAGGCGGCTGGTGCCGCGTTCCAGATTCTTGACGCTGACGCGCAAACATTGAAAGACACGTTCGGGGTTGTTACTGATTCGGTTGGGATTACCGATGAGGCGTTCAAGATCACGGCTGAGAGTAGCGCGTTCAAAATGCAGCAGGCTATCACTGAAATCAAAAACTCTCTGATTGATTTTGGGGCGATTATTTCCCCGTTTGTTGTTGCTTTCGCTGGCGGGTTTGCGACTGTTGCCGGTGCCATAAACTCTCTACCCGGCCCTATCAAAATTGTGACTGTTGGGTTTGGTTTGTTGCTCGCTGCGGCT
>JBDNFH010000138.1:0-20545 GCA_041689915.1 Candidatus Nanopelagicales bacterium | reverse complement strand
GTTGCCATCATTTCAATTGCGCAACATGCCAACCCGAAAGTGGCCGGCCAGAGTGAACCTTTACGTGCGTACCCGGCTACCTGCTCAACTGTTGTGAGCAGTATTCCCCCGGGCAACTTCTCTTCAAGACCCATTAATCCCACTCCAATCCGCCGCGGCGCCATTCAAATGCAAATGGCAAAACCAAATTTATGAGGAAGAGGAAAATTGCAAACAATCCAAATGCGCCGAGGGCGTCTGCTGAGACCGCCCAGGGGTAAAGGAAAACTAGTTCAATGTCGAAAATTATGAACATCATGGCGGTGAGGTAAAACTTCACTGGGAGACGACCGCCACCCATCGGCTGTGGTGTTGGTTCAATTCCGCACTCGTAGGCAGCGTACTTTGCGCGGTTATAGCGCTTTGGGCCGGTGAAACTGGCAATCACGATCGAGAAAACTGCAAAGCCAAGTGCAAGGATTCCAAGAACCACGATTGGTGTGTAGACGTTCACGCGCGCCCTTTCACATGCTCTACGGCTGGGACTACTACTGCTGGGTTTATTATGCCAATTTTAACTTGAGCGATTGTGAATTGCTTCACTATCTTTCTAAGCATAGTGGCTAGTCCTTTGAAGCGCCTGCCCGGTGGATACACACGATTCCCCCGGTGAAATTACGCCACTGGACACCTTGCCAACCCGCTCGGGCAATGTCTGCCGCAAGCTCTTTCTGGGTCGGCCAAGCCCGAATTGACTCTGCCAGATACCGATAGGCATCAGGATTTGACGACACCCGATCCGAGAGCGCGGGTAGCGCAGCCATGAGGTACTCGGTGTAGACCTTGCGAAGGGGTGCCAGCGTTGGGTGAGAAAACTCGCAGATCACTAGCCGTCCACCTGGTTTGATGACCCGTTTGAACTCCGCTAATGCCACCATGCGATCGGCGACGTTACGTAGTCCGAAGGAAATGGTGACCCGGTCAAAACTTGAATCGGCAAATGGCAGAACTAGTGCATCTGCTGCAACAAAGGGAATTGTTGGATTCCGGGCTTTCCCAACTTCAAGCATTCCCAGGGAGAAATCAGCGGCAATAACCTGCGCGCCGGTGGCTGTGAATGCAGCAGTGGAAGTGCCAGTGCCAGCCGCAATGTCGAGAACCAGGTGGCCTGGTTCAAGCTTTAAGGCTTTGCGCACTGCGCTGCGCCAGCGTCGGGTTTGTCCCAGCGCCAAAATGTCATTGGTGCGGTCGTATTTAGCAGCCACAGCATCAAACATTGCCACTACTTCGGCCGGATCCTTATCCAAATTCGCTCTGGGCACTGCCCTAGTCTGGCAGAGATCACGCCAAGTGCTAGCCGCTGTTCCAAGTGGTTGAAACAAGTCGCTAGCCGTAGGCTCACTTTGTGAGCATGCATGAGCAGCCAAGTGGTTTGCCCGATTCGGAACACCTGACTTTCCACACTCGTACCCTCGATCACAACCTTGAACTGCTGCAACACCTGCCGAGCGAGAGCCCATTAGCTTGGGTTCGAGGGGGTGAAGGACTCGTTGGTTGGGGGGTGGCCGCCCGGTTGCAAGTTCGCGGTGATGAAACCTTCTCAAGAACACAGCGCTGGTGGAACCGCCTGCTGACTAATGCCCACGTTGACGACACGGTAAGCCTGCCCGGCACCGGTCCGGTTGCTTTCGCCTCATTTGCATTCGACCTCGATAATCTCTCCGAAGTTGTTGTACCCAGCGTCGTGCTCGGTAAACGTGGTGGGCAAACCTGGATGACCACGATTGGTTCGGCCAGTACAGCTCTGCCTCCTGTTTCGGTGCCCGCTGGACCTACCGCCGTTCGTTGGGCCGAGGGCAGCATTGCGCCATGGGAGTGGGAGCACTCCGTTGCAACTGCGGTTGAGCGAATCACCGCAGGTGAACTCGACAAGGTAGTGCTCGCCCGCGATCTAGTTGCCCACGTTGACGGAACACTTGATGTGCGATTCCTCATTAATGCACTTGCAAAGGCCTATCCCACCTGTTGGACTTTTGTTGTAGAAGACCTCTTTGGTGCAACTCCCGAGTTACTCGTTCGGCGAACCGGCGAGCTAGTCATGAGTCGGGTCCTCGCTGGAACAGTTCGGCGTCAAGGAGATAAAAGAACGGATGCAGACTTGGCATCGGATCTCATGAAGAGTCGAAAAGACTTGGCCGAGCACGAGTACGCGGTGCGTTCGGTAGCCAAAGCGCTTGCAACCCACTGCACAGATCTTGATGTTCCCGAGCAACCGCGTGTTCTTGAGCTCGCTAATGTCCAACACCTAGCAACGGATGTCACCGGCCAGTTGGCAAGCCAAGCGCCGATCCTGTCCCTTGTCGCATCCCTGCACCCAACAGCCGCAGTGTGTGGAACCCCAACCGAACGAGCCAAAGTCATGATTGCCGAGCTTGAAGGAATGAATCGCGGACGCTACGCCGGTCCGGTTGGCTGGTTTGATCAGCGCGGCGACGGTGAATTCGGAATTGCACTGCGTTGTGCAAAAATTGATCACGAAGCTCAAACGGCGCGCTCATTTGCTGGATGCGGAATCGTTGCCGGGTCAATCCCTGAGTTAGAACTTGCCGAGTCAGCCGCCAAACTTACCCCGGTACGTGACGCACTCGAAAGCAGTTAGTTCGTCATTTCTTTTTCAAATGCATTAATCGCCGGTCCGAACTCCGGTGCTGGAACCTGTACCCAGTCATGATTGAGCAACATTTTGCGCATCACTGCATTGTCATTGAGTACGTAGGCAACCAATTTTGTAAAGCCCAACCGAGCAGCCAAGTCCTGTGAATGTTCCAGCAAAATTTTTCCGATTCCTTGACCCTGATATTGATCCTCAACCAGATAGGCAATTTCACCGGTTTGCAAATCGGTTGCAGAAAGCGGAAATACGTTTGCTAAAGCCATCAATTGATTATTCCGGTCAGTCACTACGAGGGTGACTCCCCTGTGCCCGCCGCTAACCCGGCGGAGGTTTTCTTCGCGCCACGTGTTCTTCGGAGTGAAATAACGTTGATAGATTGATTTTTCTGATGACCTTTTATGCAACTGTTCAACCGCTGCAGTGTCTTCGGGACGAGCGAGCCGAACCAGTACCGGCTTGTTATTCGTAAGTTCGTCAACCCACCCGTATTCACTCGTCACTCCACTTGCAGTGATCAGTGCCTCAACTAATTCAAGCAGAGCTGAGGCGCGTTGATACTCGATTTGGGTGAAGGGTGCACGTTCCCTTCGCAAAATCACGTGATGATCCAATGTCCACTGCAGCCGCAATACATGTTCTGAAGAGTTCGCACCACTCGTTGCTTCAACAACCTCCCACGACTGAGCCAAAACCAGATCCGCTGCCGCCTGTGGTGCAAATGCCGGAGTTGTTGCAAGCACACTACTGAGCCTTAGTACTCGGGTTGCAACATCAACCGTGTCATTTTCATTACCGCTCGCAACAATTGCGTCTTTACCAACTGAATTAATAGCTTGTCGAAGTGTTGCTCGGTCCATATTCTGCGGAGCTTTGAGAATGGCATCAATTTGTTGCTCTCCACTTGTCAATTCAACAGAGGTCAATTGGACAACTGCAACATTAAGCATTGACAGCACTCGAAGCAGCCGAGCGGAAGCACTCGGCACTCCCGGGAGTGTTGTTCGAATCCGCCAATAGTTTGGCAACTCTCCGGGGTGGGGGATGACCGGGTCAGTTACTGCCAGGGACTCAAGTAGTCGAGCGCTCAGTGCTGTCCACTGCGTCTGCGAGACGCTCACCGACAAGATCGGAGCCAGCATTGCAATACCAACGCCCACAGCAATGATGTGCAACACGATTGAATCAAGATCGACGCCCGGATCAATTAGTCCCTGCTCACGCAATGTGAGAACAATCGCGCGGGATTTCTCCCAGCGGTACTCAATCCGCTGTGCCAAAATATCCCGCAAGCCGTCATCAAATGGAGCACCAGCCAAAGCTGAGAGTTCAATGGGATCCCACGCCCTGGCCGGATCTCCCCAAATATCGCGTGAAGCCGCAAGCAATAGATGCAATGCGTGATTCTCACTCGCGTCAAGATTTACATCAAGACTTTTGGTGACAGACGAATGCGGCATCGCGGCAATGACGAGCCGAAGGAACTCCGAACGATTCTTTGCAACTGCCGTGACTGTACCCGCCGCGTAACCGGAACTTTTGGCTATCTCACGACGGGAAATATTGAGAACACCAAGTGTGGCGTACAGATCGGTTGCAGCGCGAATAATTTTCTGCCGCGTTGAATCTGCGACCACCGAACTCAACTCCCCGAAAGCGCTTCATGTACAGCCTGAGCAATATGAACAAGAATTTCACTTTCCCGTGCCCGACCAACACTCGTTGCGGTAATCACGTGCAAACCACCGTCAACTGCTTTGTCGAGTGCCTCGGCCAATTCGTCCTCGGTCGTGACGGTAACGGCATTGGCTCGAAGTGAAGTTGCAACGAGGGTTGGATCAACATCAAGCGGCACTCCAAATACTTGCTCAAAGTGCTTTGCGTATTGCGGAGCCCCCTGTTCCAAAGTTGAGAAAATTCCACCACCGTTGTTGTCGATCACGACGACCACAAGATTGATTTTTGATTCAGTTGGCGGAATCAAAAGTGCATTCGAGTCATAGAGAAATGATTGATCACCAACCAAGGCAACCACGCAGCCGTCGCCTTCAACCGTTGCACTGATCGCGATCCCTGACGCGGTAGAAACACAACCGTCAATTCCAGAAACTCCACGATTCCCTAGAACTGCCGAATCGGTAACACTGGTTGCGGCAAACGAAGCAACATGACGAACAGCTGAAGATGCTCCCAGGAAAAGCGTTCCGGCTTCGGGCAACAGACGGGTCACGACTCGAGCAACCTGCATTCCGGTAAGTTCCTCTGGATTCAAAACAGTTTCAATCGCAGCGGCTGCCAAAATATCTGCCCGCTGCCACTCTTCGAGCCATTCGCCATCAACTTCACATTCTTCCGGCGGAAGCGGGACAGCAGCGATCACCAAGTCAGCACTGCGGGTTGGGTCAGAGAAATGCGCATGGCTATCAACTGCAATGTGAATCCCGGCCGACTCAATGAGCTTGAGCACACCGCGGGAGAGGCCGACTTTCCCAATTGTTAACACCAGTTCAGGGATATGGGTTTCTCGAAAGGATGGATCTGCCGCGAGTAGGTGTCCGTGGGATAACGCAAGATCAGCTCGACTCAAATTCGCGCTGGGCTCAGCGATTATTGGCCAACCAACAAAGTCACTGAGTTCGTCAATCATGTCGATAAAGTCCGAATCGTTGTGGTCTCCCACCACGATCAACCCACGTGCCGGCACTACGCCTTCTTCGTCGACGAAAGTCATAATTTCATCAAGTGGTGAACTAACCGCGGCAAGTAACCGGGCATCAGCGACCCAAGGACGGCCATCGGGGCGACCCTCAAGGTCTTCAACCCAAATACCGTCAACGTCACCAACAAGTGGTGCAGACAAAGGGATGTTGAGATGAACCGGACCGGGACTCACCGAATCGGTTGCGATTCCAACCGCGCGTGAGACTTCCGAGCGCCAATACTTCACTTGACCTTCTGCAGCGGTCGCAGTTGCTAGATCAACACTCAATCGAACATGTGGCCCAAAGATCGCCATTTGCGAAATAGTTTGATTTGCTCCGATCCCTCGCAATTGCGGTGGTCGATCCGCGGTCAATATCAGCATGGGCACGTAGGAGTGATCAGCTTCAATGACAGCCGGTAACAAGTTTGCAACGGCGCTCCCTGAAGTTGTCACCACCGCAGCTGGGACTCCGGTTGCCTTGCCCAGTCCCAACGCAACAAATGCAGCAACCCGTTCGTCAAGTCGCACGTGTAAGCGAAGTTCAAATCGAGCATGTGCGCCTGCAAGTTCCAAAGCAAGGGGTGCACTACGAGAACCAGGGGAAAGAACAACGTCAGTGATACCGCACCGAATAAGTTCGTCGACCATTACTTTGGCTTGGGCGACCGATGGCTCCATGGCCCTAGCCTCGCATACCCTGATTGGGCACACCCCAGGAAGCGAGCGCAGAGTCCGGTATCAATGCCCAAGCACGGGCGAACCGCTTCTCCCACACCTCCTGCGCCCTGGGTGAAAGGCGAACCGCAATGAGCTGCTCCCTGCTGGGTTCATATCGCTTGACCGAAATACGACCTTCACGAGGCACGACAGATTGCGGGACCGTGTCCGTTGCAAACAGCATTCCCGTACCCAGCCCGGCGACTTCACTTGGAGCCAGTGTGTAGGCAGCAAATAGTGAGGCGCTCAGGCCAACACTTGATTCAAGTGCACCACTGAATCGGACCGGTACGTCTAACTTTTCAATCAATTGCTCAACCGCATTGATCCCACCGAGCGGCGACACCTTCACAATTGCAAGATCAGCGAAGTCACTCACCTGATACTCACCCTCAAGTCGGATACTTTCATCGAGCGCAATAGGAATATTTATTTTTCGATGAAGCTCCCACAATTGCTGCACCGTCTGACATGGTTGCTCGATGTACTCAATAGGTGCTGATTCCAATTCAGACATGGTGTCAAGTGCCTGCGGAACACTCCAGCGTCCATTCGCGTCAAGGCGAATGCGCAAATTATTTAACTGCTGTAATTCGCTAAAGGCCCGGACAATTCCTTGAACTCGCTCCACATCACCGGCTACGTCAAGTCCTACTTTGATTTTTATTGTGGTGCAGCCAAATTTATTCAGTGCACGAATACTCGCCTGGTAGGAGTCTTCGTTGTCGCCAATAATTGCGTTAACGCCAACGTTTGCACCACTTGGATAATCAAATGGAACAAATGCCGATTCCAACGCAGCCCTGAGCCATAAGGCATCTTGTTGCGGTGTGTAGTTGGGAAACGGGCTGAATTCACCCCACCCGGCGGGACCTTGAAATAAAATCCCCTCACGTGTCTGCAGTCCCCGAAATTTTTCCCGCAAGGTCAGTGAGAAAAACTCAAGTTTGGGGAAATCAGAGGGCACGGAACTTACGGCCGTTTGGGGAAGCGCGCGAAATCTGGTTCGCGCTTTTCCTTGAAAGCATCACGGCCTTCTTGGGCTTCCTCGGTCATGTAGAACAGGAGCGTTGAATCCCCTGCCAATTGCTGAACACCGGCGAGGCCGTCGTCGACCGCATTGTGTGATGCCTTGAGCAAGCGAAGTGCCAGCGGTGACATGGTCAGCATTTGTGCTGCGAGGTCGCAGGTTGCAATCTCCAGATCCTCAATCGGAACGACTTCATTGACCAATCCCCAGTCGTAAGCTTGCTCGGCGCCATATTGGTTGCAGGTGTACCAAACTTCCCGCGAACGCTTTTGCCCAATAATTCTTGCTAGCAAACCAGATCCGTATCCGCCGTCAAATGACCCAACCCTGGGACCAGTTTGACCAAAGCGTGCGTTGTCCGCCGCTACCGTGAGATCACAAACCACGTGCAGGACATGGCCACCACCAATTGAATAACCGGCAACCATGGCGATCACGGGCTTTGGCAACCGGCGAATCTGAACTTGAAGATCAAGTACGTTCAGGCGCCCGATTCCTTTTTGGGCAACCTCGTCGTCGCCGATATACCCGTCGTTGCCGCGAATCACTTGATCTCCACCGGAACAAAATGCGAGATCTCCTTGGCCGGTCAAAATAATTACGCCAACTCGATCGTTGTCGCGGGCTGCATTAAATGCATCACTTAATTCAAATAGGGTCTGGGGCCTGAATGCATTTCGCTTCTCCGGCCGGCAAATTGTGATTTTTGCTATGCCCTGATCGGCGCCGGTACTAAGGCTGTAGGTGATATCGGTGAAGTCTCCAACACTTTCCCAATCACATGCAGGTGTAATGGACGAGTGGGTTGGGTTGGTCCAGGCCGGTGAGTCTGCTGGTGCGACCGGCGGCAGTACATAGCGTTTACGGGTGTCCATGTGCGCAGATTACCTGCATCTTCTACTCTCACATGGTGGCCGACTCACCTGTTCGCGTAATTGAACTCACCGAGATTGCTCCCGGGCGCTCCGGAGTTGCTACCGCATTCAATGCCCTGCGCCGTGCCCTCACAAACAATCAGGTGTTTGCGCCCATTCCACAGCAAAGCCGTCACTACTCCCAGCACCAAATCCAAGCTATCCGGTCCGCTATCAACCCAAATGCAGCCTGCCAAACCCAAACCGCCGCGATTTTGACCACTTCCGGGTCAACCGGAAATCCCCGCGGAGTTGAACTCAGCGCAACACAGTTGAGCGCAATGAATGAGTTTGTAAATTCAGGTGCGCTCATTGGATTACAGCTTGACGCACTCCCCCGCTGGATTTGCGCATTGCCCGTTACCTCCGTTGGTGGCGTTAACGTTCTGACCCGCTCTATTGCCGCCGGTACGCAGCCCGTTGCACTTGAAAGCGTTGCCGGTGGTTCAAGTTTCGATCCTGATGAATTCGCCAATGCAGTCGCAAGTATCAAAAACGAACCGGTCTTCGTTTCACTCGTGCCCACTCAGCTTCGAAGATTGCTGAGTTCGCATAACGGCGCCAACGCGCTAAGCCAGTGCACGGCCATTCTGATTGGCGGTGGCCCAACCCCCACCAATGACTTCTTGCAAGCACAAGACTTAGGGCTTCGCATCACGTACACCTACGGCATGACCGAGACAGCAGGCGGATGCGTTTTCAGCGGAGTAGGTGGGCCCGGCACCCAATTCACCCTTGATCCAGGTGATTCCCGAATCACCCTCCACGGGCCGAGTATCGCCTTGGGCTACCGACCCACGGGTGAAAGCGGTTTTACGCCTTTCACCTCAGTTTTTACCACGGACGATTACGGCGATATGAACTCACTGGGCCAATTAGAGATCCTCGGCAGACTGGACGACATTGTTTTAATCAATGGAGTAAATGTTTCTCGCAGGGCAATTTCCAAGATCATCGAAAATAATCCAGCCGTGCGTAACTGCTATGTCCTTCCCAATCTCACCGCGCTAATCGTTGCCGAGCCAATTGACTTTGAAAATGTCTCGGCAAATATTCGAACGCAAATTGCAGACGAACTTGGATCGATTGCGATTCCTACTTTCCGCATTGTTACCCACCTTGCAACCTTGCCAAATGGCAAACTTGATCAGGTAGCAATCACGAACCTCTACGGTTAGCCGATGGCCACCAGAAGCGAATGGATTCAAGGTGCCAGACCTCGCACACTTCCCGCTGCAATTGCACCCGTTTTAGTTGGTACCGGGATCGCGCAGCACTTCGATTCATTAGACATTGGCCGAGCACTCTTAGCTCTCATCGTGGCGCTTGCCCTGCAAGCTGGAGTGAACTACTCAAATGACTACAGCGACGGGATTCGCGGGACCGACCGGGTGCGAGTTGGTCCCGTTCGACTAGTTGGACAGGAATTGGCAAAAGCCCACCACGTTAAACGCGCCGCATTTCTTATGTTTACGATCGCGATGGCCAGTGGGTTCACACTGGTACTGCTCACCCAAGCGTGGTGGCTGCTCATTGTCGGCGCCGCGAGCGTTGCGGCCGCATGGTTTTATACCGGAGGGTCGCGTCCATACGGCTACGCAGGATTTGGTGAACTTTTTGTTTTCATTTTTTTTGGAATCGTCCCAGTCATGGGAACGGCCTATGTGCAGACTTTAGAACTCACCTGGGGCGCTTTCATTGCATCAGTCGGTGTCGGGGCACTCGCCTGCTCCATTTTGATCACCAACAATTTGCGTGATATTCCCGGGGACACCGAGCACGGAAAACGCACACTTGCCGTTCGACTAGGCGATCAAAGAACCCGCACGTTGTACTTCGCGTCAGTCATTACTGCTTTCGCAGTGCCAGCATTGCTAGTCATTCCATTTGGACCCTGGGCATTACTCGGTTACGCAGCCATCCCATGGGCATTTCTCCCGATTAAGTTAATTGGCCGAGGTGCCCGGGGGCCGGCCCTGATCCCCGTCCTTCGGGCCACCGGGAATCTGCTGTTGATCTACGGCATCATTCTGGGTTTCGGGCTCGGTATCTAGATAGTCCTCTTTGGCTGAGGCAGCATCAATCCGCTCATTAAGCCGCCTGAAGAACCCAAATATTGATTCACTCATGGCATCACGTTGCTTTCCCAAAAAAATAATGCTGAAAATCGCTGAAATCAAAAGCGCCAACGCAATGGCGAGTAGTCCTCTAACCGAGGTGAGCAACGAGATGACAAACCAGACCACTACCACGAGTGCGAGCCTGATGGTGGTGTAACTCACCCAGGCAATTGACTTGTTATTCACCCTCCACACGCTACCCCGACGCAGATCGCGATCATGGCGTACCCTTAGATTTCACTTGACGAAGATTTCGGTCGTTAACAAGTGTTCAATTCAGCTCAGATATTTAGTGGATGTACGAGGAGGGTCATGATCAGGGTCGCCGGAGTTCTCGTCGCAATCGCTTTTTATATTTATTCAATTATCGATGTCCTGCGCAGCCCAAAGGCCCAATCGCGCACGCTCCCCAAATACGTCTGGTTGATAATCGTGATCGTGCTACCAATTCTTGGTGGTGCAATGTGGCTGCTATTAGGCCGGGTCTGGCCCGCAGGTGGATTCATCGGGAGAAAATCAGGCCCAGGTGCCCCTGACGACGATCCCAAGTTTCTACGCAAACTTGATGACGACGTGTGGGTGGACAAGATGCGAAAACGGCGCGAGCAAAACCCTTAAAAATAAAAATTATGTCGCAAAAATTGTCTACGTTCCCGCATAACTGTGCAGGCCGGTGATAAAGATATTGACACCAAAGTAGTTGATCAAGAATGCCAGCCACCCGATGAGCGCGATCACAGAAGCCTTCTGGTGTTTCCAACCCGCGGTTGAACGTGCGTGCAGATATGCAGCGAAAATCACCCAAACAATAAATGCCCACGTTTCCTTTGGATCCCAACCCCAATACCTGCCCCAGGCATTTTCGGCCCAAATCGCTCCGGCGACAACGGCAAAGGTCCAGATGGGAAACGCGAAGGAAATAATTCGGTGGGTGAGCCCTTCCAGTTTCTCTCGCGATGGAAGCTGACTGAACCAGCCCTTGTCTGAAATCAGGGACAGTCCCGCGGTTGCTGCGCTAACCGTGAACGCTGCACCGCCAATGATTGCAGCCAACACGTGGATAACAAGCCAATAGGACTTCAGGGCCGGCACAAGTTCGGCTCCCTCGCTGTAGAGGACCGTCACGGCCATTCCCAGGGTTAACAGGGTAGGAATCGTGATGAACAGTCCCAGCCAGCGAAGATCTCGCTGGGTTGACCACACGAGGAATACCACCAAAATCCCTAATGCCGAAGTAATCGAAAACTCGTACATGTTGCCCCAGGGCACTCGTCCGGCCCAGATGCCACGCAGTACAACTCCAACAAGCAGCATTCCCGCTGCCAGCCAGGTGAGAGACATGCCAATATTGGCAGCCCGGCGACCGGTTTCGAGTTGCGTTACCTCAACCGGTGTCCCCCGAACTTGCGATCCACCCGATTCAACGAGGACTCTTTCGCCAGCCACTTGAAACTGCGACTCTCTCCTACGCCCAGCAGCAAATGACATCGAAAAGAAAAGTGTTGCAAGAAAAAGGGTCACCATGGATACGTACACGAACTTGTTACTTACATCTGCTAACTGCACACTGTCTATGAAGTCCATTAACTAGTTTTCCCTTTCAGTGATTCAACAATTTGGCCTACCTGCTCGGTTGCATTGTGCCCGGACGCTTTCGCAATACCTGCCACCTCAACCTTAACCCTGCTTGGTGACCCTGGCTCAGGAACCCGACCTACTTTTACCCAGACCCGGCGGCGTTGGATAAACAGGCTCAAACTCAGGCCCACGATTGCCAGAATTGCGGCAATGAGCACCAGTTCCTTCCCGGGATCGGACGCGATCTGAAATGATGCCCACCGTTCATACCCGGTAAATTCGATACTTCCGGATCCATCGGGTAACTGCCAGGTCTGGCCAACGCGCAATGACTCAAGCCCGAGTTGGGTCATGTCGTCAACGTTGAGGGTGTAAATACTCTGCGGCACTCCGGTGTCCAAACCGAGGTCACCTTTCCAAGCGCCAAGGAAAACAGAGACGTCGTCGGGGGCTGGGAAGATCGAGTGCGGTCCACCAATTTTATCAACGGCACTTGTCGGCAGGAATAGTCCCCGAAAGCCCAATGGCGGATCCGCGTCAGGAACTTTGATCACACCGGTTGAAGTAAAGTTACCATCTTGCGGAAGAAATACGACGGCGTCATCGAGAACAACTTCACCCTTCGAATCGCGCACGATCATATGTGGCGCATACCCGTGACCGACCAAAAATACCTTGGCTGATTCAATCACTAACGGCTCATTAACCTGCACCAGGTGTGTTGCCCCGCCTTGCTCACCGGGCCGGTCAACCACCATGTTGGCTTCAAAAAGTCTTGGCGCACCTGCTTGGGCGTTGCTACGTTCGAATTCAACATTGAAACTCTCCAGTGTAAAGGAAAACTCTGGAAGGCTCTCTGCAGACGACAGGCGACCGCCGCCCCACGCGTCGTATTGCGTCAACGTATTTGAAAAGCCTTCACCTTCACGCACGATTACGTTCCCGGCCCAGCCAAAGAGTCCTCCAATTGCCACACCGATCAGAATCAGAATGATTGAGTAGTGGAAAACCAGGTTGCCGGTTTCACGCAGATAGCCCTTTTCCGCGGCAACCCAGTGACCACCATCAGAGTCTTGACCGACCACTGTTCGCCAACGATCCTTTTTTAGCAATGCGCGAGCATTTTCAATTACTGCTTCAGGTTCACCTTCGACTTCAAAGGTACTTCCACCGAGTCGAGAAAGATTTTTGGGCGCGGCAGGTGGCTGCGATCGCATTGCTCTCCAGTGCACCCTAAGTCTTGGCAAAACGCAACCAATAAGTGAAATAAAAAGCAAAATGTAGACAGCCGAGTACCACGGTGAACCGAAAACATCAAAAAGTCCAAGTGAATCAAGAATTGGCCCAAGCGTTGGGCTATCCGTGATCCATTGATTAACCCGGAGCGGATTCGTCACACGTTGGGGAAAATAAGAACCAGGAATGCTGGCAATTGCGAGTAGGAACAGCAAAATTAGTGCGTTCTTCATGCTGGTGAGTTGCCGCCACAGCCACCGAAAAAATGCGCGCTGTGACATCGGGGGCAAAGAAGTGCTCACTAAATTACCGTCTCAAATACTGGCAGCGTCACGCGAAGCCAAATAATGAATTCGGCCCATGCTCCCGTGACCAAGAGCAATCCGACAATCACCAACATGGCACCGCCAAGTCGCATAATGGCAAGGTTATGTGTTCGCAGAAATTTCAGCGCTCGCGCCGTTCGCGTGAAAAACAAACCAAGCAGAATAAATGGCAAACCCAAGCCGAGTGAATAGACAAGTGACAAAAGCGCCCCTCTTGCCGCGCTCGCCTCGCTAAATGCCAGGATCTGTACCGCTGCAAGTGTTGGGCCAATACAAGGTGTCCAGCCAATACCAAATGCCATTCCAAGAATTGGTGCACCTGCAACACCCCACTTGGGCACATGGTGGAAGCGATACTCACGTTGCAATCCGGGAATCAGACCCATAAAGGCCAATCCCATGGCAATCACGAGAACACCGAGAACGCGATTAATCCAATCCGAATACTCCAATAAGAGTGAACCCATACCGCCAAATAACGCACCGTAGGAAACAAACACAACGCTGAAACCAAGAACAAACAGGATGCTTCCCAAGAGGACGCGACCCTTATGCCCTTCGGTTAACTCGGCCCCGGTCAACCCGGTTATGTAACTGATGTAGCCCGGAGCCAGGGGTAACATACACGGACTAAGAAAAGCCACAATCCCGGCAGCAAATGCAATAAGCAACGCAAAAATTAGTGAACCACTGCTCACAATAGTGGAAATGTTATCCACTCGGCGTTCCAGCCTCGTCAAGTAGCGGCTCGATCATGGCCCGAAGTGTTGCTGCCGTAACTGTTCCAAGGGATCGCGCCGCAACCATTCCCTGTTGGTCAATCACAATTGTTGACGGAATTGCTTGCGGTGGCAATGAATCATTAAAAAGTAACTGGATGCGCCCGTCGGTATCCACCAAAGACGGATACGTGACACCGTAATTCCTGATAAACGCTTGTGCGGCCGCATTGGAATCGCGTGTATTTATTCCAATAAATTGGACCCCTTGGTTTGCAAATTGTGTTGCCACCTCTTCCAGTGCTCCGGCTTCCGCCCGACACGGGGCACACCATGAAGCCCACACGTTAAGAACCACAACCTGACCGGCAAAGTCAAAGAGCGCCAGGGGATCACCATTGAGATCAACACCGGATGCATTAGGTGCAACCTGTCGTTGATCGGGATCCAGAATTGTGATCGACCCGTCCCCTGAAACGAAGCCCGTACCGGTAGTTGCAGCACCTGTTGAACACGCGGTAAGCCCAAAGGTGAACAGGAGCGCTGTGGTCAGAATCCAACGAGGAAGGACGCGCATGGCTACATCCTAACCGCCCGCGCTCTAAGTGTGCGCTGGCCTGGAGCCGGGCATTGTGCGTTCACCGGTAATCAACTATGCACTATAGTACTATTGCAGATAATCGATTCCTACCTGGCATGTGAATCGAGTGGCGGAACGCTCAGGCACTCGTGCCGGCCGCTAGAGGGTTCACCAATCGAATCACCGAGAAAGAGGGACCATGGCTGCGAAGCGACGCAAGAGACGGCCGCCGTCGGCGCGCCTGGGGTCTGGGCAGAGCGCATCGGGTTCAACGTCGGAGCATTTGGGGGCGTCTGCCAACATTGGAAAATTGTTGCGCAATTACGGCGGCAGTCAGGTCGCCCCGACCCTAGTTCAACCCACGGCGACACGGGATCGCGACCCGGTTCCGCGTGCCACGCCGGATGCAGCTCGGTTCCGGATAAGCGACATGGGCTGCCAGACCGTTCGAGACGTCGGACCCCAATCGGTGGGCATGACGTACTGGTTCGACGCGCCGGCGACCGGTGCAGCCCACGACGTACTACTCCGGTTCGCCGGGACTCGCATCGCCGCACGACCCGATGCGGATGCGCAGGCGTCGGGCGCCGCCGAGTTTACCAGCGATCACACGGTTCGGGGACTGCTTCCGGGACTGGGAAGGGTCTCCGCGACAGTCCGGGTGTCCGGCGTGGCGGCCGGGCAATGGCAAGTGGTGGCGACTCCCGAATCGCCAGGTGGCGTCGTGCTGGCGACGGGCCAGTCCGGCTTCACGCCGTTCATCGCTGAGTACGCGCCCGGCGCGAGGATCGGGGCGTGGCCCGCAATGGTCAGTCTGGGCGCACTGCTGGGCGTCAGCCTGTTCGGCTGGCTGGCGGCACGAGCCGGACTGTCCGCTCTCACAGTTGTCAGTCTGGCGATCGCAGCGTGCGTGGTGGGTTTGATTGGAGCTCGTGTCTACTTCCTCGCCCAAGCGACCGCGCGGGTGGGCCTGCTGTCCTTTGCCGGCATGTGCATTCAGGGATTCGTCATCGGCGCCGTCGCGACACTGGCTCTTGGCACGTGGCTGCTGCACCTTCCTCTCACCACAGTGCTGGACATCACCGCGCCCGGGCTCATGGTCGGCATGGCGCTCGGTCGGCTCGGCTGCTGGTGGGGCGGCTGCTGCTGTGGCCGACTGTCGACCAGTCGGTTCGCCCTGTGGTCCTCCAACCGATACCTCGGCGCTCGACGCATCCCGACGCAGTTAATGGAAGGGGCAGTGGCCCTCCTGCTGGCGATGTTCGCACTCACGACCACCCTCGTCGATCGTGCGCCCCACTACGGCATGGTGCTTGCCGTGACCCTCGCCGCGTATATCGTCGCGCGGCAACTGCTATTCCCGCTGCGCGACCGACCCCGCCGCACTCACAACGGTCGCGCTACTGCCGCCGCCACAGCCTCTGCAGTCATGGTGGCGGCGCTGGCCATACTTCTCAAGGGTCACCTGGGATGAGGAGGCCAGCCGCACTGACCCTCAGTGGTAAGCACCTCGTCCCCCGCACGTTCACCTACGCCGATAGCCCATCAACGCAAAGGAAGCCCTGATCATGGTCAATCAGAATGGCAACATGCGGCTCACCTCGGAGCAACGCAAACAGAAAGCTGCCGGCGCAATGACGGAGGCGGCCACCGGCGAACGCCGCCGCAGGATCGCGACGATCGCGGCACTCGGTTCTGCCGGGCTCATCGGCGTGGCAATCATCGCTGTCGCCGTCATCGTGTCCGGTGGCCAGACGGGCACCACCGTCGTCGGGGAACTGCCGAACCCGCCTGCAGCAGACGGCACGGCGATGCCGCCGTGGCCCGCCCCAGCGGACTCAGCACCTTTCATCAAGGCCGCCGGCCTACGTGCCGGGCCGATGGGGGTCGCGCAGCACTACCACGCTCATGTGGACGTACTCGTGAACGGCGCGCCCGTTCCGGTTCCCGCGCAGATCGGCATTGTTCCGTCCGGCGCGATGTCCGGACTGCACACTCACGAACCGAATGGCGTCCTGCACGTCGAGGCGCCGGAGCCAACCTCGCGCTTTACCCTGGGACAGTTCTTCGCGCAGTGGAACGTCCGGCTGACACCCACCCAAATCGGAGGGTTGACCGCCGCAGGCGGCAATGTGCTCAAGGCCTATGTTGACGGCACGCAGGTCAATGGCGACCCCGCGGCGATAGAACTAGCGCCCCATCAGCAGATCGCGCTCGTGTACGGGCCAACCGACGCAAACGTCAACGTTCCCTCCACCTACACCTTTGCCGACGGCGAATAAGCCAGCCTATCGCCGCTTTGCCAAATAACGCACCGTAGGAAACAAAGACAACGCTGAAACCGAGAACAAACAGGATGCTTCCCAATAAGACGCGACCCTGATGCCCCTCGGTTAGCTCGGCCCCGGTCAGCCCGGTTATGTAACTGATGTAACCCTTGGGTTCAAGGGGTCGTCGCAACACCGGCTTATTGGAGTAGGAGTAACTGTGGGGTGTATCAAGGTTCTTGGACATGTTGTCTCTTTGCGAGAGGATGGTCCCGCCTATTCTCTGGAGAAGGATTCAGTCGAGAATACGGCGGCATTGGTCGTAATGCCTGTCTCAACTACGGCTACGCGGTCCTACGCGGCAACGTCGTTCGGGCGATCACTATCGCTGAGCTACTCCCCAGTTTGGGGATCTTCCATCGACATTGGGCCAACACTTTTGGATTGGCCGACGACTTGATTGAACCTTTCAGGCCTGTAATCGACTTTGCCGTGTCGCTACTGGATCCGTATGGGCCCTTGACCACCGAGATGTGAAAGCACACCTGGTAGCAGCGACTTCCACTCCGATGGAGCGATCTCGCCCAACGATTCGCCATGTACGTTGAGGGAGACGTAGTTGACATCCTCCCGTACCCACCGGGTCACCGCCAAGTGGCTGACCCAGTGTGGTTGCTGCTCATGTTTGACTTACCTGTCTTGACCAAGAAATATCGCCGCCAAGCCACCCAATACAGAAAACTGATACTCGACTTAGGCTTGCGCCAAGTTCAACTCAGCGTCTACTCCAAGTATCTGGTCGATGCGTCAGGCGTAAGAAGTCTTCTCCCCCCGATTCGTGACCTCGTCCCGCCACAGGGTGACGTCCGCATGCTGAAACTCACCGATGAAAGGTGGGCCTCCACTTACCGTTACTTCGGGGCAAACCAACTTCCCATTGAGAGCAAGCCCGAGCAGTTAGGGCTATTCATCAGGCCTCCCGGCAACGTAGGCAAGGGCTTAAGGTGCTCCGAGACGCGACTACTTCGGGGTCAGGACCCGGCGATTAAATGACGCGACCGACGCCGCTGAATCGCTCCTTGTACCAGGGGCCCAGGAAGTCGATGATCTCGACGCCGTCACCGGGGTTCGAGGCGCTGACCATCTTGCCATTGCCGATATAAATCGCCACGTGGTGCGCTCCGCTGCCGAAATAGAACACTAAATCACCGGGTTGGATTTCGCTAACCGGAACACGTCGGGTCTGGTCCCACTGGGTGAAGCTAAGAGCGGTCAGTCCCACTCCAGACTGACCCCAAGCAGCGCTGGTCAGTTTCGAACAGTCCCAAGAGTCTGGCGGCCGTGCACTGTACGAGTAGGGGTCGCCAACCTTTGAGAGTGCGTACTGCACTGCTTTCTGTGCGCGCGACGACCCCCCCGAGGACCCTTGGCCTCCCGATGAGCCACCGGAGTCAGAAGTAAGGGATTTCAGTTCCGCCGCAGCGGCCCCGATCTGCTGTTGGCGACGTTGGTCAGCGAGTTGCCCCAGCCGTTGTCGCTCCTCCTCCTGCAGCCCGGCGAGGACATCCTCCGCCGCGGACAGTCGCGCGTCGGCTTCCTTCTGGGCTGATGACATATCATCGCGTACCTGCTGCGCCTTGGCTTCACGGTCGGTTATCTCGGCTTCCGTTTGGGCTACCCGCAGGCGCGAGGTCTGCGCCTGCCGCACTTGAGCCAATTGGGTCTGCTCGAGCTGGCTCATCATCGCGGCCTGCGCCAAGAACTCGGCGGGATCCTCCGCTAACAGGAGCTGGAGCGTGGAGTCCATGCCGCCAGAGGCGTACGCCGCCCGGGCAATGTCATCGATCGTCGACATCGATACGCGCAGGGCGGCACGTTCGCGATCAGCACGATTCTGAATCGAGTCAAGATCGGACTGAATTCCCTCGAGACGCACTTGCGCTTGATGGACCAACTCGGTCGCAGCGCCCGCCTCCATTTGGAGTTCACGCACTTGCTGCGCCACCTCCTGGAGGTCCCTGCGGGGAGCGGCAGACGACGTCGACAGGGAACCGAGTACTAACGCCATGACGACTACAAACGTGCCGAACAGACCTGCAAGTCCTTTTCTCATGGAGTACACCATACGTGCTTGTCAACTTTACCCGCTTTTCAGACCAGCCGCTATTGGAACGACCGCTGGAAACCACCTTCCATCAACGTGATCACTATTTGTGACGAAATGGGAATCGTGAGGGAGCCATCCCCTGTAACGAAGCCTGTACCAGTAGTTGCAGGACCTAATGAACACGTCGTAAGTCCAAGGGCGAACAAAAATGTTGCGGTCAGAATAAAACGCGGAAGCACTCGCATGGCTACTTCCTAAGCGTGCGCCCTCTAAGCTTGCGTTTAAACCTTATTGATCGTTTTTGGCTTGTTCGAGTAGGAGTTGTTGGGCTTTGGCGGCGACTGCGCGCATCTGGGCGAGTAGAGCGCGGACGTGGCGGTCGTTGTTGATCCATTCTGTGTAGAGGTCAGCTTCACGGTCGCCCAGACGTTTATTGACGGTTTTGCCGTCGATCTTTGCTGTCCACTGGTGGTAGGGCCCGTGTAGGCGGGGTGGGTCGGCGTGGCAGCCGCAGTTGGGTTTGCCGCAGCGGTTGTAGCGGTCGGCGACGCTTCCGGCCGCGATGTAGCCGATGTCCGCGAGGGTTTCGGCGAGTTCGCGGTAGCGGCGCTGGTAGTTGTCCAGTCGTGTTGCGGTTTTCTTGTTCACCATGTCACCCTACGGCATGAATATCCCACACTCTCAATCCGAAAGTACATATACTATAGGGCATGTGGGAATCGTGTGTCAGTGATGTGGTCGACTTCCGCGACGATCTGCGCGGGGCCTGCACACGTTGGGGTGATGCCCTGTTCGAGTTGACCGACGCGGTTTTGTGTTCACCCCATGGCGTGGGATCGGTACCGGAGTTGAGTTTGGAACCGGTGTTTCGCCGCAGCCACGGCAGTCTGTACAAGGCTCTGGCCCGCGGGCGCATCGACACCGACCGGCTACGCAGACTTCTCGTCGCCAACCGGGACAACGACTGGCCATTGGTGTTCGCGGTGGACGCTTCAACGTGGGCCCGCTGCGACGCTGAAACCAGTCCGGAGCGGGGCTTCTACTACTCAGCCTCCAAACACTCCGCTGGCCAACCCATCGTGGCGGGCTGGTCCTACCAGTGGATCACCCAACTCAACTGGGCCCGCGACTCCTGGACCGCCCCGCTGGACACCTGCCGCATCACCCCTACCACCAACGCGACAACGGCCACCATCGCGCAGGTCCGTGGGCTCGTGTCTCTGCTCCCAGGCAATGCCGAAGTCCCCTTGTTCGTCTTCGACGCCGGCTACGACGCGATAGCACTGGGCCAGGAACTGAGCAGCGATCGGGTGCAAGTGCTGACCCGCATCCGCAGCGACCGGGTCTTCTACCCCGACCCCGACCCTAAAGCCGCCGGCGCGATAGGGCGACCACGCCGGCACGGCGCCCGGTTCGCGCTATCGGAATCCCACACCTACCCTGCACCCGATGCCGAGCGGAATTTGTCAAGTCAAGTGAGACAGTGAGTGTCTAGACTGTTTCTTCGATGATTTCTTCTTTGATCTTTTCGATTGTCGTGGTGGTTTCCTTCGCGGGTTCGTTGATCCAGGCCTCGGTACGGATCTTCGGTGTTCGT
>JBDNFH010000137.1:0-5166 GCA_041689915.1 Candidatus Nanopelagicales bacterium | reverse complement strand
GACGTGCGTATTCTGTGACAAGTCCGTGGCCTCACTTTGATCAGATAGCTGTCATTGACAACAGCCATGATCACGAGGTCACGGGCGTCCTACATCAGCGCCCCCGACCCGGATTGCCCGGTTAAGTCTGAAGAGCCCACAAACTTCGTACTCCGTTCGCAAGCAGATGTCTGACCGGGTTCCCGCTGACCATCGCACGATGGCTCACTACGTTGACGGAGCGGCGCTCAAAATCCGGGAATTACACCACTCAGTGGGACGCAACCTTCAACACAAGTCAGTCTGGCATATTTGGCCATTGCAACGTTTCCTCTCGTGAGTGAAGTTCCGAAGGGAAAGTTACCAGGTTCCGCTACGATCAATATGCGTTAGCCACTACAAGACGCCCACCCTAAAGGGCCCCGCCAGATCAAGCAGGGCATGATGCATGAACTGCGCACGGGCCGAACCCGGCTCCCGATGAAGGAAGCAACTCCATGAATAATGGCAGAACGGTTCGGTTGTTTCTGGTTGATGGAACCCCATGTGGGTTAGTCACAGCCGAGATCATGAACTGGACCGGCCACGTTATAGCCGCACCACGATCTTCGCTCGGGGATCTACTCAAGCGCCCCGAAGTGAAACGTACGGGTGTCTACATCTTGATCGGCGAAGACCCTGATCAACTCGGCGAAACAATCACCTATTTCGGTGAGGGCGACGACGTCAGCACGCGATTGCAGCTCTATGCGGGCTCTGAAGACAAGGGCGGCAAGGACTTCTGGAACCGGGCCCTGGTGCTCACGTCAAAGGACGCGAACCTCACGAAGGCGCACGTTCGGTACCTGGAGTCGCGATTCATTGCTCTCGCGACAACGGCACGTCGAACGAAGCTAGCCAACGGGAGCGCTCCGCCATTACCCGTGCTGCCAGAGGCGGACGTGTCGGATATGGAGTCATTCATTGCGCAGGCACACAACGTGCTGCCAATTCTAGGTGTCAACTTCTTGCGGTCGAGGGTCGCGATCAACGAGGGCACCGCGCAACTGTCTGGAAAGACGTTGCCGGCGATCTCACCGACCTTCCAGATGCACGTTCGCAAACACAACATCACCGCGACCGCCTGTGAGGTGGACGGCGACTTCACGGTGCTGGCGGGATCAAAAAGCGGCTATAAAGCACTCCGCACCAGACTTGTAGCAGACGGATCAATCAAGACATCTGGATCAGGTATCGCTATCTTCACTCGCGACGTTGTCTTCTCGTCGGTGTCTGCGGCTGGCGCTGTCGTCACCGGGCGATCCTGCAACGGGCGCACCGCATGGATGGTGCAGGACACTGGGGAGACCTACGTACAGTGGCAAAATCGCGGGGTCGACGAGGTATCCGATGAGTGAGATCGAACCTGTCAGCAGCCATTTCTTGGTCTACGTCGACGAGGCAGGCCAAGCCAGGATCGACGTGCGTTTTGGCGATGACACGGTGTGGCTGGCCCAGGAGCAAATCGTCTCGCTGTTCGACTCGTCGAAGGCGAATATCAGCGAGCACATCAAGAACGTGTTGACGGAGGGTGAACTTAGCGCTGAGGCAACTGTTCGGGATTTCCGAACGGTTCGCCAAGAGGGCTCTCGCCAGGTCTCACGCAACATCACCCACTACAACCTAGACATGATCATCTCGGTGGGTTACCGCGTCAAGAGCCGGACCGCTACCCAGTTCCGGATCTGGGCTACTGCTCACCTGCGCGAGTTAATCGTCAAGGGGTTCGTCCTGGACGACGAGCGGCTAGCGAACCCGAACCTGCCGTTCGACTACTTCGATGAACTACTGGAGCGGATCCAAACAATCCGCACCAGTGAGCGCCGCTTCTACCAAAAGATCACCGATGTCTACGCGACTTCGCTGGACTACGACGGCAGCGCAGAGGTTACCCAGACCTTCTTCGCCACTGTGCAAAACAAACTCCATTGGGCGATCACCGGCCAGACGGCAGCCGAGATTGTGCACAACCGATCCGACGCCACCAAGGCGAACATGGGCCTGACCTCGTGGCGGGGAGTCCGGCCGCGAAGTACCGACGTCGCTATCGCCAAGAACTACTACACCGCCGAGGAATTGTCCGCGCTAAACAACCTAGTCGAGCAATACCTGGTCTTCGCCGAAGGCCAATCCCGCCGCCGCGTCCCGATGCGGATGGGCGACTGGATCACCAAACTAGACGGTTTCCTCACGCTCAACGACCGTGACATCTTGACCACTGTGGGTCGCATTTCCCACGAGCTGGCCGCCGAGAAGGCCAAGACGGAGTATCAAGAGTTCGCGAGCAACGAAGCCGAGACGCACGTGTCCGACTTCGATAAGTTCATCGGTACGGTCGAGCGCAAGGCGTTGAAGTGAGCAGGGACCACCGATGAGTGACGTCGAATGAATGGAGAGCCCCGGACCAGACCCGCGAGGCACTCTCGCTGACTGGGCTAACCAGAACGACGAATGAGTGCGACAATACCGCATAACCCACGGGTATGTCAGGAGAGCCCGCTTCCCGTTTTCCTTAGGCTCTCCAGCGCTGCGGTCAGTTTCTCGGTGACCTCGTTGGCGACAGTGTGCATGTCGGGGCTCTCGGACAGGTCGATCATCATTTGGGGGTTGACCATCTCAACGACGGTGCCGGTTTCCACCCGGCGAACGACGACGTTGCATGGCAGCAGCAGTCCGATGGAGGGATCCGCCAGCAGGGCCCGATGCGCGTGGGCCGGGCTACATGCGCCAAGGATGACCTGCTCGTCGATCTCGACGCCGAGCTTGTTGCGCAGCGTCTCCTGGATGTTAATCTCGGTGAGGATGCCGAACCCCTGGTCAGCCAGCACCCCCCGCACGTCGGTGACGACGTCATCGAACGGTCGATCGAGAGTGATACTCATTGCGTAGGACATCTGAATCTCCTTAGTCGGGTCCGGGTTGGGTAATACCAACTTTACAACACGAGTACCGTGCCTGCATTCCTTCAAAATCTGCAACGTGGTCACTACGAACTCGCCCTGCCGATCTGACCGAGCAGCGCGATCAACCCGCATCCCGCACATCCGTCGATCGGCTAATACAACAGTGTCCTCATGACGGGGAGTATTCCGTTACTGTCAGATCCAGCCGCTGGCCGTTGTCGATCGAGTTCGTCGATGTGTTGCCAATGGCAATGGCGAGTTCGCGCACATGCGTGTACCCGGGCCAGGACTTGTCGGGGTCGGCAGCGACCATCTCTTCGGTCAGCAATGCCTTGACGGCCACGACGACCGAGCTCGCCGAACTGTCGCGGAAGTAGTCGGCAACGCCGGCCATCCACGCCTCGGCTGCAGACTTCGCCGCGGCGTAGGCGATGTTACCCGCAGTCGGCTTCGATGCTGTCGTGCTCGTCACCATGTAGATCCGGCCCAGCGCACTGGCACGGATGGCCTCGCCGAACACCGCTGTGAGCGCCACGAGCGTTCCAACGACTGGTGGATGCAGTGCATTCCAATTGCTGACGGAGTCCAGGTCGAGCGTGGGCGATCCTCGCCATCCGCCGACGAGGTGCACAACGACGTCAACCTGGCCGAGCCGGTCGAGCAGGTCGTCGCGCAGCGCACTGACTGCGTCGAGGTCCAGCAGGTCGATTCCGTGCGCCTCGGCCGGGAGCCCGGCATCCGTGAGAGGCCAGGTGGCCGCCTGCGCGGCCTCGACCCGTGAGTCGAGAATGACGACATGGAATCCGCGCTCGGCCAAGTCCGCGGCAACAGCCGCTCCCGCACCGCCGGCGCCCGCTATGACGGCGACCGACGTCATGCCGTAATCCCAGAGGCCGCTGCCATGGTTGGTGCGACGCTGAATGCACACACGCTCCACTGCCCGCTCGCGCAGTTCGGTTGTGTCATGTAGGGCAGTATGCAGCAGTTTTGATCCCGCCGGAGTGAAACAAGGATCCTGAACGGCACTATCCGCCATGCTCGCCCTCGGCGGGATGTGGTGAACGAACACATCGGGCAGAACAGCAACCGCCGCAGCGAGACGTTGATGACGACTGATCCGCCTTCGTCAGGATCGTCCAGATCAACACCAGCAACCCGCATTCCCGGCAGATCCAGGACGCGTTTCCGTAAAGTCGTGGCACGCACGGGTGGCTCCAGGGTCATGGGCCTTCGGGGCCTCGACCCCCACACGCTCAGCACTAGGCTTGACTATGGCACATTGCTCCCGAACCACAGTTTTGGCAGGAGAGCCCTATTTTTGCTGATCAGCGCTTCTGAGCTAAAGCGCTGGCCGAAAATCCCGCCAAATCGGTAGATTCAGGATAAAGGAAAGGAATAGGACCAACGACGATGCCACATCCACGAGGACAATCCACCCGCGCCATCACGGACTCCATGATCCGCCTGTCTGTGGGGCTGGAGGGCACGGCCGACTCGATCGCAAACCTGTACCAGGCACGCGACGCGGTTATTTCGTGACCGCAGGGAACCTCGCAGGCATCGATGAAACTGCGGAGCGAGACCGGCTGCTGGAATTCCTCGCCGGTGCGGGGATCGACGCGCCCATGGTGTCCTACCCGGCGCACACCACTGTCGAGGAGGGTAAGCGGCTCCGCGGAGATTTGCCCGGCGTGTTCACCAAGAACCTGCTACTGAAAGACAAGAAACACGCATTGTTCTTCGTCACCGCGCAGGAAGACACCGAGATCGATCTCAAGACATTGCACACCAAGATAGGCGCACGAGGACGGCTGGGATTCGCCCCACCGGACACGATGGTCGATTTGCTCCACGTGACGCCAGGGACGGCGACGCCACTGGCCTTGTTCAACGACACCGCCCGGTCCGTCACGCTTGTGGTTGATTATGCGCTGGAAGGCGCCGAGCAGTTGAATTTCCATCCGATGATCCACACCGAAAGCATCGGACTGAGCTGGGAGCAATTCACCACCTTCGCATCCGCATGCGGCTGTGCGCTCGTGATGGTGGATCCCACCCGGATCTGATCCCCTCGCGGGCGGACCCGCCTAGTGCACTCGGCATCGGCGTCATGGCCGAGGCGGTCGAGGTGCCAGAGCATCTGGAGATTCTGCGATCGGTCAGTTGCCCGGGGCCCAGGGGATGACCGGCCCTTCAACAACTACGCTCGAGTGCACACGCCCGATCCATCCACCACGAAGGGTGT
>JBDNFH010000136.1:0-11565 GCA_041689915.1 Candidatus Nanopelagicales bacterium | reverse complement strand
GGATGCGTAAATTTGGCAGCGGGCAGTTTTCCATGATCGCGCTGGTTCTGATGCTGCCACTGTTACCCCTTGTTGGCCTAGCTCCCAGTATTTTTGTTCTTGGGATCGTGATTTTTGCCATTGGTGCGGTCGACTCGGTACTTGATGCGGCCCAGAATGCCCATGGCCTCCAGGTTCAACGTTTATATAAACGCTCGATCATCAACAATATGCATGCGTTCTGGGCTCTCGGAACAGTCACCGGAGCACTCATTGGCGCAATCACCCTCGCATTGGATTTCTCACTGACCTGGACCCTGTGTTTCGTCGCGGTCATTGGTTTGCTCGGCGCCCTTGCAACCTTTCGCTGGCTACTCCCTAAAAATCTCACTACAGCTCACGACCAGGCCGACTTGGCGGCAGAAATCCACGCAGAGCACCTTCGCGCTATTGATCCTGGTTCAGTTGCCCCCGCCGGATCAATTACCCGCTTCCACATTGGCTCGGTGCTCACTGCAATTGGACTACTCACCGTTCTCGCGGTAATTGTTGAAGATGTCCCCCAGCGTTGGTCTTCTATCTACCTGACCGATCTTGGTGTTGACGGAGCCAGAGTGGGTCTTGGTGTTGTTGCCTTCACCATCGCACTCACGGTCGGACGTTTTGTTGGCGACCTTTTTGTCAACCGTTTTGGTGAGCGGCGTGTTGCTCAAGTAAGTATGAGCATAACGGCCGCAGCACTTGCTGCAGCACTCATGGCCGGAAACTTCTACGCCTACCTTGGGGCTTGTATCGTCGTCGGCCTTGGCATTGCCACCCTGTTCCCCGCTGCAATGCATGCGGCCACTTTCGTCAAAGGAACCAATCCTGAAACTGCGATCACGGTGGTGAGTTGGATTTCCCGGGCCGGATTTGTTTTCGCACCATTCATGGTTGGTCTTATTGCTGACCGGGTCGGGGTTACGTGGGGGATTTCCATCGCGGTATTTGGCGCCTTGATTCTGATTCCACTCTCGCGAGTACTGCATTCAAAAGTGAAGCGCTGATCCCATGTGCCTAAATCGGCGATGTCTCCATGGGGATCTCACTCTTGGGGTTTGACTTAATCACCAGGATTACACCGACAATAATCAATGCGGCGGCCGGATAAATGGCGGCCGGTGGGGCTTGCCCCAACCAAATCGCCGCAATCAGTGCTGCTCCCGGCATCTCAAATAAAATCGCAAGTGAAACAAATGTTGCAGAGGAGTTCGCCAATACTTTGTTCATCAAAGTGTGGCCCAGCAACTGCGCTCCCAAGGTAATTCCAAGAATCATTAACCACGCATCAAGTTCAAAGCCAATTAACTCCTGCTGGAAAACAAACATGAGTGGCAAGATTGTTACTGCTGCAATTCCATAGAGTGGGAAAGTCATGGTTGCCGTTGAAACGCTTTTCCGCACTTCTGCGCCAATCGACATGTACGTGGCAGCGAAAATTGCACCGGCCAAAGCAAGAGCATCGCCAATTAAATGTCGAGTGTCGGTGCGAATATCAATCCCCGTTAATACCAAAACACCGGAAAGTGCAATCCAAATACCAACCCATGAACCGCGATTGATCCGGACACCCTGCGCCCGGGCAATAAATGCCGTCCAGATGGGTTGGGTTGCCACCAGCGCCGTTGAGGCAGCAACGGATGTGAAAACAAGGGATGGAATCCAGGTCGCAAAATGCAGCCCCAGAAATACTCCGGAAATTGCCGTCAAGCGCCACTCCCTACGCGTGAGGCGTCGCAGGGAATCGCGCTCCTTGAAGCCAACCCACAGCCCAGTGACTCCGCTGCCAATCAGACAGCGCCAAAAGGCAATGGCAAGTACCGGTGCAGCGGTTGCCGCGATCACGGGGCCGCTGAGTGCGATAAAGACAATTGCAACGGCTAGCGCTGCGAGGTCGCCCTTTGGGGGCAGGCCAAGGTTGACAGATCCGCGATCTGACCCCCGATGCGCTGTAGAACTCACGAGTGAAGCCAACACCATGGACCCGATGCTCCTGCGATCAGCCCGACATGTTTTTTCATGGGTGCATTAGGCGGTACCCTGCGCAGGTGAGCCCGAATCCCCGAGTCTTCCTCGCCCGCCTTAATGGCCTTGGGGTATTTGACCCAAATGGTGATCAAATGGGCAAGGTACGAGATGCAATCGTGGTTCTGCGGACAGGGAGCCTCCCCGCCCGCCTCACCGGGCTGGTAGTTGAAGTTCCCCCACGTCGCCGAATTTTTGTCCCCATGACCAAGGTCACCACAATTGACTCGGGGCAAATAATTGTCACGGGCACGGTGAACCTTCGCCGATTCGAGCAACGCAAAAACGAAACTCTTGTCACCGCAGAACTGCTCGACCGAACCGTGGCCTTGCACGCATCAGGAGATCCCGTAACCATTCTTGACGTCGGTGTTGAGCAATCTCGAAGTCGGGAATGGCTGGTTGACCAACTCTTCGTGCGACGAGCAACGAGTGGGTTCCGGCGGAGGGGCGAGAAGATGGTTGTTGATTGGCAAGACGTCACCAACATGTCATTACCTGTTCCAGACCAACCCGCCGAGCAATTGCTTGCAACCATGGAGACCTTGCGTCCGGCTGACGTTGCCTCCATGCTGCGAGAACTCACTCCCAAGCGCCGAACTGAAATCGCCCGCGAGCTCGACGACGAACGCTTAGCTGACGTACTCGAGGAAATGACAGACCAGAACCGTCTTGAGATCTTGGAAGCACTCGAAGCTGAGCGCGCCGCGGACATTCTTGAAGAAATGGATCCGGACGACGCCGCCGACTTGATTTCCGGACTAGCACCAGAACGCGCTGAAGATCTCCTTGATCGAATGGAGCCCGACGAAGCCAACGACATTCGACGCCTCTTGAGCTACGACGACTTTTCTGCCGGGGGCATGATGACCAGTGAGCCGATTGTTCTGGCACCCGACGAAACTGTTGCTGACGCACTCGCGCGAATCCGCAATCCTGATCTTTCGCCGGCACTTGCCTCGCAAGTGTATGTCTGCCGCCAACCAACGGAAACGCCCACGGGTAAGTACTTGGGTGTGTGTCACTTCCAACGACTTTTGCGCGAACCGCCATCCACTTTAGTGTCGGCACTCGTTGACACTTCCCTTGAGCCGATGCGCCCTGATACTCCACTTTCTGTTTTGACTCGAAGTTTTGCGGCCTACAACTTGGTCGCTTTACCGGTCGTTGACGAAACCGGTTCGCTGGTCGGGGCAGTTACTTTCGATGACCTCGTGGATCACATGTTGCCGCAGGGTTGGCGCGAGGTACCGCATGGTTGGGAACCAGAGGATCCGGCGGGAAGCAATGGCTAAGTCACCACTAGATCCAAGCCGTAAGCGGCGCCTGGACCAACCACTTGAGCGCGGCCGTGCCCGCCGCCCAACCTACGATCCGGAATTTTTTGGGGCAATGTCTGAGCGGGTTGCTCGTCATATTGGGTCGTGGGCATTTATTGCCTGGATGACCGTTGTCGTTATTACTTGGGTTGGCTGGAATGTCTTAGCACCGGCAAACCTCAAGCCCGATGTTTTTCCATTTATTTTCCTCACCCTGCTGCTGTCATTGCAAGCTTCTTATGCTGCACCACTGATTTTGCTGGCACAAAACCGGCAAACCGACCGCGACCGAGTTCAGTTCCAGGAGGACCGCACCCGTAATGAACGAATTCTTGCCGACAGCGACTACCTAGCCCGGGAGATCGCGGACGTCCGCGACGCCATGGGTGAGCTGGCAACCCGCGACTATTTGCGTGGTGAATTGCGCGACCTGCTCGAGGAATTAAATAATCGCCTCGATCGAATTGAAAGCGCACAATCACCAGTGCAATCGCCACCGTTAGCATCCGAGCATGGCCTTCACCCGGAATAAGTCAGACAACTCCGAGCGCAGCATCAACCTCGAAGCGGTTAATGCAGCCTTGCAAGTGTTAATGACCCAGAAATAAATTCCTTTCAACAAGCCAGGATCCCTCACCAAAATATTTGCCATTGCATCAGGTAAAGGTGGAGTTGGTAAATTTTGATTACCGTAAACTTGGCGGTTTCATTAGTTCAAGAGGGTTATACCGTTGGCGCCCTTGATGCCGACGTTTACGGCTACTCGATTCCTAAAATTCTTAATGCGATGACTCCACCCACCATGGTGGACGGTCTGATCATGCCTCCACAAGGAAACGGCGTCCGGGTCATGTCAATGTTTTCCTTTAAGTCCGGCGGCATTGAAGCGCCGGTTGCTTTCCGGGGACCCATGTTGCACCGAGCACTTGAACAATTCCTCACCGATGTTTGGTGGGGTGACTTGGGCTTCCTACTCCTTGACCTTCCACCAGGCACGGGGGACATCGCACCTTCAACCGCACAACTACTGCCACAAGCAGAACTAGTTGTGGTTAGTCCGCAGAGTTGCATCTGATGCAATTCGTTCGGGTACCCTCGCGGCCCAAACGAACCAAAAAGTATTCGATGGGCGTGATTGAAAACATGAGCGCATTCCCTGAGTCTGACGCCGCGGTCGCAATTGCAGCAATCGCTGCGCAACTCAGTGCAAAGCCCCGTGGTCTAGCGGGCCTGAGCCTAAACATCACGCCTGCTGGGCGCTAGGTAGTGTCAGGGTCAAATACTGGTTTATCAGTTTTTGAAACAGTTTTAGTTTTTTCCGAAACTGTGTCTTCGGAAAACAACGAGGCTGCCAGGTTGCGGGGGTGATACTCACCGAGACTTTTCACCGTATTAATTGTGTCTTGTAGGTCCAGACCGGATGACTCGGCAAGATCCTTGCGTGCCGTGCTACCCATTTCACGGACTTGACGCAGCCATTTGGCCGCATCAGCAGCGGCTCTGGGCAGCTTCTCCGGACCGAAAATCAGGAGTCCGAGCACACCGAGGGCGATCATCTCCCCGATCCCAATATCAAACACGCCATTAGGTTACGCCGATTAAACCACGCGAGGTCCGCGCCCCCTCTATCCAATGTTGGTTGAGGAGCCTAATGTCATTGGAAGGGTTGATGTCTGCCCTTTGCGGGTCACCGTAATTTCGATCCGTTCACCCGGGGCATAACTGCGAATTGCAACAACCAATTCAGTTGAGTCGGCAACTTGACGGCCATTAAACCCGGTAATAACGTCACCCACCCGGACGCCGGCTACTTGTGCAGGGCCGCCAGGAGTAATTTCACTGATTTCGGCGCCCTCACCGGTATAGGCGGTGTTGAGCACCACGCCAATGATCGGGGTCTGCGAATCGCCCGTTGCAATCAATTCTTCAGCAATTCTCTTCGCGGTATTAATTGGGATGGCAAAACCAAGTCCAATGGATCCACTCTCCCCACCGATTACGCCGGCCAGGGTCGCGATTGCCGAATTGATTCCAATAACTCTTCCCCTGCCATCAAGTAGTGGGCCGCCTGAGTTTCCGGGGTTAATCGCGGCATCAGTTTGAATTGCGTTGATGAAGGCAAGTTCGCCGCTGCCGCCAGCCGTCACGGGCCGATCCAGTGAACTAATGATTCCGGCAGTGACCGTGCCATTGAGTCCCAGTGGGGCACCGATTGCGATTGCAACTTCTCCCACTCGAACCGCACTGGAGTCACCGAGCACGGCCGCAGGCAGTCCGGTTTTATCAACTTTGAGTACCGCTAGGTCGTAGGAAGTATTGCGACCGACAATCTTGGCCACGGACTTTTCTCCGTCTTCAAAAACTACAGTGAGTTCCCCGCCGTTTGCTGCCGGCGCCGCAACGTGGTTATTAGTGAGGATGTAACCGTCCGATTGAACTATGAAACCCGAACCGCTACCGGAATTGTCCCCGGCCTCAATCAGAATCGAAACCACACTTGGTAACACAGATTCGGCGATCGCGGCGACATCGGTTGAACTCAAGTCGGCAACACCGGTCAGTTGGGGTAGTTCAACCACCTTGCTCGTGCCACTCAAGTTTTGATCTCCATTGGATCCGATCAGGTACCCACCAAGCCCTGCGACGCCACCAACGATTACGGCAGTTACTGCTGAGACAACGATTGTTCCCAGAGCGCCAAGCCCACGGCGATCAGACTTACGCGGAGAAGGTGAAGGGTTTGCCGGGGGAGCTACAAAGTTAGTTGGTGGGAGTTCACTCACCCCTAAAGCCTAACGCGCGCTAATGCAAGTATGCGAAGGCTTACCACTAGGCTTTTGAGAGCACGTATATCAATAGGTGCCAGTCTTGCAAGGAGTGACATGCCCAATTCAGCAAATACCTCAAATGCTGCCGAATTCACCGAGAACTACCTGGGTGAATTTGACGCCGAGCATGCCGGTGAACTTCGAGACGCCAGAATGCATGCGGTCGATCTAGGACTTGATTGTGTTAGCCGCCAGGTTGCCTCCCTGCTGGAACTACTAGCAGCCTCAATCCAGGCGCAAGCGATCATCGAAGTGGGTTCCGGAACGGGGATCTCAGGTGCCGCACTCCTTGAAGGAATGAAAGTTGAAGGAATGAAAGCTGTCGGGGTACTCACCAGTATTGATCTTGAAGCGGAATACCAGCGTCATGCCAAAGAACTTTTCACGAACCTCGGTTTTGAGTCCAACCGCACCCGGCTCATTGCCGGACGCGCACTTGATGTACTACCCCGATTCTCTGACGGCGCCTACGACCTCATTTTTATTGATGCTGAGGCGGGGGAATACCCAGCGATGCTCACCCAAGCAAAACGGCTGTTGCGGATCGGTGGATTGGTGATCTTCCACGGAGTGTTCGCAACGGGAATGGCTGATCCAGCGACCCGCGATTACGAGGCAACCGCAATGCGAGATATCGCAACCGAATTGCGCTCAGACAACGATTGGTTGCCCTCACTTCTCACCGTCGGTGAGGGACTTTTCTTGGCTTCACTTCGAAGCCGGGAATAAGTTACTCCGTCCAGGAAATTTACCTTAGGCAAAAACAGCGAGGAGCTTCTCGCCCAATTCTTTGGCTTCGTCGGCCTTAAGCTCAACGACGAGGCGTCCACCGCCTTCTAGTGGGACCCGCATCACGTAACTTCGGGCCTCTTTCGTGACCTCCATTGGTCCGTCTCCGGTACGTGGCTTCATAGCGGCCATACGTGTGTCCCCTTCCAGCCAAGTCTTTGCGGCGCCAGTGCGCCCATCAGGTACCCGGGCGTACCCGGATCGAAATGCCCATTATTCCGCATGACCCCCCTCCATGCCGACTCGCCCTCTGATTGGCCGGATATTAGAAGGGTCGGCCCGATTCAACCTCGCGCTTAAGGGCCTTGAGGGATTTTTTTACTCCAGCGAGCAATGGGAACTTGCCTACCGGCCACCCAACGGCCCCAAGAACGCCTAAAGGCAACTCAAAATCCTCACTCCAAATAAAACGTGCGGTATTTCCAGGAAGTGAGACAACCTCCATGGTTCCGGTTCCCTTGACCAAGGCCCCTGTGTGGAGAACATCAACGCGATAGGGCGGTTCCCAGCGGGTAATTTCCATGGTGTCCCAGAACCCCACCGGCCCGGCCCCGGTCCAACCGGCAATCACCGATCCCACGCACTTGCCATCACCCGTGCGGATTTCAACTCTGGTACCCACCATCCAGCGATCATGCTGGGTCCATGCTGTGAAAGCGTCAAAGACTTCCTGCACCGGTGCATTGATAACGATGTCTACATCAAGACGGCGGAGTCTTTTGGGACTCATGTCTTGGGGCTCGATTCGAGTTCGGTGATCCGGCCTTCAAGCTCGGCGATTCTCTGGTCAACCTCGTCCATGCGGTAGCCGCGAACCGTGACGTCAAACCCTTGTGCATCCGGCTTGTAGTCACCCGTGTTTTCGATTCCCGCACTTGGGGTGAACCGACCGGTGATCGCCATGGCCGCTCCCGCAATCACCAGGATCGCTAGGACCACGAAAATGAATGTCATACCTCTAGTCCACCATGAATTGCCGAACCTTGCCCCGTTAAGTCTGAAGGGCCCGTTAACCAACTGCGAAGATTCGTCGACACGCTGATGAGGTCCTCCACGTTCACAAACTCTCCATGACTGTGCGCAACGGAAGGATCACCCGGTCCGTAATTCACTGCGGGCGTTCCCATTGCTGAAAAACGGGCTACGTCAGTCCAACCGAACTTCGGCGCTACCTGGGCGCCCGTCGCCAGAAGAAATGCCTGGGCGGCCGGGTGTGACAGGCCTGGAAGCGCACCTGGTGCTTGGTCGGTGATCTCAATGTCGAAACCAGCAAATAATTCGTGTACATGTGCAATCGCTGCGTCAACCAACTTGTTGGGAGCGAAACGGAAATTCACGGTAACCGTGCACAGATCGGGGATCACATTTCCGGCGATACCACCGGTAATTGCTACCGCATTTAAACCTTCACGAAATGTGAGGCCATCGATTACCGGACTAGCAGGTTCATAGTTTTCTAAGATTTCCAGGATTTTGCGCGCTTGGTGAATTGCATTTTTGCCCATCCAACTTCGAGCGCTATGGGCGCGCTCACCACGAGTCGTGATGGTTGCTCGAATCGTCCCTTGACAACCTGCTTCGATATTTGCATTGCTGGGCTCCATAAGCACCGCGAAGTCAGCCTCCAAAAACTCCGGGAATATTGCAGAAATTTTTTCAAGACCATTGAACTCGGAGCTAACCTCTTCGGCTTCATAGAAAATAAAAGTGATATCTGCCACCGGCTCGCTCACAGTGGCTGCAAGCTGCAAAGCAATCGCAACCCCGCCTTTCATGTCACATGCACCCAAACCGTAAATCCTTTCTGCCTCACGGTGGTGCGGAAGATTCCCATTAGCCGGAACAGTGTCCAAATGACCAGCAATAACAACTCGATCACCACGACCCGCGTGATTGGTTGCAATCACCGAGTTACCAATTCGGGTTACTTCCAAGTGTGAATAGGCACTTAAAGCACTCTCAACCAGATTTGCCAGCTGGTCTTCGTGGTGGGATTCACTGGGAATATCAATCAGATTCGCGGTTAACACGGACAAGTCTGTTTCAAGGGCCAAAGGTGCTGACGTCACCGGAATACTCACGCCACTACGGTAGTGCGGTGAGCGTAAATCTGTTGAGTGGACCTGCATGCGGACTTGGATTAGCGACCTACAGCGGCGAGACGTTGCTGGACGTCTGGTACCCAAGCCCTAACGTAGGTTCGACTCCCATTGACGTTCCCGGACTCGATGCCGGTGCTGTCCATGACGAATTACGTGGCGTCACCGTCCGCGGGATTCGCACCGAGATCTCGGATCTTTCTGTTCCTCCAGTTAATGGCGCCGACGCTTACTTGCGCCTGCACCTGCTCTCGCATCGGCTCGTGACCCCACGTTCAATCAACATGGACGGTATTTTTGGCAAGCTTGAACTTGTTGCCTGGACAAATCTTGGACCAATTCCAGTCGAGCGAGTGGGTGAAGTTCGTCTGCGCACCCGCGCGCGCGGTGATCAATTGACGATCTTTGGTCTGGATCGCTTCCCACGCATGGTGGATTACGTAACTCCAAGTGACGTGCGAATCGCTGACGCGGATCGCGTACGGCTTGGTGCCCACCTCGCTCCTGGAACAGTTGTTATGCACGAAGGTTTCGTGAACTTCAACGCGGGAACCCTTGGCACCTCGATGGTCGAAGGTCGCATTTCAGCCGGGGTAATTGTTGGAGCCGGATCAGATATTGGTGGTGGCGCATCCATTATGGGAACCCTCTCTGGCGGCGGCAAAGAGATGATTTCAGTGGGAAGTGATTGCCTCATCGGTGCAAATGCCGGAATTGGAATCTCACTTGGTGACCGCTGTGTTGTTGAGGCAGGGCTTTATGTCACCGCGGGCAGCAAAGTTCTGTTGCCTGATGGCGTGGTCGTTAAAGCAGGTGCACTCTCAGGTGGCCACGATCTACTCTTTCGGCGAAACTCCGTTACCGGTGGCATCGAAGTTGTAAACCGCACCGGTTCCTGGGGTGGGCTAAACGCTGCCCTCCACTAACCCTCACCCCCCCGACTTTCCCAGAATCGGGGAAAGTCGGACGTAATCGCGGCCAAGGGTCCGATAAATGTCCAAGTCATCCGCCTTGCGTCTCAATTCCCAATCCACGGATCGAGTTGGTACTGTCATCTCGCCCACAGATTCCTAAGAATGGTTGAACCTGCCTAGGTCATTGGTGGACTCTCGGCTTTATGACCAGCCAAAAGCAACAATTACTTGATTCAGTCCGCGAGCATGTCTACGAGTGCTCTACAGCCCAGGGTGGTGTTTTCTCACCAAGAAATTTACCTGGCTGGGAGGTCGACATGGCGATTGTGAAGACAATGGTGCGTTCTGGGCGCTGGCGCAGACTGCGTTATGGTGTTTATGCTGACCGACTGGTCCTTGATCATGCGATCGGCGATCCCCGTGAATTGTATGAGCTTAATCTCGCCGCAGCGATCCTTTCACTTCGTGGCCCTGCCGCTGCATTCGGTCGTTCGGCGGCATTACTGCACGATCTTCCACTACCCAATGGCGAACCGCATGCACTCGAAATCGTTCGTGATTCCGGTCAAGATCTCCGCGCGCTACATGATCGAGTTAGGAACCCGGATTCATTGCCGCGCATTCGACCTAAGACTCTCGATTTCCGCCACGTGGATTTTGATGTAATTCGCGGGATCAACTGCGTGAGCCGAGAATGGGCGGCCGTCACTGCGGCCTGCAGGTTGCCTCGAAACTACCGCGTCGGGTTAATCGATTCAGTCCTATGGCAGGGAGGCACCACGCGCGAGAAACTTGACGCGATCTGCGCACAGAGTCTAAGCCTGCGGGGCATGCATGAAGTTCGGCGCTCCTTACCTCTTGGCTGTGGCGGTGCTCAGACAATCTTAGAAACTATTTCGCGCCTTACGTTTCGTGATCACAATCTCCCCGAACCCACATTGCAAGAACGAATTTACGACTCTTTGGGACTAATCGGAATCGTTGATTTTGCATGGCTTTCACTTGGCATAATCGGTGAGGCAGATGGCGCAATCAAATACGAGACCTCGCAAAGCATTATCGATGAACGCCGCCGAGAACAGCGCCTTAAAGATTCCGGCTTCGAAGTTTTTCGATGGACTTGGAGTGAAATTCACAACGAACCCATGAAGGTCGTCAGTCGGTTCAATCAAGCGGCTGCCAGGTTTCAACGCGCGGCGTAAAGCAAGCCGACCGGCGGATGCGTCTCGCACCCGAGCATCTCCTGGATCAGACGGACCTTGCCTGGATCAGATGGACAAAATACACCTGAAACACCCGGCTTTTGCCCGACTTTCCCAGGAACTGGGAAAGTCGGGTCGGGTCGGGCTTGAATTAGGGGTTAGGAGGTTGGGTAGTTGCGCTCTGTTGCCCCGGTGTACACTTGGCGTGGTCGGCCAATCTTGGTGGCGGGGTCTTCGATCATTTCCCGCCATTGGGCAATCCAACCTGGCAGGCGACCCAGGGCAAACATAACGGGGAACATGCGGGTTGGGAAACCCATGGCTTTGTAAATCAAACCGGTATAAAAATCAACATTCGGGTACAACTTGCG
>JBDNFH010000135.1:0-2680 GCA_041689915.1 Candidatus Nanopelagicales bacterium | reverse complement strand
CTGGATCGCTTGCCGGACGTAGAAACTTTTTGTCCGGCCTGTGCGCTGGGCCAAGGCGTCCAGGCGTGTTTCCTCCTCGGCTGTGAGGCGCACCGTGACCGTCATTGCCCACCCCTTGTGTAAGACATGTACACAGCGTATCCGCCCACTGGGCATAACACAACCGGAGCGCTTTTTCCCCGAAAGATTTTTCACTGCGCGAAGGTAGTTCGGCTACGTCGAGGTGTGATTTCGTCTGTGTGGTTTGTCCGGCGTGCTTTTTCCCTATTTTTTTGAGGATCCGCCCAGGTGGCGGCCCGACGGTCAGCCTTGCGCCATGTGGGGGAGTTGTCGATGGAGTTGTGGACGATCCCAGCAGCCACTTCGGCGCCGCATCACTTTGATGAGATCGGTGAAGTGCTGCTGCATTCAGCGGTCTACTGCAGTATCCGAAGGCACTCAACGCAACATTTGTTGCCATGGAGGTCTTCGGTGAACGCGGGATGCTTAATTCTCAGACAGCGTCGGTGTCTTCGGTGCCATGAAAACAAGAACCTGGCAATCTGACTCTCTCGCAAGCGGATTCGCTTGCCTGCGGCGAAGTGACAATCGCTGCAATATCCATTGGGCATCATGGCTGCCAGAGTTGTGGATAAGCGGTGAGCGAACGCCGTTGTGTTTGAGGCCTATGGAAGGTTCACTAAATCCCGTGAACATATTGCTGTTGGGTGGAACTGCCATGCTGGGACGTGCCATCGCGACGTCAGCGGTAGAGCGGGGTCACGCAGTGACGTGTCTGGCGCGCGGTAGTTCACCTTCTCCCGCTGGCGTGGTATTCATCTCGTCCGATCGAGACCGTAGCGACGGCCTGAAACCCGTGACATCGCGCTCTTGGGATGCGGTTATCGAGTTGTCTCGACAGCCTAGGCAAGTTCGTCGCGCCGCAGCTCAATTGGATACGGCGCACTGGGTGTTCATCTCCTCCGGCAACGTCTACGCTGACTTCTCCAGCATTGAACAAGACGAGAGTGCGGCCCTCCTGCCTCCCTTGGCCGCTGATGTCATGGAGGATATGTCGACGTATGGCGAAGCGAAGGTCACGTGTGAGGATGCTATCCGTAATAGCGGCGCATCCTCGACCATAATTCGGTCAGGTCTCATTGCAGGCCCGGGTGACGGATCTGGTCGCAGCGGGTATTGGCCGTGGCGGTTTGCCCACCCGACGGGTGATGACGTTGTCGTTCCTGACGATCCTGACTTCCCATGTGCACTCATTGATGTGCGAGACCTCGCTTCGTGGATCATCGATGTCACCGAGCAGCGTTTGGATGGCACCTTTAACGCCACCGGTCCGACCATCCCATTGCATCAGGTTCTCTCCACGGCACAGGACCTAACGAACAGTGATGTCACGCAATTGCCCGTCTCTGTGGCGGTGTTAGCTGAGCTAGGGATTGGGTCGTGGATGGGTCCCTCCTCGCTGCCGCTGTGGATTGACGACCCCGCGTGGCGTGGGTTCGCCACGATGAATACCAACCGCGCCCGTGCTGCAGGTTTATCGACCCGGTCACTTGACGAGACTCTCCGCGACGCTCTGGCGTATGAGAACCAGCGAACGCAACCGCGACAGGCAGGCCTGACGGATGATGACGAACGTCGCGTACGGGCCTTCGTCAGTGGAGATATCTCACACCCGTGATCTCCTCGATAGTTGTGTGCACGTCGTCACGGCTGGTGATAACTTGACCGCAGCCTGGGCAGTACGTATTTGCTGCTGTTGCGATCCATTGCGCTCGTTTTTCCCACTATCGTCCGCCTGTCCGACAAGCACTGCACTCGGCCCGGCGTGCTACTTGTCTTGGGTGGGTGCGCTTGCCTTGAGCGGATTCCACACTCCACAGCAACCGTCCAGTGTGCCGTGTGGATTGCTGTTGGTGGGTTCATGGTCACCGAAGGTCGAAAAGTTCGCTGGGCGGTGCAGGACCATGACGGTGGAAAGCCAGTGCAACCGGCTAAATAATTCGAATGGTGACGGTGGATCCTTTCGGGATTTCAGTGCCAGCCGCGGGACTTTGACTGATCACTCGATTCAGCGGTGTTACAGCGCCAACTTCAACCTTGGCGCGCAGTCCAATTTTTTCCAGAGCCTTAATTGCTTTCTTGTGGGGCATGTCGACCAGGTTGGGAACAGTAACCGGTGGTGGTCCCTTCGACACGACAAGTTCAACTGTGCTGCCTGAGGGAACGGTGGTGCCGGCTTTGGGTTTAATTGACATTACCGTGTTCTTCTCCACCTTCTCGGAGAACACGTTGCTACGGTCAATTTCTAAGCCAAGACCGCTGAGATTAGCCTCAACGGTTTTGATTTTTTGGCCGACCACGTTCGGAATCTCAATGGGTTTGGGACCCTTTGAAATCACCAGATCGACACGTTCGCCCGGCTTAAGTTCACTACCAATTTTTGGTGCGGTCTTGGCAACCTGACCGGACGCAACATTGTCATCAAAGGCTTCGGTTCGACCGCCCAATGTGAGGTTTGCCGCGGTGATCGCTGCGCTTGCCTCCTGCGGGGTCATTCCCGCAACGTCAGGAACCAGATAACGCTCCGGCCCTTGGGAAATATTCGCGGTGATGACTCCCGTTGGGTTGATACCAGAACCAGGCTGGGGATTGGTTGAGACGATTACGCCCAATGGAATGG
>JBDNFH010000134.1:0-8690 GCA_041689915.1 Candidatus Nanopelagicales bacterium | reverse complement strand
GACGGCATGACCACTCGCTGCACCGACACCCGGATCTCCTGTCCTAGACACGGCAACATAACGTGTTCACGACACAAAATCCAGACGACTCGCTGGCCTGTCTTGGACGTTTTGGACAGTTCGTTGGGACAGTTAGATAACGCATTCAAGATTGCGGCAGGCGAATACCGGGCCCCACTTCGAATCGCCGCCATCGGCGTTGTGCTGTGGTACTTCGCACTTGCCGCTTTAATTCTTGCCGGCATCATGGCTGTGAGTTAAGCCCTACTTCTGCAATACCGCGAGCAGACTCGTATTCACGAAGAGTCGATCTCGGCCCGCTTTAATGTCGTGCAGGAGTCCTGCGGTAACCATTAATTTCAACCAAGAAGTCGCAGTTGGCCGAGACACCTCGCAGCGCTCCATTACCGTGCCGATTCGACTGTATGGTTGCTCGAAGAGAACAGACAGAAATACCGAGTCAGAAGTCCCTCTCAAGAACTCGCGCGCACGAGATCCAAAGTCAACTTGGAGCGCTCGAATTTCCTCAATCTTTTTAACGGTAGCCAGGGAAGACTCTCTGATTCCTTCCAAAATATAGAGAATCCAAGGCTCCCAGAGTGCGAGTGAACTTACCTGTTGTAACAGGCGGTAGTAGTCACTTTTTGTCTTAATGATGTACCCGGATAAATAAAGTAATGGCTGAGTCAACAGTCCTGCCTCGACCAACATCAGCACATTAAGAATTCTTCCAGTTCTGCCATTCCCGTCGGTGAATGGATGAATCGCTTCAAATTGATAGTGCGCAACTGCCATTTTCACCAAAGCGTCCATGCCATCATCGGCATGAATAAATTCCTCCCAAATTTGCAGTTTCTTCGCAATCAAGTCTTTGCCTTCTGGTGGGCTGTAGACCAGCTCTCCTGTAATGGGATTCGCTATTCGTGTCCCGGGAATGGAGCGAATACCCATGTCAACGTTTTTAATCATGCTGCATACAAGCGTGGCCGTACCGATTGACAGCCCACGCTCCAAGGTCTGTTCGTAACCAGCCCTCAGCGCCGTTCGATAGCGGAGAGCTTCTTTAGTACTGGGATCTGCACCCGATGAATCCTCCAGGTGACGAAATAAGTCATCGTTCGTGGTGACAATATTCTCAATTTCGGAACTGGCCTGGGCCTCCAATATGGGAATCGCATTGATCAGAATTGTTGGATTAGGAATCGAGTTGGCCGCCTGATTGAGCCGCGCGACCGCCGAGTTTGCGGCAATCGCGGCTTTGAGAACCGCCATGGTTTCCACAACATCAATTCCCGGAGGCGACGGCAAATCATTGAATGGAATTCCGGGCGCCCAGGTGACCATGTACACACCGTGCCATAAATATGGTCATATGTAAAAAAATTGATCCTTTTTTGCAATGTTTTCGACATATTGCAAGTTCTTTTACATGTTTTCACTTAGATAACGAGGAAAGTGACCTCTCGGATGAGCAGCAGGTGCTTACTCCAGATCGAAACGTCAAGTCTTACTTTTGTCGGGCTGACAGGACTTGAACCTGCGACCTTCCGGCCCCCAGCCGGACGCGCTACCAAACTGCGCCACAGCCCGTGACACGAACCACAACTCTATCCCATGGGTGTTAGCTGCGATGAATACCTCTAGCGGCGTGACCGCTTTTCACGGACACGCATGACAATTCGAATTGGTGTACCATCAAACCCGAAGTCTTCGCGCAAGCGACGCTCGATGAACCGGCGATAGCCGGCTTCCAAGAACCCCGTGGTGAAGAGGGCAAAAGTGGGTGGGGACGCGGAAACTTGAGTGCCGAAGAGAATGCGTGGCTGTTTGCCACCGCGCAGTGGATGCGGATGGGCTGCGGTGAGGTCGGCAATGAACCTGTTAAGTGCACCGGTTGGGATCCGCGAGTCCCAGTTGTCCAGTGCCAATTCAAGGGCGGGGGCCAACTTCTCCACATGGCGCTTGGTCTTGGCCGAAATATTGACCGTTGGCGCCCAGGCAACTGAGGCTAGATCGCGGTCAATTTCTTTTGCCAGGTACCCGCGGCGGTCTTCGTCGGTCAGGTCCCACTTATTAAATGCAATGACGAGTGCTCTACCCGCCTCGATCACCATGGTGATTATTCGCTGATCTTGTTCGCTCAGTGGAACAGATGCATCGACAAGAACAATCGCCACTTCAGCGCGATCAAGTGCGGCCTGGGTTCGTAACGTCGCGTAGTACTCGTGACCGGATGCTTCCTTGGCCCTGCGCCGAATTCCGGCCGTGTCAACAAACCACCAAAGCCGGTCTTTTATTTCTACAAGTTCGTCAACCGGGTCAACTGTTGTTCCAGCGACGTCATGCACCACGACTCGGTTTGAACCAGCGAGTGCATTAAGTAGTGAGGACTTACCAACATTTGGCTTACCCAGGAGTGCGACCCTTCTAGGTGCACCTTCCTTACTTTGACCCGATCCGCTTTCAGGCAGCGCTTTTACGACAGCGTCAAGCAAGTCACCGGATCGACGACCGTGTAGACCCGAAACGGGGTGCGGCTCCCCCAAGCCCAGGCTCCAAAGGGCGGTTGCTTCAAGCTCTGCATTGTGGTCGTCAGCTTTATTAGCGACCAAGATTGCCGGCTTGCCAGATCTGCGAATTACTTCTACAACAGCTTCATCTGTTGTCGTGGCACCAACCATTGCGTCTACCACAAAGACAATTACGTCTGATTCATTAATTGCTCGCTCCGCTTGCTCGGCAATCTGGGCGTGAATGCCACGTGAATTGCGCTCCCAGCCGCCGGTGTCCATGACGAGGAATTTTCTGCCATTCCACTCGGCTTCGTAGCTCACCCGGTCTCTGGTTACTCCGGGTACGTCTTCCACGACGGCTTCACGGCGACCAATAATGCGGTTAACCAAGGTTGATTTGCCCACATTGGGGCGACCCACAATTGCCACAACGGGCAGATTCGCGGTTGAGGCCAAATCGGCTAGATCAGCATCAAATTCGCCAAATTCCTCACGGACCGCCACAAGGGCTGCGGCAAGTAGCGCATCTTCATCCATTGGCTCAAAATGAAAATCAGAATCAGAATCATCAGAATTCATTGGATCCACTGGACTTACTTCGTTCTCATCCATGTCGCTGCTCTATCTGCCCTTCACAATTTCCATTGATTCCACTTGCTACCGCGCCATTGCGACGACTCCCCAAAGTACACAGGTGCTTTGCCTTTGTCTGCAGAGGGCTTGTGAAAGTGTGCTCAGGAATACGTTTGGTGAGCCAGGTGGACTAATTGATCCACTACCTGCTCCAAGGTCAAATCGCTCGTGTCCAAGATTTGTGAATCCGCGGCTGGTTTGAGGGGTGAATGCTCACGACCTGAGTCCTTCGCGTCGCGCACTAGGAGGGCTTCTTGGGTTTGAGCGATTATTTCCCCACTTGCCTCTGCGTCAACTTCCAGACTGCGTCGTTTCGCCCTTGCCCCTGGTGATGCGGTGAGGAACACTTTCAATGCGGAATCCGGTAGGACGACAGTGCCAATATCGCGTCCCTCAATCACCATCCCAAAGTCCGAATTAGCTACCGCCTCGCGCTGAAGTTGGACGAGGATTTTGCGCACTTCGGGTACCGCGCTTACCGCGCTCACGGCGTCCGTCACCTCCGGGGTACGAATCGCGCTGGTGACGTCATGGCCATTGGCTGAGATGATGAAATTTTCTGGATCTGTCGTGATGTGAATTGTGGTGCTTAGCGCTTGTTGCGCAATTGCAGTGTGATCATTGAGATCAATATTTGCTTGCAGCACCGCCCACGTAATTGCGCGATACATGGCACCGGTATCCAACATGACCCAACCAAGACGTTGGGCAACTCCGCGACTCACCGAGGATTTACCAGAACCTGCTGGACCATCAAGGGCCAGGGTCTTTGTTGTCATTGCCGACCACGCGTGTCAAAGCCTTGATCATGTAGTCCGCTCTCAAGTACTTCCGAGTCCCCTGCCGGAACATAAAGTTGCACAATCCCGCTGGGAGCACCCATAACGTGTTCAATTCGTACGTCTTCGAGGTTGATGTTCAGGGAGCCAACACCGGCAAAGAGTTCGGCTAGTGCACCGGGTTGGTCGGAAATCATGACGTTGACTGATTCAAATCGATTTTGCCCAGTTCCGTGTTTGCCCGGGATTCGCAATTTACCTTCATTGCCTGCTCGTAGCGTGTGTTCAATCCGTACGCGGTCTCGTGCCTCAAGGGCCATAGATAATTCGCCCAATTCAACACTGACTTTTCGCAGTACCCGTGAAATTTCGGTCGCGTTACCTTGTAAAATATCGCCCCAGAGCTTGGGATCTGATCCGGCAATGCGGATTGAGTCTGCCAATCCCGATCCGGAAATTGCTAGGTCGGATTGGTCGGCTTCCAACAGTTGGGCTGCGAGCGCGCTAGCGACTAATTGCGGGACATGGGAAACCAAGGCAACCGCGCGATCATGATCCTTGGGATCCATGGTGACCACGCCACCACCCATCTCGGATATCACCTGGGTCGCTTGTGCTTGTGATTCCTCGCTGCCTTGGGTCAGCACCCAGATTCGGTCTTGGAATAGGTCCGCGCGGGCAGCGCCTGGTCCGGCGACTTCCCGACCCGCCATTGGGTGGGCGCCCATAACCCGACCGCTATCGGAGAGTTCAGGGTTGAGCTCTCCAATAATCGATCTCCGTACGGAACTGACATCTAGTAACAATGCACCCTCAAATTTTTGGAATGCCTCGTTGAGGGTTTTCGCTGCGACACTGGGGGGAACGCAGATGAAGACGATTTCAGGTTGTTGCTCTGACTCGGTTGCTGGTAGCCCCAGATTCAATGCTTGGGCAACGTGGTCAGGGTTGATGTCCTCGATCGTCACCTGGTAACCGGATCCGTGCAGCGACAATGCTATTGAAGTCCCGATCAGTCCGCAGCCAATGATATGGACGCTAGGCGCCATGTGTGTCCTTGGTTTGCGCGTTCGTGAGATCCGCGCGTAGTACTTCCGCGCCACGCAGGTAGACATGTTGGATTTGCGCGCGACTGCGTTCGGTATCGACTTGAGCCATGATCCGGATAACCCGCTCAAGGCCTCCATCAACATTCATTTCCTGGGCGCACATCAAAGGCACGTCGGTGAGCCCATGGATACGGATTCCAGCAGCGGGAAAGGCACAGGTGAGATCTGGTGTTCCGGTAAGGAAAATGCTGATTACCCCATCCTGTGACACTGTATTTAGATTGAGCATTTGGTCAATCAGTTCGGCGACCGCTTCATTCATTTCCTCGACATTGTTTGCTGCGAGGCAGGTTGCACCTCTGATCGCTCGTATCGCCATTGCTGGAGTCTAATCAGGTGGACTACAGGCCGGCAGCGGTGTAAAGGGCGCGTAGCTGTGCCCCGTTAATGACCCTTAGCACGCCTGGTCGTTGTTGTCCTAATGACACGGGGCCAATTTTGGTTCGCACGAGCGCAGTTACCGGTGACCCGACAGCGTCAAACATGCGGCGAACGATCCGATTTCGACCTTCGTGGATTACCAACTCCACCATAACCGTGTTCTTGGCTCGATCCATGATTCGTGCTTTGGTGGCTTTTGCTTTGCCATCATCTAATTCAATGCCGCGCGTTAAATTGGATAATGCTTGGTTGGTGAGTTCTTTGACGGTGGCGATATAGGTTTTGTCAACGCCATAACTTGGGTGAATGAGCCGGTTCGCTAATTCACCGTCGTTGGTGAGTAGGAGTAATCCTTCCGTGTCAGCGTCCAGCCGGCCGACATGGAAAACTCGTTGTTCAAGATCGGCAACGTAGTCGCCCACACATGGGCGCCCTTGGTCGTCGATCATGGTGGTCAGCACACCTTTTGGTTTATTAAGGGCGTACACCACGATCTCAGCCTTGGTTTGAAGTCGCTGACCGTCAACATGAATAATGTCAACTTCTGGGTCAACCCGCCGTCCTTGCTCGCGAACGGGTTCACCATTAATGCTGACGCGGCCTTGGTCAATCAGGATTTCACACGATCGGCGACTTCCGATTCCAGCAGCGGCCATTACTTTTTGAAGCCTAATCTCGGTTTCAGTCACCGGATGCAACCGACTCCAACACCGCATCAAGGTCTGCGAGATCAGGTATGTGGTCGGCAAGTGGCGGTAAGTCTTCGAGTGAAGAAATCCCAAGTCGCTCCAGGAAGAAAGATGTCGTTTTATAAAAAATTGCCCCGGATTCGTTTTCCGTTCCTGCTTCTTGGATTAATCCTCGAGTAAGCAGGGTCTTAATCACGCCGTCAACATTGACTCCGCGGACGGCACTCACCCGACCACGGGTGACCGGTTGGCGGTAAGCAATCACAGAGAGGGTTTCCAGTGCTGCTTGGGTCAACCTCGCCTGTTGGCCGTCAACAACCCAGCGTTCTATCAACGGCGAGCACTCGCTGCGAGTGTAGAAACGCCACCCACCTGCAACCTCTCTCAAATCGAACCCGCGCATCGCTTCGGTGTATTGCGCTGACAGGGACTTGAGCGTTTGCTCGACCTCGGGAAGCGGCTCCTTGGTGATTTGTGCCAGTTCAATTGCGGGCATGGGCTCGTCTGTGAGCAACAGGAGCGCCTCAATTGCCGCGCTCAAACTGGGAGCACCCAGATCAGGGGTTTCCTCAACAATTTCCTCGACTACTTTTTCGACTTGTTCACTCATCGATCTCTCCCAATCCAAGCGGCACACTAACTTTGGCTTCTGGCTCTGCGTCAACATCTCGCTCTACGTCAAATTCGTCGGTCACATCAATATCACCTTCGTTTTGGCCGACCCAGCGTACTGTTAAGTCACCCAGTGGTGAGATTTGTTCAAAAAGTACTACCTGTTCGCGGTAGAGCTCAAGCAGCGCGAGGAAACGACCTACGATCAAGAGCGTGGTGTCGCATTCTTGGGTGAGCGCCCTAAAGGTGCTAGTTCCCACGCGTCGAAGGCGCTCAACAATGATCGCTGCCTGCTCGCGCACGCTCACCCGCTGAAAGTGCATGTGGCCAACGCCGACTTCTTCAACCGGTTTGGGTGCCAACGCAAAGGCTGCCATGGCCGCGAACTGATCCGGTCCAATCCCCAATAAAACTTCGGGCAGTAATTCGGCAAATTGTGGTTCGAGTCCCACTGTGCGCGGGAAAGACTTACTGGCGGTTCCCATCATTTGCGTGAAAAGAACTGTGATCTCTTTGTAGGCGCGGTATTGCAGTATTCGAGCAAATAACAAATCCCTAGCTTCAAGCAATGCCAGATCTTCTTCGTCTTCCACTTCACCACGTGGCAGGAGCCTGGCTGCTTTGAGATCAAGCAGTGTTGCAGCGACAACGAGGAAGCTACTGGTTTCGTCAAGATCCCAGTTGTCCCCTTGCCCACGAATGTGGGAAATAAATTCGTCGGTGACCGTGTGCAGTGCTAATTCGGTGACCTCAAGTTTGTGTTTGGATATCAGGGACAGCAGTAGATCAAATGGGCCTTCAAAGTCACCAACTTTTACGCAGAAACCTTCTTTGACCCGAGCGCTTTCATCTACGACTTCGGTGCTCACCTATTTCACCTAACAATTCACCTAGCAAGTACCTCGCGCGCCAACCTGCGGTAAGCCTCTGCCCCGCCACTTGAGGGGGCAAATATAGTAATGGGCTCACCCGCAACAGCCGAGTCAGGGAACTTTACTGTTCGATTGATTGTCGTTGAAAAAACCGTGTCACCGAATGCGCCCGTTACTGATTCCAGCACTTCTCGACTATGCAATGTTCGTGGGTCGTACATGGTGGGCAACACACCAATAATTCGAAGTTCGGGATTGAGCCGTGCCACAACTTTGTCGATTGTGTCCTTGAGCATCGCTACCCCGCGCAAGGCAAAGTACTCACATTCCATGGGAATAATGACTTCTTTACTTGCAGTGAGTGCATTGAGGGTAAGCAGTCCAAGGGATGGCTGACAATCGATCAGTACAAAGTCGTAGTCATCAATGATCGGCGCCATCACTCTTTGAAGTGCGTATTCCCGGCCAACTTCACTCACCAATTGAACTTCAGCTGCCGAGAGGTCAATATTACTCGGCACGAGATCCAGCCCAGGCACGCGAGTGTTCACGATCACGTCACCAATGTGACAATCATTTTGGCTCAGCAGGTTGTAGATCGTAAGGTCCATTTCATTGGGGTTGATGCCTAACGCCACAGAGAGAGCGCCTTGGGGATCAAAGTCAACGAGCAACACCTTACGACCGTAATCGGCAAGGGCTGCGCCAAGGGAAACCGTTGAAGTGGTTTTGCCAACACCACCTTTTTGGTTGACCATTGAAATCACCCGGGCGGGGCCATGCTTTTCCAATTCGGGTGGCTCAGGGATGACCGCCAATTGGGTCCCTACGGATTCCTCGCTCATAATGGCGCTCAGCCTACTGCGTCCTGATATTTATTCCCTTGATTGGCATGGCCGGCTCGGCCCTAGAGCCTAGGTCGCTCTGGGTAGGGATGCTCTGGGGTGGGATGCAGCGTAGATTTCCCGGAGCGTGTCCACGGTCACCAGTGTGTAGACCTGGGTAGTAGTAACCGATGCATGCCCAAGCAGCTCCTGGACTGTGCGGACATCAGCCCCTCGTTCGAGTAAATGAGTGGCATAACTGTGTCGCAGGCTATGTG
>JBDNFH010000133.1:0-4447 GCA_041689915.1 Candidatus Nanopelagicales bacterium | reverse complement strand
GGACGTGTGGTCAAAGAACTAACCGGACCTAACGCTACTGAATCAAAGATTTTGGAGTGTAGCTCGGTGCGAGAGTCATGAACGTAGTGAGTACCCGAGTTTCGAATCTATTCACGAATGGTCAAGCGGTGTGGATAATCGTCGCCGGTCTGGCAGTTACATCAACGTTTTTGTCAGACACTTTCCTGACAGAGCGAAATATACCTAACCTGATGCAACAGACGATTCCGCTCATTATCATCACGGTGGGTCTTTTCATCGCCATTATTGCTGGACAAATCGATCTGTCGGTCGCCGCTGTTGTCAAACTGACGGCTGTTCTCGTATCTGGAATCGGCGACGGAGATATGGGCAAGTTTCTGGCTGCGGCCGCACTCGCCTATGCAATCGGTTTGACTGTTGGACTCATTAACTCACTCCTCGTTGTTGTCTTTAAGGTCCCAGCCTTCATTGCCACGCTGGGAATGTTTTCGGTCCTTGAAGGTTTGGTGCTCGCCTACACTGTTAAGGGAGTAGGAAGCGTCCCCATTCCAGTGGTCGACTTCTTTTACAATCAAGTTGGTCCTGTGCCTCAGGCATTCATTGCTTTAGTTTTGGTTCTCGTTTTGGTGTTTTTTTGGCTTAAGTACTCCCGACTTGCCTTGCGCTTGTACGCGGTGGGTGGTGATCGGGAGGTGGCGCGCCGATCGGGCGTCAACAATGGGCCCGTCATCACTTGGTCACTCGTAATTTGCTCACTTTTTGCTGTCACTGCCGGTCTCGCTCAAGTCTCTCGAGCAGGTGTAGGTGTGCCGTCAACAGGCGAAGGATTGGAGTTATTGGCCATCACCGCCGTGATCATTGGCGGAGCTTCTCTCATGGGCGGTCGCGGAAAATTGATTGGTGCAATTGGCGGCGCCGTTCTTCTCGCGTTGATTGATAATTCACTCAACATGATTGGCGTGTCACAATACAGTCAAGGTCTATTTCGCGGTGGCATCATTGTGCTTGCTATTGCACTTTTTGTCACGAAGCGAGGTTCACGCTTGTGACCGCCGCCCGACTGCTCACAGTTGGTGAAGCGATGCTTCGTTTGACGCCGACACTGCAATTACCTTTCCTCGAAAATTCCCAGCTCGATGTCTCAGTGGGTGGTGCTGAACTCAACGTGGCCGTAGCCGCTAGGTGCATGGGATTGGAGGCTTCGTGGATGAGTCGATTGCCGAGGGGAATACTTTCGGAGAAAATTACTCGGCATGCTCGCACCAACGGTGTTGAGCCGGTCATCTCTTATGGAGAGGGCCGGGTCGGCATTTACTTTGCCGAAGTCGCGGTAGACCCTCGCGGCGTTACTGTCACCTACGACCGCGATTATTCCGCCGCCCAATCCATGGGGAGAGCTGAGTTCGCCTCGCTCATTGACGTAAACCAGTTCACAGCCGTGTTTTCCTCGGGTATCACCTTGGCCTTGGGAGAAAGTCCACGAGAGTTGGTCACCTCGTTGTTTGAGCAGAAACATTCATGGCGCCGATATTTTGAAATCAATTACCGCAGCAAGTTAGCGACTGCCGCCGACATGAAGTTGTGGGTGAACGACATCCTCCCGAATGTCGATGTGCTTTTCGCCTCCACACATGACCTGACCGAATTGCTCGAGTTGGGGGACGACCTTCAGACAGCAGTGCAGAAGGCGATTTCCATCTATCAATTGGAATACGTAGTTGTTGCAGACAGACGCGGAAAAGTGGGTGGTGTCGGTATCAATACTGTCCGCGTTTTCGGAGAAAACCTCGATGCCTTTCATGAATTTCAGGGAAGAGTGGTGGATCCAATTGGCGCAGGTGATGCTGGTGCGGGAGTCTTCGTCGCGTGTATTGAGCAGGGACTCGCGCCCGATCAGGCTGCACAGTACGCGGTAATTGCCTCTGCTTGGACGCAAACCCACGCGGGCGATGCCGCTACTTTCCAGCGTAGCGACCTCATTGATCTAGATGATCGGAGAATTCGTAGATGACTACTTTGCAACTAAACAGCCTCGAGCAGACACTCACCCAAGCCCCTGTGATTGCTGTCATTCGTGGCAGCACGAAGACGTTAGAGGGGATCCTCGACCGGCTCTTAGCATGCGGCGTCCTTGCCGTAGAAATCACCACCAATACACCTGGTTGGCAGCAGGGCGTGACGTTGGCGCTGAGCAAAGGTTTCACCCATGTTGGCGTCGGTACCGTGGTTTCAACAGACCACGTCAGCCAAGCGAGTGATCTGGGTGCAAATTTCACCGTTGCCCCCGGGCTAGACCCGCAGGTGGTCCAGAGCTGTCGCGACATGGATCTCATCCACGTTCCAGGCGTCTCCACTCCCTCGGAAATCCAGACCGCTCTCGCGCTGGGTCTTTCTACGCTCAAGTTGTTTCCGGCAGCTCCGATGGGGATGAACTACTTGGCGGCACTGAAGGGCCCATTCGACCGAGTGCGGTTCATTCCTACCGGAGGCGTCACGTTAGCTTCTGCCTCGGAGTGGATGGCGGCGGGTGCATTTGCGGTAGGTCTCGGCGGAGCATTGACGTCAGGTAACGCCAGCTCTGAGCGTGAGGACAGCAACTTGTTGAGGGCGCTCATAGTGAGCCATCAATTAGGGAGCAAGATGTGAGTGCTCTCATGATCGACTCACATATGCATTTGTTCACCCAACTCACTCCAGAGTTTCCGCGTGGAACGCATGAGCTTTATCCCGCCGAACGAACGGCGGAGTTAGACGAATATCTGATGTTCGCCGACCAACTAAATATTGATCATTCAATCTTGGTCAGCCTGGATGAGCATGACGAATACATCGCTCAGGCACTTGAGCAAGACCCAGGACGTTTTTCCGCCGTAGCCGTCATGGACGTTAATGCAGAAGACCCCACATCGGATTTTCAACGGCGGATTGATCGCATTCCTCTTGTGGGTTATCGCCTGTGGACCCTCGGAGCTAACCCATCGTTGGTGGTCCCTCAAAAGTTCAACGACCTGCTATCCGCCATGGAGAAGAACAATGTTGCCGCATGGTTCTACTCAGACGAGGTGCAATTGCGTGCACTTGCCGGCATTGTGGACCGGTACCCCAATTTGACGATTGTTTTGAACCACATGGGGTTCTGCCAGTCTGCAATTACTTGCGATGAATGGGGTAGGCCCCGGGTCAAGACCGACATTCCACCGCGTACGCAGGCAGTTGTAGAAGAATTAGCCCGACATGACAACGTAGTTGTGATGTTCAGTGGACACTACGCGTTCAGCAACGAGCAGTACCCATACCTCGACCTTCTGGAAACATCAGATCGACTTTTGCAGGCATTCGGTCCGAACAGATTGCTGTGGGCATCTGATTGGCCCTGGATAAAGGTGCAGCCCGGTTACAGACCGATCATGGATGTCGTCAGGGTGCAATTGCCTGGTCTCAGCGAAGCCGAGATTACCCAGATACTGGGGGCAAATTCCAAACGAGTATTAGGGATTAAGGTGAAACAAAAGTGATGAGAACTCGCGACATAGTAACGCAGATGCCCCGTTCAGGGATTCGGGAAATCATGGACTTGGCATGGAAAACTCCCAACTGTCTACACCTAGAGGTCGGCGAGCCGGATTTCCAGACGCCAGAACATATCCGAGAGGGCGGTATTCGCGCAATCGTCGACGGCAAGACTCGGTACACACCCAATGCTGGAATCCCTGAACTGCGATCGGCCATCGCAGACAAGATCTTGCGCACTAACGGATACCAGGTTGAGCCGACTCAAATCATCGTTGCATCGGGTGCAGTGGAAGCAATATTTGCATCTTTGGTAACGATGCTTAATCCAGGGGATGAAATTTTGCTGCCCGATCCCGGTTGGCCAAATTTTCGAATGATGGCGGATCTGTTGTCTGCTCGGATCATCTACTACCCGTTGCGGTCGGAAAACGGGTTCCTTCCCGATCCGCAGGAAATTGCGGAACGCATCACTCCCCGAACACGAGTCCTACTCGTCAATTTTCCATCGAATCCGCTGGGCTCTGTAGCTAATGTGGAGTTACTCGAGCGACTCTATGCCGTGGCCCAAGCCCATGACCTGTGGATTGTCTCGGACGAGTGTTACGACCAAGTGGTATTTGAGGAAAGCAGCCCAAGCCCTGCACGAATCGACCCGGATGGTCGCGTGATTGCCACATACAGTTTTTCTAAGACTTACGCCATGACCGGGTGGCGTGTCGGATACGCGGCTGTCCCCAAGGGACTTGCCGAGACTCTTTCCAAGGTGCAAGAACCACTCATCTCTTGCGTATCCGGACCTTCACAGTACGCAGCTCTGGCAGCGTTGGAAGGCCCCCAAGAGCGTGTGACGGAAATGGTTGACGCCTATCGCGCACGTCGAGATGCTGCTTTATCGGCATGCGATGAATTGGGCCTGACCTACCTAGTTCCCAAAGGTGCCTTCTATCTGTGG
>JBDNFH010000132.1:0-32383 GCA_041689915.1 Candidatus Nanopelagicales bacterium | reverse complement strand
GCAGGCGCTCGACGACAGGTTCTAGGCGCCGGTGCAGCAAGGGGGGCGAGTTTGCAGGCACTCGAGTAAGATACCAAAAACGCGGGAATTAAACTACCAAAAACGCGGATCAGGAACTACCAAAAACGCGGAACACGGATGCTCAAGGCTTGGGCTCCGAGTTCCCACTCATGCCGGTGCTCGCAGGGTGCGGACTCGCCGATCGGTCGCGACCTTGATTATCTGCGGGCTCACCAGTGCAAGCACCTGGATGCGCACATGTCCTCGCTCGTCGTGGCCGGACGTTGGCCCGAGGACATCTTGCGCTTGCGGTCGATCACTTGGCCCGAGACTTGTACCTGGCGAGAGGGGTAGGAAGTAGATACGCGTCTCGCTAGGGAGGACAAGTGGAGCGGGTGACCGGGATCGAACCGGCATGGCCAGCTTGGAAGGCTGGGGCTCTACCATTGAGCTACACCCGCGAGGGACATCTGCAGAAGTAGCGCAAGGATAGTATTAATCCTAAATTCCCCTCCGGCAGGCCCAGTTTCGCGGCCAAATTGCTAACTAAGGGCATCCTCAGTTAGGGTAGGCTCACTTAGGCGAACCTAAGGCGCGTGTAGCGAATCGTTTTCCGTCAAGATTGGGAGTTTTTCGATGTTTGCTAATTACTTAATTGGACTGCGTGAAGGCTTCGAGGCCGCACTGATTGTGGCGATCCTGGTTGCCTATCTCGTGAGGACAAACAACTCTCACGCACTTGGCCGGCTGTGGATGGGAGTTGCCGCTGCAATCGGCATCTCAATCGTCCTTGGTGTTGTCTTGATTTTTGTCGATGAAAGTTTGAGTGAACGCGCAGCCGAAGCTTTTGCCGGAGTTACATCATTGCTTGCAGTTGGTCTGATCACCTGGATGATTTTTTGGATGGCATCCCACGCCCGACACATTAAGGCCCATCTGCACGGGGAAGTTGATAAAGCGTTAAAAACGAGCGCAGCCGCAGTGGCCTTGGTGGCATTCCTGGCGGTAATCCGCGAAGGTCTAGAAACTGTGCTCTTCCTTTACGCGGGAATCCAGTCAAGTGGAGAAACAACAATGCCCCTTATTGGTGCAATCCTGGGCCTGGCGACCGCCCTTGCGCTGGGTGTCTTGATGTACCGCGGAGCGGTAAAGCTCAATCTCGGTGCCCTATTTAAGTGGACGGGTGCGGCTTTGGTGATTGTTGCCGGTGGTGTCTTGCGCTATGCCGTCCATGAATTCCAAGAACTTGGCGCTCTACCGGGGGAAAATTCAGTTGCGTTTGACGTTTCGTCAACGATCGCGCCGGATAGCGTCCTGGGAACCTTGATTCGAGGCCTAGTAAACCTAACCCCCACCATGACCTGGCTTGAGGTAATCATTTGGTTGGCCTACGTTGTGCCAACGCTGATTCTGTTCTTCTGGGTTATCGGGCGCAAGAGCAAATCACCTAAGCTTGCCGCTCTCGGTAAAACATCAATGGAAGAACCGGTGGAGGTTTCGCGCTGATCTCAGTTGTGAGAAAGTCGGCTTGGTGCAGGCAGGTTAAGGGCGCAAACTAGATACCCCTAGACTCTGGTGCTCAATGTTGTTTGGCCAGTCCGGGGCGTAGCGTAGTGGCTAGCGCGCCTGCTTTGGGAGCAGGAGACCGGGAGTTCGAATCTCCCCGCCCCGACCATTTGTTCCGTTTTTTCGCGGTACAAAGTGGGAAATTCATGGCAAGACACAACCCAGTACCCAACTCGAAGACCTGGAGCACTACATGAAGAGTGAGATTGAAACCCTTAGCCCAACCCGCATCAAGCTCAGCGTTGAGATTCCATTTGAGGAATTGCAGCCAAGTCTGGACGAGGCGTTGACTCGTATTGGAAAGCAAATCAATGTCCCCGGTTTTCGCAAGGGCAAGGTTCCAGCCCGGATTGTTGAGCAGCGCGTTGGTCGCGGGGCAGTCTTGGAAGAAGCCGTAAACAATGCGGTTCCCAGGGCATACGACGAACTCGTAGTTGAGAACAAGATCCGCCCCATCGGTAAACCAACTATTGAGGTCACCGAAATCGCTGATGGTGACAAGCTCACCTTCACCGCTCAGGTTGATGTTCGTCCAGAGTTCACCCTCCCCGCATTTGACTCACTTACCGTCGAAGTTGAGCCGGTAGTTCTTGCGGAATCCGACATTGTTGAGCAAATCGATTCCCTGCGTGGGCGCTTTGCAAACCTGTCCGAGGTTGATCGCGCCAGTGCAGACGGAGACGTTTTGTTGGTGAACATTTCGGGCAAGACGGAAACCGGCGACGAAGTTGAAGACCTCAGTGCATCGGCAATGTCCTATGAACTGGGAACGGAAGGCATGCTGCCAGGTTTTGACGACGCAGTCCGCGGAGCGAGCAAAGGCGAGTCACGCACATTTGAGTTCACCCCTCAAAATGGCGACTGGTCGGGCGTTCTTGTGAACGTCACTATTGAGGTCACCGCTGTTCGTGAGCGCGAACTTCCTGAACTTGATGCAGATTTCGTGTCAATGGCTTCAGAGTTTGACACTGTTGAAGAATTGCGTGCAGACATTGAAACCCGCCTAGGCCGGCTGAAGAAAATTGAACAGGGTAATGAAGCACGCAATAAGATCCACGACGTTCTGCTTGAGCAGGTTGAACTGCCGCTGCCCGAAGCCATGATCGCAGCAGAAATCGAAGGCCACTTCCAAGACGGTCACGATTCAGGTGAAGAACATCGCGCCGAAGTCGAAGCCGAAATTCGCACGGGGCTCAAGAGCCAGTTCATTTTGGACAAGATCGCTGAAGACGAAGAACTGACCGTGGGTGAGAGTGAGCTCAGTGCCTGGCTCATGCAGCAGGCGCCGCGCTACGGCCTGGCACCGGATGCATTCGCCAATGCTCTGGTTGAAGCCGGACAGGTCCCCATGGCAATGGCAGATATTCGCCGAGCCAAAGCCCTGGCAAAGGTTCTCGAGAGCGCCAAGGTGGTTGACACCAATGGTGCGGTCATTGACCTTGCTGCACTCGATGCTGAACTGGCCGCACGTACCGGTTCGGCTTAGGGCGAACGAGGGGCAATCACGACGGGAAAGCAACTGCTTTCGCGTTAAGGTTTCATTCAGCAGGCTGAAAACTTTCCGCTAAACGCTCAATGCTAAACGCTAGGAGAACTCGTGACCGTCCCCTTCATCAATTCTGAATTCAGTACCGGCTTTAACACAGAACCAAGTCTACCCTTTATGCGTTCCGTTGGCAGCATGGCCGGATTCGGTGACATGCTCGACGAACGACTCCTGCGCGAGCGGATCATTTGGCTCGAAGGCGCGGTAATGGATGACAACTCCAACCGGATCGCAAAGCAGTTGCAGGTGCTCGCAGCCGAGGACCCAGAAAAAGACATTAGCCTGTACATCAATTCACCCGGTGGCTCTATTTCGGCCGGAATGGTCATCTACGACACCATGGCACTGATACCCAATGACGTCACAACCGTCGCCATGGGCTTGGCCGCCTCAATGGGTCAGTTCCTCCTCTGCGCCGGTGCGGATGGTAAGCGGTATGCAACTCCAAATACGCGGATCATGATGCATCAGCCTTCGGGTGGTCTTGGTGGAACCGCGAGTGATATCAAGATTCAAGCCGAGCAAATGCTGTTCATTAAGAAGCGCATGGCTGTGCTCATAGCCGAGCACAGTGGCCAGACCCTGGAACAGATTGAAAAAGATTCAGATCGTGACCGCTGGTTCGACGCTGAGGCAGCCCGCGAATACGGCTTAATCGATCACGTTTACAGCACTTCCGCAGACGCCCCCAAAGGCGCTTCAAAGAACAAGGGAGCCTAGAAGTGATTAACCCAACGAGTCGGTACATCCTTCCCGAGTTTCGTGAGCGAACCGCGACCGGTGAGCGTGTTCACAATCCATACACCAAACTCTTCGAAGAGCGCATTATTTTCCTTGGTGTTCAGATTGACGACGCATCAGCCGACGACGTTATGGCGCAGTTGCTGACCTTGGAGTCGATGGATCCAGATCGAGACATTCAGATCTACATCAACTCACCCGGTGGTTCCTACACGGCCATGACTGCGATCTACGACACCATGCAGTTTGTTAAGCCACAAGTGCAGACCGTGTGTCTGGGTCAGGCAGCTTCGGCCGCCGCGGTTTTGTTGGCGGCTGGATCTCCCGGTAAACGTTTCGCACTCCCGCACGCACGGATTCTGATTCACCAGCCCTACACCGAGGGTGGCGGTCAAGGATCAGATATTGAGATTCAGGCCAACGAAATTATTCGGATGCGGACCGAGATGGAAGGCATCCTTGCCAAGCACACGGGCCGTTCAGTGGAGCAGATTGAAAAAGATATTGAACGCGACAAAATCCTCACGGCAGACATGGCTAAGGAATTTGGCGTGATCGACTCGGTCATCTCTTCCCGCAAGGGCTAGGTCGTACGTCGGATTTGGCAGTTTTCCCCACGCCACCCGGTGAATATCTCGCCCTAAAGTCCAGTTACGGGGTACGGTTACCTGGTTGTTGATTTAGTTGTGATCAGAGTGGCTCAGCACGGTGCCAGATGCATGGCGCGTTGTGGATGGTGCTGTTCGTAATGTGAGTTAGGGGCGTTGTGGCGCGCATTGGCGAAAGTGGTGATCTGCTGAAGTGTTCTTTCTGTGGAAAGAGCCAAAAGCAGGTCAAGAAATTAATCGCCGGTCCCGGCGTCTACATCTGTGACGAGTGCATTGACCTGTGCAATGAAATCATTGAAGAGGAACTGACCGAGGCAAGCACTTCTGATCTTGGCGAACTGCCTAAGCCCCGCGAGATTTACGCATTCCTTGATGAATACGTAATTGGCCAAGACTCGGCCAAAAAATCACTCTCCGTTGCGGTCTACAACCATTACAAGCGCGTACAGGCCGGGGCTAATCACAAGAGCAAAGAAGATGCGGTTGAGCTAGCCAAGTCCAATATTTTGCTTCTAGGACCCACCGGTTCCGGCAAGACTCTTTTAGCTCAAACACTTGCCCGCGTGTTGAATGTCCCCTTCGCTATCGCCGATGCCACCGCGCTAACCGAGGCCGGTTACGTTGGCGAAGATGTTGAAAACATCCTGCTCAAACTCATTCAAGCAGCTGAATTTGATACCAAGCGGGCAGAAATGGGAATCATCTACATCGACGAAATCGACAAGGTAGCCCGCAAGAGCGAGAACCCTTCTATTACTCGTGACGTATCCGGCGAGGGTGTTCAGCAGGCGTTACTCAAGATCATTGAAGGAACAACCGCGTCGGTGCCGCCACAGGGCGGTCGCAAACACCCGCACCAGGAATTCATTTCCATTGACACCACCAACGTGCTGTTTATTGTTGGTGGAGCATTCGCTGGCTTGGACAAACTCATTGAGGCTCGGTTAGGGAAAAAGAGTCTCGGCTTCACATTTGACCTCGTTGAAGGTGAGCGTGCGGAAGGCAAGGACATCTCAGCCGACGTGTTCTCACATGTCATGCCCGAAGACTTGATCAAGTTCGGCATGATCCCTGAATTTATAGGTCGGCTTCCGGTATTTACATCCGTTAATAAGCTTGACCGTGAAGCACTCATTGCCGTTCTCGTTGAGCCAAAGAATGCCTTGATTAAGCAATACCAAAAACTATTTGAGCTCGACAGTGTTGAACTCGAATTTGAGCCGGAGGCACTCGTTGAAATAGCTGAACTAGCCCTCTTGCGGGGAACCGGAGCCCGTGGCCTGCGCGCCATCTTGGAAGAAGTACTGCTCAACGTGATGTACGAAGTACCAAGTCGCACTGACGTAGCCAAAGTAGTTATTACCGGTGACGTTGTGCGCGAGCGAGTGAACCCGACCCTGGTACCTCGGGGAGCACCAAAGCGTGCCCCGCGCGAGAAAACTGCCTAATTACTGATCCGCCAGAAAAATTTCCCCAGTAAGTTCTGCTGACTCCTGCGAAACAATTGTATTGAGCAGTTCAATTGAACCGGCAGATTTGAGATCCGAGGAAACAAGATTGATGTGCTCAATCATTGTTGGGCTTCCCGTGAATTCAGCACTCGTGACCACTGCCCGCATGGACAGTTTGGCTTCCGACTTTGACTTGCGAATCATGCGCAGTGCATTCGTTGCAGTGGCAAGTACGGCAATGTCACCTTGGGCCACGAGCGCGCGCAGGCTTTCACTTTCTGGCCAGTGACTGGTGTGAATTGATTCCTTGTTAAACCACGACCAGGTTTCTTCAGTTGTGAATGGCAGAAATGGCGCGAAGAGTCGAAGGATCGTGTCAAGGGTTACGAGCAGTGTTGCCCGTGCACTTTGCGCATTAACGCCTGGTGTTTCACCGTATGCGCGCTCTTTAACAAGTTCAACGTAGTCGTCGGTGAATTCCCAGAAAAATGACTCGGTTGCATCAAGGGCTTTGGCATAATTGAATTCCTCAAATGCTTTTGTCGCGTTTTCCACAGTCTGGGCAAGCTTGGCAAGCAGGGCTTGATCAACGGGTTCGGACACTGTTGCAGTTGTAATGTTCGCTCGGTCGTGATCACCGGAGAGTGCTGAGAGAGTGAGCGCGAACTTGCTGGCATTAAGCAATTTGATTGCCAAGCGTCGACCGATTTTCATTTGACCAATATCAAATGCGGTATCGGTTCCGGGGCGACCCGAGGCTGCCCAGTAGCGAACCGCGTCTGAGCTGTACTCATCCAGCATGTCCATGGGCGTAACCACATTGCCTTTGGACTTACTCATTTTCTTCCGATCCGGGTCCAAGATCCAGCCCGAGATTGCCGCGTGCTGCCAAGGCAATTCATTGTTCTCTAGATCAGCCCGAACAACGGAGGAGAACAGCCAGGTGCGAATAATTTCGTGCGCCTGAGGGCGCATGTCCATGGGGAATACTCGCTCGAAAAGATCAGGGTCGCGTTCCCAACCACCAGCGATTTGGGGCGTGAGTGAACTTGTTGCCCACGTGTCCATGACGTCGGGGTCGCCCATGAAACCACCTGGTTGATTGCGTTGATCTTCGGTGTAGCCAGCGGGAACGTCGCTGCTGGGATCAATGGGCAGAGAAGCTTCACTCGGGGCGAGTACCCGTTCGTAGTCGGGGTTGGCATCCGAATCAAGTGCGTACCAAACGGGGACCGGAACTCCGAAAAATCTTTGCCGGGAAATCAGCCAATCGCCATTAAGTCCTTCAACCCAGTTTTCATAGCGAACCAGCATGTGGGGCGGGTGCCAGGTGATTTCACGTCCGCGCGCAAGGAGTTCTTCGCGCAATTTGGGATCGCGGCCACCATTAGCGATGTACCACTGGCGGGTGGTCACAATTTCAAGTGGCTTATCGCCTTTTTCAAAGAATTTAACCGGATGGGTGATTGCTTTTGGTTCACCAACCATGTCACCGGATTCGCGTAGGACTTCCACCATGCGTTGCTTTGCCGTGAAACTGGTGGTGCCGGCAATCGCAGCGAAGCGTTCCTTGCCAGAGCGGGTGGTAATCCAAGGTGGGGTTTCTGAGGTGATCCGACCATCCCAGCCAACAATTGGGCGGGTGGGTAGTTGCAGTTCGCGCCACCAGGTGACGTCGGCGAGGTCACCGAAAGTACAGACCATTGCGATTCCGGATCCTTTTTTTGGGTCTGCCAGGGTGTGGGCCAGCACGGGAACTTCGACACCGAAGACGGGCGTTATCACGTTGGTACCAAACAATGGTTGGTACCGCGGATCGTCGGGGTGCGCGACCAGGGCAACACAGGCTGCGAGTAATTCTGGTCGGGTTGTTTCAATGAAGACGGCGTTGGCGGGATTCTCCGAAGGAGTGAAACCAATTCGGTGAGAGGCGCCGGGAACTTCGCGGTCTTCAAGTTCGGCTTGGGCAACAGCGGTGCGGAAAGTTACATCCCACAGGGTCGGCGCTTCGGACTGATAGGCCTCACCGCGGGCAAGATTGCGCAGGAAAGCGAGTTGGCTCACACGCTGCGCATTTTTGTCAATTGTTTGATACGTCTGCGCCCAGTCGATGGACAGTCCCATGCGCCGCCAGAGGTCTTCAAAGACAACTTCATCTTCAATTGTTAGTTGTTCACACAACTCAATAAAGTTTTTCCGCGAGATCGACTCTTGTTTTTTCGCATCTGGCTTGGCAGGGGGCGTGTAGTCCACGACATAGGGCAAACTCGGATCACAACGAACCCCAAAATAGTTTTGAACGCGACGCTCGGTTGGAAGTCCGTTGTCATCCCAGCCCATGGGGTAGAAAACTTCGAAGCCTCGCATGCGCTTATAGCGCGCAATACAGTCAGTATGAGTGTAACTGAAAACGTGCCCAACGTGAAGTGATCCGCTGACAGTGGGTGGAGGAGTATCGATTGAGAAGATTTGATCGCGCGTTTTGGTGCGGTCAAATGAGTAGGTGCCGGCGTCCTGCCAGGTCTTCGCCCACTTTTCTTCGATCCCGGAAAGGCTCGGCTTTTCTGGGATATTGACTGCTTGAGAATCTGACTTCGACGACATGGTTGCGAAGTCTATTCACCCTCCTAGACTGCGACCGTGGGTATCACGAGCGCGCAGCAATTATGGGATGAACTTGACTCCCGTTGGCCGGAAAACCTGATCGAGCCGTCACTTGCCCGCATGAGTGCGGTGTCGAACTTGCTCGGGGACCCACAATTGACATTTCCGGTGATTCAGGTGGCCGGTACCAACGGGAAAAGTTCCACCGCCCGCATGATTGAATCCATCCTGCGCTCATTTGGGCTGCGGACCGGGCTCTACACGTCACCGCATCTGGTTGACCCCACCGAGCGAATTTGTCTCGACGGGGTGCCAATTTCTAGCCAGACGGCGATTTCTGCGTGGAATGACATTGAGCCATTTATTTCACTGGTTGACCGCAATTCAATTGCTGACGGTGGACCGCAACTTTCATACTTTGAAGCAATGACCGTGTTGGCGTATTCAATTTTTGCTGATTCACCGGTTGACGTGGCGATTATTGAAGTGGGACTTGGTGGGACCTGGGATGCAACGAGTGTGTGCCGGCCGCAGGTTGCGGTGATTGCACCTATTGATTTTGATCATCAGGAATATTTGGGTGAAACCCTGGTTGAAATTGCGGGCGAAAAGGCCGGAATCGTGGCAAATGCCGAAGCCGTCGTCCTTGGTCCGCAAGCACCGCAAGCAGCCACTGTCTTGATCGCTGCATGTGAAGCAGCCAAACTGGTACCGGCACGGTTTGGGGTGGAATACGGTGTCAATTCGCAGGAGCTTGCGGTGGGTGGGCAACTGTTGTCCCTACATGGTCTGCGCGGTGATTATTCGGATCTTTTCCTCCCACTTTTTGGTGAGCACCAAGGCAATAATGCAGCCGTGGCGCTGGCAGCATGTGAGACCTTCTTAGGTTCTGCCTTGCTGGCCCCCCTTGATATTGATGTTGTGCGTGAAGGTTTTGCAAATGTGGAATCGCCCGGGAGACTAGAAATTTTGCGTACCGGTCCGACCGTGCTGGTTGATGCTGCTCACAATCCGCATGGTGCGAAGTCACTCGCGGCGGCATTGGAGACCAGTTTCACCTTCGTCGGGATTGTCGCGGTTATTGGAATGCTGGCGCAAAAAGATGCCGTTGGTTTCCTTGAAGCACTTGCACCCGTCGTCTCTCAGGTTGTTATTACCGAGCCGAACTCACCTCGGGCTTTACCGGCGAGTGAACTTGCTCGATTAGCAACCGAGGTCCTTGGCGGTGAGCGGGTAATTCTTGGTGGTGACCTGATGTCCTCACTCGAAGAGGCAATTGGGCTAGCAGACAGTTCAGGGGAATACGGGGGAATTGGAGTTGTTGTTACCGGTTCGGTGGTGTTGGTCGGGGATGCAATCCGACTGTTAAGAGACATTGATTCAAAGAAGGTGAAGTAGCGCATGCGGGTACTCGGGTCAACGGTTCTTGTCCTTGAAGCAATAGTGGTTTTGCTTGCGATCCCGATTGCAATCAACGTCTCTGATGCGAATGCGACCTTGGCACTTTTCGTTGGAGTTGCGTTAGCTGGGGCACTTGTTTTAACGGTCGGGGTGATCACCAGGCCGATTGCGGTTACCATTGGGTGGATACTTCAAATACTTGTGATTGCGTCCGGGATTGTTGTTCCCACCATGTTCTTTGTGGGCGGGCTCTTTACACTGCTGTGGTTTTATGCCGTGCGCAATGGACAGCGAGTTGACCGGGCACGGGAGTTGCCCGAAAGTTAGATGGAAGGCTCCTCTAGCATCAGGGACGGTAGTGTCCAACACTTTGAGGAGTCATTGAATGTCTGAACGCACACTTGTTCTGGTCAAGCCTGACGGCGTTGCACGTGGTTTGGTCGGCGAAGTTCTTGCCCGCATTGAGCGCAAAGGTTTCACTTTCGCAGCGATTGAGTTAATGAATGTCAGCACTGAAGTTGCCGAGACCCATTACGGGGAACATTCGGATAAGCCCTTTTTTAGCGATCTGGTTGCATTTATCACTGGCGGTCCGCTCCTGGCCGCAGTAATTGAAGGACCGGATGCAATCGTTGCATGGCGAGCCATGATGGGTGCGACCAATCCCATTACGGCAGCACCGGGAACTATTCGGGGAGACCTTGCTACCGAAATGCAAAGTAACGTCACCCACGGTTCTGATTCACCCGAGTCAGCCGCTCGTGAAATCGCACTGTTCTTTCCCAACCTCTAGGAACGGGTTGGAATCATGAAGGACTTAATCGGATCGGTAGCGGTTGGTGTTGGGGTAGGAGTTCCAGCAGCTGCCGCGGCACAAGGTCCAAGTTTGGTTCAGTGGCCCGCGAAGGTGCGCGAATTTTTTCCAACTGTTTTGGGTGCGACGATTGGGCTGGGCCTCGTTCTTGGGTCTCAAGGGCTAGGTCTTCGTGGCCTAAAAGCACTAGCCGCCGGCGTGGGTGTTGCTGGACTTGGTACCGCGGGTTTCCTTGTTGCAAAAAATAAACTTGGTGAACTTGAAACCCAGAATGCTCGCATTGATGAATGCTTTGAAATTGCTCCAACGGATACTCATCTGTCAGGGAGTAGCCACTCCGCGGTTGACTACTCACTACTTGGTCGCGAGGGTGCACGTTTTATTAATAGTGTGACGACTTCTGCGCATGCTGAGAAGTTGGGTGTGAAGCGGACCCACGACCCTATTCGGGTATTTGTCAGTATTGCTAATGCTGACTCGATTTCCTCTCGAGTCTCGCTAGCAATGTCGGAACTGATTCGCAATAAGGCATTTGACCGTGGGTACTTATTGATTCAATCTCCAGCCGGTTCGGGTTATGCAAATTCCACTCCGGTTGACGTTTTGGAACTGCTCTCTGGTGGTGATTGCGCAGCGGTTTCGGTCAGTTACGGGCTGCTGCCGAGTTTTCTTTCCTTGACCAAAGTGCGGTTGGCCGGTGAGACGCAACTTGAGCTACTCAATGCAATTGACCACGAACTTATTGGTCGCCGTAATAAGGGTAAGCACGTTCCAAAAATTATTCTCTATGGAGAAAGCCTGGGAGCGCGCGTTCAACAGTTCGCAATGCCACTGGGGTCAAACGACCTTGACAAATATTCGGTGTATCGGGCCTTGTGGGTGGGAACACCCGGTGGTCGAATTGCCGACACCTTCCATCAACTCTGCACTGGCGAGTCGGTCACGGTGGATCGACCCGAGCAAATTCCGGCTAATACCGATAACCGAGTGTGGTTCCTGGAGCACGACGGCGACCCGGTGGTTCGCTTCCGGCCCGACCTGGCTTGGGCCCAGCCCACCTGGCTGGATCCGGAGTTGCCTCGTGGCCGAAATATCCCCGCCGAGATGTCCTGGCACATGGGGGTTACCTGGGCAACCGTGCTCGTGGACACCATTTTTGCGACCAATGTGAAGCCGGGTGATTTTGAAAGCCTTGGCCACGACTATCGGGCCGATCTTGGTGCTGTCTCCACCGCGGCATTTGGTTTCACCGGGGAACTGTCTTTCGAGCAAGCTAAATGTTTAGAAACTCTCTTGCGGGAAATTGAAGTGACTCGGGCCCAAAAGTTGGGTGAGAGTTAAGCACGGCGGTCTCAAGGCTACGATAAGAGTTCGTATCGAGTCTCTTCCCAGCCCGAGTTATTCCAGACCGATTGGAGGCACCGCGTGAGTTTTGGCGCGAACTCCTCTTTTGTGGGTCGGGACATGGCCGTTGACCTGGGAACCGCAAATACTTTGGTCTACGTCCGCGGCCGCGGAATCGTGCTCAATGAACCATCAGTGGTTGCCATAAATAACAACACGGGTGGCATCTTGGCTGTTGGCTCAGAAGCCAAGGAAATGATCGGTCGCACTCCCGGCAACATTGTGGCAATCCGACCTCTGAAGGACGGGGTAATCGCCGACTTCGAGACGACCGAGCGCATGCTTCGCTACTTCATTCAAAAAGTTCACCGTAGGCGTCACCTAGCAAAACCACGATTGATCGTGTGTGTCCCGTCAGGTATTACCGGCGTTGAACAACGAGCGGTCAAAGACGCTGGTTACGCGGCGGGTGCTCGCAAAGTTTTCATCATTGAAGAACCAATGGCAGCTGCGATTGGTGCAGGGCTTCCCGTCCACGAACCAACCGGCAACATGGTTGTAGACATTGGTGGCGGTACCTCAGAAGTCGCGGTCATTTCCCTTGGCGGAATCGTGACCAGCCTTTCGGTTCGTGTTGGTGGGGACGAATTAGACAATGCGATCATTCAGTACGTTAAAAAGGAATACTCACTCCTGCTCGGTGAACGCACAGCTGAAGAAATCAAGATTGCGATTGGTTCAGCGTTCCCCATGCCTGACGAGCCACACGCGGAAATTCGCGGACGCGACTTGATCACCGGTTTGCCTCGAACTATTGTTGTTTCGGCTGAGGAAATCCGTCGGGCAACTGACGAACCGGTTAGTGCAATCGTCGACGCAGTGAAATCAACCCTTGACCGTACCCCTCCAGAGTTGTCAGGCGACATCATGGATCGTGGAATCGTTCTGACCGGCGGTGGAGCAATGCTGACCGGGCTCGACGAGCGCCTGCGACATGAAACCGGGATGCCAATTGTTATTGCAGACCGACCACTTGAGTGTGTTGCTCTGGGATCGGGCAAGTGCGTTGAAGAGTTTGATGCATTGCAACAGGTGCTCGTGTCTGAACCGCGCAGGTAGCCGTGCTTTCGCGCCGAACGCGGATCATTCTTTCTATATTGGTGGTTGCATCACTTACCTTCGTGATCCTCGACCTTCGTGGCGGTGACGGACCTTTTTCTAGTGCCCGCGCCGCGGTGAGTTCGATTATTGGTGGGATTCAGCGCGGAGCCGCAACGATCTTTTCACCCATCACTGGATCAAGTGAATGGTGGAGTACGCAGGTAAGTCAATCGGGACAAATTCGAGAATTAACCATTGAGAACGAGAGACTCAATTCGGCTTTGGTGAGTGCGCAAAACGATATTGCCCGGGCAGATCAACTTGATGAGCTGCTTCGGGTGGCCAGTGTGGGGCGGTACCGGGTCACTCCCGCGGAGGTCATCGCTGTTGGTCCGGTTCAAGACTTCGCTTGGACGGTGACTATTGATGCCGGGTCTCTCGATGGTCTCGAAGAAGACATGACGGTGATTAATGGCGACGGATTAGTAGGCCGAGTACTTAAGGTCTACAACAGCACGTCAACGGTGGTCTTGATCGTCGACCCGGAGTCTTCGGTTGGTGGGCGCGTTGCAGGTTCACAGGAGATTGGAATTGTCTCTGGAACCGGTCGGCAAAATTCACTTGAATTTCAGTTACTTGATCCACTCGGAGAGGTAAATCAAGGTGATGCAGTTGTGACGTTTGGTTCAAAGAGCGGTCGCCCTTATGCACCTGGGCTTCCGATTGGTGAAGTGGTTGACGTGACCGGAACGGCTGGTCAGTTAGCCCGAATTGCAACCGTCAAGCCATTTGCGAACGTGTCCCAACTCAGTGTTGTGGGGGTTGTTGTGAAGCCGCCGAGAGAAGATCCCCGAGATTCGGTGCTGCCTAACCCGTCGGTAGCTACGGCGTCAGCCACTCCCACACCGACCCCAAGTTCATCGAACGAAAAAGAGACGGCGGCGACTCCGGCTCCGAGCGGTAATTAGCCCATGATTATTCGGCAAGGGCTTTTTATCGGGACCTGCGTATTCGTCGCAGTTTTATGTGAACTGACTTTGCTCAGTCGACTTGGGATCCCGGGAGCGACTCCTGACCTTGTTGTTGTGACCGTGGTTGCCATTGCTTTTGCAATGGGCCCGCTGCAAGGGGCAACGGCTGGATTCGCCGCCGGGGTACTGCTCGACCTTTCACCATCATCTGACACTTTGTTGGGCGTTAATGCGATTATCTATTTAGTAATTGGGTTTGTTGCCGGATTCTGGATTGACCCGCGGGATCGGACCTTGCCGATCATGATCGGCATCACGGCTTTGAGTACGGGCGCCGCTGCATTGGGAACCGCAATTGTCGACACTGCCCTTGGTGGGGATCGAGTCAACTGGGTCGAAGTCCCCTGGATCACGCTGAGTTCGGCACTGTATGGAGTACTTCTTTCCGCGCTGATCATCCCGCTGATCGCCCGAATTTCTCGTCCATTCCTGCCCGAAATATCCTTTTCATAGGGAACCTGGCGCTGTTCATGGGCGTCCTACCTTTACAGATTGCGGCCACGTTAAGGGCGCATTAGGGCCGCATTGAGTCCGCGAAGACCTGGCAGACGCATAATGGTGGGGACCTAATCGCCATTCGAGGTTTGGGACTCTAGGTATGGAAAGGGGTGCTTGTGAGCGAGAGATCTAATCTGCGACTGATCGTTCTGGGCATTCTGATCTTCTCCCTCTTGGCAACCTTGGTCTCACGCTTGTTTTACCTCCAGGTCATGGAAGGCGATGAATACCGGGCGGCGGCGGAAAACAACACGGTTCGTGAAGTTGTCGAACCGGCCGTGCGGGGATTAATTTTGGACCAAGTCGGAAGGCCACTTGTGTCCAACCGAACGTCAATCGTGGTGACAATTGATCGGCAGAAATTAAACCAGCAGGACGGAAACGCTGAAGTGGTCATTAAGCGTCTCGCCGGGATTTTGGGAATAACCCCCACCTCAATTTCGGAACGGCTCATGCCCTGTGGCACAGAGGGTGCACCAAAGCCACCAATTTGTTGGAATGGTTCGACCTATCAAGTTGTACCGGTTGCTTCTGATGTTGATCCACAAACTGCTTTGACAATTATGGAAAAACGGTCAGAGTTTGCCGGCGTCACGGCAAAATTGACGGCGGTCCGCGAGTACAGCGGTCCATTTGATGTAAACGCGGCCCATATTTTAGGTTACCTGGGACCGGTGACTGAAGAACAGATTACGCTTCAAGGCGAATCAATCGCCTATGATCGACTTCGACGCACGGACACAATTGGACGCTCAGGACTTGAAAAGTATTACGACGCACAATTACGCGGTAAGCCGAGTGTGACCACACTGGAAGTTGATACTTCGGGTCAAGTCACCGGAACGCTAGACCAAAAACCGGCCGTGTCAGGTGACTACCTCGTGTCAACTATTGATGCAAAATTACAATCAGTTGTTGAGAAACAATTGGTTGCTGCTGTTCAACGAGCTCAAGGTCAGGGGTACCCCGGCGACTCGGGAGCAGCGGTTGTAGTTGACGTGCGCAATGGGCAAATTCTGGCCATGGCCAGTTACCCAACCTACGACCCAGGTATTTGGGTCGGTGGTGTTACCCAGAAGCAATACAAGTCCTTGGTTAAGAGCGATTCACTTTCATCCAATGCCACCCAGGGACTTTTTGCCCCGGGTTCAGTCTACAAAGTTGTGAGCACCGCGGCTGCGAGTAAAGAAGGTTATTCACTGTATTCCAACTACAACTGTCCAAAGCAAGTCAAGTTGGGGACCCAGATTTTTCGAAATTACGAATCCTCAGCCTATGGTCGGATTTCCCTTGCCAGAGCATTAGAAGTTTCGTGTAACACGGTTTTTTATGGTTTAGCAGAACGAATGTGGCAAGCCGCTGGAGGCAATGACGCCACGCGTGATTCAGCAGACCCGATCGCTGATGCCGCGTCCATGTTTGGATTTGGAACCCCGACTGGAATTGATCTACCCGTTGAATCAGCAGGAAGAATCGCGAGCCGCGCGTTCAAAGTTCAAAACTGGGAGGCCAAGCGGGATACCTGGTGCGCAAATGCAATTGCCGGTTACCCTGATACGCGCAAGACTGACCCCAAACTGGCGGACTACTACACGGCCCTGGATAAAGAGAATTGTGCAGACGGTTTTCGCTGGCGTGAAGGTGACGCACTCAACGCAGCCATTGGGCAGGGAGACACCACGGTTACTCCACTGCAAATGGCAATGGCCTACTCGGCAATTGCGAACGGCGGTACCGTCTTTGAACCGAAGTTGGTGAAAGCAATTATGGGGGCGGACGGCTCTGTGATTAAGCGGATCGCCCCAACTATTAAATCACAACTTGATTTAACAAAGTCAACAATTAATTTCCTACAAAATACTCTCCCCGGCGTGACAACGGATGGATCCGGAAAGACTCCATTCATTGGTTTTCCGTTGAACCAAATCCCGGTGGCTTCAAAGACCGGATCGGCACAGGTCACCGGCGACAAAGTTTCGACTTCTTGGTTTGCTTCCTACGCTCCGGCAAATAAACCACGCTACGCAATTGTCATGATGGTCACACAGGGTGGCACCGGATCAAAGACCAGCGGACCTAGCGTTCGCAAAATCTACGAAGCGCTCTTTGGCGTCAACGGAAGCACCGTTAATCCGAATAAGAGTGTTCTCGTTAACGGAGTGCCCTCAAAATCACTGCCGGTTATTCGACCCGATGGAACCCCGGTAACACCAAAGGGCAAAATGTCGGGTGTGGTTATCGCAACAGGATCAAATTAGTGGCCAAGTTTTATGCGAGCACTCGTGCCGACAATTCCTTGGTCGGCGCGGCTTCGCGAGTGGGAACAAGGGGTCAAGGATTTTGGCGCGACCTTGATTGGATATTGCTGATTGCGGGCTTAGCGCTCACGGTTTTAGGTTCAGTGTTGGTGTGGTCTGCGAGTCGTGCTGATCTTGCGTCTCCCACAGATCCGCAGTCATATCTCAAGCGTCATCTGATCAACGTTGTGGTTGCAATTGTTCTTGGATATTTAGCTTCTCGTTTAAATTATCGATGGCTTCGTGCTTACACCCCAATTATTTATGGAGCCTCGTTCTTCTTGTTGCTGCTGCCATTTGTGCCAGGCATTGGCGTAACGGTTGCCGGTGCGCGTGCGTGGATCGATCTTCCGGGTGGTCTGACATTGCAGCCGTCCGAGTTCATGAAGATCGCAGTGATTTTAATGATGGCGGCACTGCTTTCAGAACGTAAAGATATTGAGACCGAGCCTTCTGGCCGCGACTTCCTGTCGGCATTGGCCGCAGCAGCACTGCCAATTGCCGTGATCTTGGTTCAAAATGACACCGGTACAGTACTGATCTTGGGAACCGTAGCGATTTCGGTGATCGCCGTGGCCGGGGTTCGTACTCGCTGGCTCGTGGCTTTGATCGGGGGATCGGTCCTGTCGATCTTGCTGGCAATTCAGTTGGGCTTACTCAAGGAATATCAAGTCGCACGGCTGACTTCATTCATTTCCCCTGATCTGGACACGGGCGCCTCTGCATACAACGCGAACCAGGCGCGCATTGCAATTGGCGGAGGTGGATGGTTTGGTACCGGCCTTTTTGAAGGCCCACAAACCCAAGGAAAATTCGTTCCCGTTAATGAGAGTGACTTTATTTTCACCGTCAGTGGTGAGGAACTCGGATTCCTCGGCTCGGTACTTTTGATCCTGTTGCTCGCGGTGCTCTTGTGGCGGGCAGCCATGCTCGCTTGGAAGGCCGATGACCAATATGGGCGCCTGGTTGCAACCGGGGTACTCGCTTGGTTGGCATTTCAAACATTTGAAAATATTGGGATGACCTTGGGGATCATGCCGATCACGGGTATTCCATTGCCGCTTATTTCTGCCGGCGGTACATCCATGATGGCGGTTTGGATTGCAATCGGGCTACTTCAAACAGTGCGTTTACACGAAGTTCGAGCGGAAATTTAGCGCTGTGAATGGAATTGGGTAACCTTTCGCACATGACTTCCCCAACCGTTAATACCGGAGTGAGCAAAAGCCGTGAACCTGGACAAAGCGTGTTCCCGGAATTAGAAGCGCTCCTGCCCCTGATTTCAAAGCCCATCCAATACGTCGGTGGCGAGATGAACGCGGTGACCAAGCCGTGGAATGAAGCAACGGTGCATTGGGCATTGATGCCGCTCTGCCCCCGGGCTTAGACATTATCGAAGTAGTCGAGGCGAGTTCCAGCGATTTCTCGGCTCGTTTTCAGGCCGGTTTGTGGGAAATGGAAATCTGCGCGCCAATTGAGGAAGTAATGAGTGCGGTTGGCGAAATTTTGGGTTCAACCGAAATTTTTGTGGAAGGCATGACGAAGTCGGGAATGAGAGTCTTTGACGCTCGAAGCGCCATTCTCCGCATGGAAAGTGTGTCCTAAAGTTCGGTAACCGCCCCCGCAGACACCCAAATGCCGCTGGAGTGTGTCATACTCCATGTGGTTGTCCGGCATATCACTCTGTCGGTTCGACCCGATGATGTACTTACTGCACTAAAGCAGGTGGGAAATCTCGTGCCGCTTAAACCCGTGAGGGTAACTAGGCCGGCGCAGGGTCCACTGACCGAAGTGAGTATTTCGATCGAGGATCCATTTGATCCTGATCGAGTGCTTGTGTAGCTCAACATCATGTGGCGGTAGGGAAAGTCGCAGCGCATCACGCGCGAACCCTGACCGCAGCCCTAAAAGCTTGTAGTAGCGCGCACCACCGCTGGTAGCGGGTTTCATAACCTAAAACCAAACAAGTGATTGTGCTACACACGGACCCGAATGCGGGTGATACCGCATTCCTAAAGGAGCGACCATCATGGTCGAAGAAACACCCGAAATAAATGAAGCACCAGTAGCCAAAAAACCCCGTCGTGCCGCGTCCCGGCCGGCTGGCCCAGCGGTCAGCGTAGCGACACCACCAAAAACGAAGTCCTCTGAAAAAGTGGAGTCCTCTGAAAAAGCCACTAAAAAGGTAGCCAAGAAGGCTGCCAAGCCCAAGGCGCCACTTTTCCAGGTCGCTGCTGAAGTTTCCGCAACCCCCAAAAAGGTCAGTGCCCCGGTTAAAGCAAAAGGGAAAGCCACCAAGAAAGCGGCCATCGCTGTCCCGCAGGAGAGCGAAGCCCAACCGGTAGCAGATTCACCAGAGTCACAAGAGGACAACGAAGAATCATCGAAAAATCCTCGCCGCAGGCGTGGCGGCCGTGGTCGCCGTCGCAAAGCTGATGGCAGCATTGACTCGGCAACCGATGAAACCCCGTCGGAAGAAGACGAAACCCAAGAAACAGAGGGTGAGTCGCAGGTTGATTCGACGCAGGATGATGAAGATCCAACAAACGCTGGTACCAAGCGCCGCCGCCGCCGCCGTCGCGCCGGAGCGGGTGACGATTCTGAGCCTGATGACCCCAACACGGTGGTTCGGGTTCGCGAGCCCCGCCGCAAACAAAATGAGGACATCAAGGGCTCAACTCGCATTGAAGCGAAGAAGCAGCGTCGGCGTGAAGGCCGCGATCAAGGCCGTCGCCGAGCACCGATCCTGACCGAGGCGGAGTTCCTGGCCAGGCGTGAGTCGGTTGAGCGCATCATGGCGATTCGCCAACAAGGTGACAAAACTCAGATCGCAGTTTTAGAAGATGGCGTATTGGTTGAGCACTACGTAACGCGCGGTTCAGCGACATCACTTGTCGGCAACGTGTATATCGGCCGGGTGCAAAACGTTCTACCCAGCATGGAAGCAGCATTCGTTGATATTGGCAAAGGCCGCAATGCCGTCCTTTACGCGGGCGAAGTCAATTGGGATGCCGCGGGACTTGAGGGTAATGAAAAGCGAATTGAGTTAGCACTCAAGCCCGGTGACCACGTTTTGGTGCAGGTAACAAAAGATCCAGTTGGACAAAAGGGTGCTCGGCTAACAAGTCAGATTTCACTGCCTGGCCGATTCTTGGTCTATGTCCCTGATGGCTCAATGACCGGGATAAGTCGCAAACTTCCCGAAAATGAGCGCAATCGCCTCAAGACAATTCTCAAGCGCGTCATGCCAGAAGATGCCGGTGTGATTGTTCGCACGGCTGCCGAAGGCGCACCAGAAGAAGCACTTGAACAAGATGTGCAGAGATTGAAGGCGCTCTGGGAAGATATTTCCAGTAGCAATAAAAGCACCAATGCGCCGTCAATGCTCTATGCGGAACCCGATATCGCGATCAAGGTAGTGCGAGATATTTTCAATGAAGATGTCAACAAGATGGTCGTCTCCGGTGATACCGTCTGGACAACGGTTGATGCTTACATCAGCGCGGTTGCTCCCGACCTCCTTGACCGACTTGAGCATTGGACCGACTCCAAGGATATTTTCGCGCAACTTCGAGTAGATGAGCAAATACTCAAAGCACTGGATCGCAAGGTCTACCTGCCTTCTGGTGGTTCACTTGTCATTGACCGCACCGAGGCAATGACCGTTGTTGACGTCAACACTGGCAAGTTCACCGGCGCAGGCGGAAACCTCGAAGAGACCGTCACCAAAAACAATGTGGAGGCTGCTGAAGAAATCGTGCGTCAACTTCGACTGCGCGATATTGGTGGAATTATCGTGGTCGACTTCATTGACATGGTCCTAGAAAGCAACCGCGATCTGGTCTTGCGCCGACTCATTGAGTGCCTTGGTCGCGATCGCACCAAGCACCAGGTAGCTGAAGTTACCTCCCTCGGCCTAGTCCAAATGACACGCAAGCGTATTGGGTCGGGCTTGATTGAGTCCTTCTCCCACGAGTGTGATGCTTGCAATGGTCGCGGAATCAAGGTTTCCCTCAATGAGGAGCCCCACCATGAGGCTCCGGTCCGCTACCGTCGGCCCGCAAATGCGGTAGATCCAGCGATGGTCGCGGCAAAAGCCCTGGAGGCAGCAGCCCAAGCCCATGAGCAAGCCGTCGAGCAAGCCCTCGAGGCAGTTCAAGCCCAGGAGCAAGCCCTCGAGCAAACCCTGGAGACAGCCCAAGCCCAGGAGCAAGCTGATGAGCATGAGCAGGTGGTCGAGACTCCTACTGAGGGAAAGCCGGCTCTGGAAACCGCCAGCGAGGAATCAGATCCGGTGTAGTCCGAAAATACGCGTCCCCGTATGATTCGTCAGCCGGGGTGTGTCTCCCCCAAGTACGTCCTAATAAGTAATACCTAAAACGCAAGACCGACAGGAGTTCGTGGTGTACGCCATAGTTAAAGCCGGTGGACGGCAAGAGAAGGTCGCAGTAGGGGACCTCATAGTGGTTGACCGGGTTCCCGGTGCGCCAGGTTCAACTTATGAACTCCCAGCAGTGCTCTTCGTTGAAGACGGCAACGTCACCAGCGACGGAGCAGCACTTGCGAAAGTTAAGGTAACGGCCGAAGTTATTGATCATCATCGTGGCGTGAAAATTGACATACTTAAGTTCAAGAACAAGACCGGCTATCGTCGTCGTCAGGGCCATCGTTCTGAACTGACCAAGGTCAAGGTCACCAATATTGTGGTAGGGAAGTGAACCATGGCACATAAGAAAGGTGCATCCAGCACCCGCAACGGACGCGACAGTAATTCCCAGCGCCTGGGTGTCAAGCGTTTCGGTGGCCAGGAAGTAAATGCGGGAGAAATCATTGTTCGCCAGCGCGGAACCCACTTTCACCCCGGGAATAATGTTGGACGCGGCAAGGACGACACCTTGTTCGCACTGACCCCCGGAGTTGTTGAGTTTGGCACAGCCCGTGGCCGCCGAGTTGTCAACATTGTCCTTGGAGCGTAATTCTCCATACATTGTTTTTACCAGGAAGGCGGGTCCACTTGGGCCCGTCTTTTTTCATTTCATGAACGGATAGGCAGGTGAACTGATGGCGACATTCGTTGATCAAACAACAATCCACGCCCAAGGCGGTAACGGTGGTCATGGCTGTGCATCTGTCATGCGTGAGAAATTCAAGCCATTAGGTGGGCCCGACGGTGGTAACGGCGGTCGCGGTGGAGACGTAGTCGCACTTGTTGACCCACAGGTCACAACGCTCATGGAATTTCACCACACCCCGCACCGCACCGCTATTAATGGCAAACCGGGTCAAGGCGCTAACCGTCACGGCGCGAATGCCCAAGACATTGTGCTGCACGTTCCGGCCGGAACAGTTGTGCGCGACGCTGGCGGTGAGGTGCTCGCGGACCTGGTTATCCCAGGTGAAACTTTTGTAATTGCTCGAGGTGGTCGTGGTGGACTCGGTAATGCATCCCTCGCTTCTCCCAAGCGCAAAGCTCCAGGTTTCGCGCTCCTTGGGGAACCAGGGACTCAAAGCGATGTTGTGCTTGAACTTAAAACTGTCGCCGACGCTGCGCTGGTTGGTTTTCCCAGTGCCGGTAAGTCAAGTGTGATCGCGGCAATGAGTGCAGCACGACCAAAGATCGCCGATTATCCATTCACAACCTTGGTTCCCAACCTTGGTGTTGTCACCGCCGGTGACGTCGTATACACGATCGCCGACGTCCCCGGACTAATCCCTGGCGCTAGCCAAGGTAAAGGTTTGGGCCTTGATTTTTTGCGACATGTTGAGCGTTGCAGTGTGATTATCCACGTACTTGACTGCGCAACCCTTGAACCGAATCGTGACCCATTGACAGATTTAAAAATTATTGAGTCCGAACTTGAGCAGTACGGTGGTCTTGAAGACCGCCCACGCCTGGTCGTTTTGAACAAGATTGACGTTCCTGAGGCCCGCGACCTGGCCGACATGGTGAAACCCATGATTAAGGAAATGGGTTATCCGGTATTTGAGATTTCAGCGGTGTCCCATGAAGGACTGCGTCCACTCAGTTTTGCCATCGCGCAGCGAGTTGCGGAAAAACGCGCTGCCGAAGCAGCCATTGAAACGCCGCGAATCATTCTTACCCCGAAGGCTGTTGACGAATCAGGCTTCACCGTGACCCTTGAGGAAGATGGCTTCCGGGTTCGTGGTCACCGCCCTGAGCGTTGGATTCGACAAACAGATTTCAGTAATGACGAAGCGGTCGGCTACCTCGCGGATCGACTAGCGCGACTTGGTGTCGAAGAAGACCTGATTGCTGCCGGCGCAACGCCAGGTTGCGCGGTCATGATTGGTCCGGAAGACAATGCGGTTGTATTCGACTGGTTCCCTTCGGTCGGTGCAGCAAGCCAGGGTCCACGCGGAAGTGATTCACGCCTTGAGACTCGTACCGAGTACTTGGCCTAATGTCGGCGACTCGAACTTCAATTGCGCGGGCTGGTCGCATTGTTGTCAAGATTGGTTCTTCCTCCTTGTCCTCCGTTGGTGGCGGACTAAAGAAAGACGTAGTCGAGCGCCTCGCTGATGCAGTAGCTCGACGACGCAATAGTGGCCATGAAGTAATTGTTGTTTCAAGTGGTGCCATCTCAACCGGTATGCCGGCACTGGGCTTAACCAAGCGACCAAAAGATTTACCAACCCAGCAGGCGGCGGCCAGTGTTGGCCAAGGGATTTTATTGGCTGCCTACACGGCGGCCTTCGCGAAGCACAACATCACAGTTGGACAGGTGCTCCTGACAAGTGAAGATGTGGCGCGTCGCAGTCACTATCGCAATGCGCAGTTGACCTTTGATCGGCTGCTAGAACTCGATGTGCTGCCGATTGTTAACGAAAATGACACGGTTGCAACTGATGAAATTCGACTTGGAGATAACGATCGACTTGCAGCGTTGGTTGCGCATGTCACCAATGCGAATGCCTTGATTCTGCTTTCTGACGTTGACGGACTCTATGACGGACCGCCACACCGTGCAGACTCTCGACATATTCCCGAAGTTGGGCACTACTCTGAACTTGTCAGCATGCGAATTGGTGGAATTGGTTCCGAAGGAATTGGCAGTGGCGGTATGGCTACCAAAGTTCAGGCGGCCCGAATTGCATCTGCTGCTGGAGTTCCGACCCTGCTAGCCGCAACCAGCCAGATCAGGGATGCATTAGGTGATGCGAGCGTAGGCACTGCTTTCGCATCAACGGGTAAGCGCAGTTCACTGCGTCACCTGTGGCTGGCTCATGCAACAACACCGACTGGCTCGGTAATTCTTGATCCTGGCGCTGTTGAGGCGGTTGCGGTGCGGCGACTGTCGCTGCTCCCTGCCGGTATTACCCAGGTAACCGGGATGTTCCTTGCCGGAGATCCGGTTGATATTTGCGGACCAGACGGAACTCCATTCGCGAGGGGGCTCGTCACCTACGACTCCGCCGAACTCCCAGAACTCCTGGGACGCAAGACCAAAGAGCTTGCCGCTGAGCGGGGAGCCGCCTACGAGCGCGAGGTTATTCACCGTGATGACCTTGTTCTCCTTGAACCATAGGAATCGGCGCGTTAGGCTGAACGTGTGGATACCGTGAAAGAAGTTGCCCAGCGCGCAAAAAATGCTGCCCGTGAACTGCGCATGCTGACGCGGGATCAAAAAGATGAAGCACTTCGAGTAATCGCCGTCAGGCTTAAGGCCGAGAAAGAGTTCATCTCAACGCAGAACCACAAAGACCTCGAGGCGGCGCGGGCAAGTGGAACTTCAGAAGCTCTGATTGACCGATTAACCCTTAACGGTGAACGAATTGAAGCAATTGCAAATGCCCTCATTGACGTTGCAGCCTTGCCGGACCCAGTGGGCGAAATTGTTCGCGGTTACACCTTGCCTAATGGGTTGCAAGTGCGCCAAACTCGTGTTCCCCTTGGAGTAGTTGGCATGATCTATGAAGCACGGCCCAATGTCACCGTTGATGCCGCCGGTCTGTGTCTCAAGAGTGGCAACGCGGCACTGCTTCGTGGCTCATCAAGTGCCCACAACACAAATGCCGCTCTCGTTGACGTGATGCGAAAGGCCCTTGTTGAAGTCGGTATTTCAGCTGATGCGATTGCATTAGTCCCCGGTCACACCCATGATTCAGTAGCCGAGTTGATGCAGGCGCGCGGTTTGGTTGACGTTCTTATTCCTCGCGGCGGGACATCATTAATTCAAAATATTGTGAACAACTCACTTGTTCCCGTGATTGAAACTGGTGTGGGCAATTGCCACGTCTACGTGGATAAAGACGCAGACCTCAACATGGCCGTTGACATTGTGCTCAACAGTAAAACGCAGCGAGTGAGTGTGTGCAATGCTGCCGAAACCCTGCTAGTCCATGAAGCTGTAGCAGATGCTTTCCTACCTCAATTATTCGCTGAATTCAAAGCACGTTCTGTGACCGTGCACGGTGATGAAAAAATGCAGCAGCATGCGCAATCAGCAGGTGTTGATTGGGCACCGGTCAATGATGAGGATTGGGCAGCGGAGTACTACTCCATGGATATTGCCGCGGGAATTGTTCCCAGTGTTGAAGCAGCGGTTGAGCACATTCTCACCTGGTCATCGGGTCACACCGAAGCGATAGTTTCCAGTAGCGCTCCAACAATCGCCTATTTCACATCGGCGGTTGACTCGGCGGCCGTGATGGTGAATGCGTCAACCCGCTTCACTGACGGTGGGGAATTCGGATTTGGCGCCGAAATCGGGATTTCCACCCAAAAACTTCACGCCAGGGGACCCATGGGTCTCACCGAGCTCACGACCACCACCTATATCGTCTCGGGCAACGGTCAAGTCCGAAAGTAGCGACCGGGTAGGGTTACCCCAAGTACAGAGTGAGGGAGTGACATGGATTTTTCAGTAGCGGCACGGGTAAGTGAAGTCCTCGCCAGTGAAGAAGGCGGGGGCAGTGTTGTCAGCCCCTACGTCATTGGCGGATTCGGTTTCCTCACGCTAGTTGCGCTGTTGATCGTCACTCTCATGATCAACGTAGACCGCTAACTATCCGTGCGTTATCGGATCGGAATTTTGGGCGGCTCATTTGATCCGATCCACTTAGCCCACCTTGAAGCAGCTAAAATTGCACGTGAGAGTTCGGTTCTTGATCTTGTTTACCTAGTTCCTGCGGGTAACCCGTATCACCGTGCTGAGGTTGTAGCGAATAGCGAACAACGGCTGGCCATGTGTGAACTAGTTGCCCAAGATCACGATTGGCTGAAAGTGAGCAATGTTGATATTGACCGACCAGGAAACACGTACACGATTGACACGATCTCTGAACTCGCAACTGAGTTCACGCAACAACACCCCGGTGACAGCGCCGAGTGGTTCTTGATTCTGGGGGCGGACGCCTATAAAAACTTTCCCGAGTGGAAACAACCGGAAGAGATCGCGCAGAATGTCAGCATCATTGTGGTGTCGCGACCAGGAGAAAAGCATCAAGAACTTGAAAAATTCCCATGTGACTTTATTGACCTACCGGGTTGGGAAATTTCCAGCACCGAAGTCAGACTCGCAATTGAACACAATGAATCCGTTGCTCAACTCGTGAGCACCCAAGTTAATGAATACATCAACATCAACAAGCTTTACGCCGACTAATTAGATTGGAAACCGTCACCACATGCCCGCATTACAAAGTGCCATCGATTCTGCATTAATCGCGGCGGAAGCCGCCGCCGACAAACTCGCAACCGACATTGTGATCCTTGACGTCAGTGAGCAACTCGTGATCACCGATTGTTTTGTTCTGTGTTCAGGAGCAAATGAATTACAGGTTAGAGCAATTGTGAACGCAATCGAGGAAGCCTTGCATTTAGCGGGGGAGAAGCGGCTGCGCAAAGAGGGCACCGGGGAAGCCACCTGGATCCTCATTGATTACGGCGATATCGTGATCCACGTTCAAAAGGCGGAAGAGCGGATCCATTACGCTATTGAACGACTCTGGAAAGACTGCCCCGTAATTCCGCTGCCTGTATCAATAAATGCAGAGCGCTAATCGTGGCTTCCGAGCGCAAAGTTGTTTTTTGGCGGCATGGTCGCACCGAGTGGAATACCCAACGCCGCTTTCAGGGTCAAACTGACATTCCACTAGATGAAGTCGGCTTAGAACAAGCCAATGAAGCAGCCAGACTGCTAGCAGGCCTTCGACCAGCCCGAATTATTTCCTCAGACTTAGTGCGAGCTTCACGCACGGCCCAAGTGTTGGCGGAGTTAGTTAACGTGAAAGTTGACACCTTTGCGGGACTGCGGGAGACGAACGCTGGTACTTGGGAAGGCTTAACCCGTGAGGAGCTCGTCGCAAGTCATGGTGATGAACTCGCGCAGTGGGCAGCCGGATCAAACCTGCGCCCAGGTGGCGGTGAGACCCGCACCGAAGTGGCCCAGCGGGTTATCGAAGTAATCAATCAAGAGCTAACCACGGTTGGCGATCAGGAAACTTTGGTAATTGTGACGCACGGCGGCAGCGCCCGAGCGGCAATTGCCATGATGCTGGAACTACCACCGGAACACTGGGCGGCCTTCGGAGTACTCAGTAATTGCGCGTGGTCGGTACTCAGTGAAAAGGACTCACCATTTGGCCCCCCATGGCGACTGCAGGAATACAACGCGAAATCACTTCCCGTCCCTGCCCTAGGAGATGACCGCTAGGGCGTAAAGGCTATGCTTTGTCCTCCCAACAAAGCAATCAATTCCTGCTTTAACTTGGGGCTGTGGCGCAGCTGGTAGCGCACCTGCATGGCATGCAGGGGGTCAGGGGTTCGAATCCCCTCAGCTCCACTTCCTTAAAGCCCGACTTTCCCAGTTCCTGGGAAAGTCGGGTAAAAGTGCGGGGTTCGAGGGTTTTTTTGTCCGTCTCATCCAGATAGTCCCTGAAATCCGATTGCTCGATACAGCTCCACAATGTCTTGTCTCGCGTGCGGCTTGTGTTCTTTCCTTTTGTGAATTGGGTTTGCGTTTCGAGTACGCCTTTTCGAAACTAGCTGCCACCAACGGCGCCAATGGGTGTCCGCACCTGCGTCCGCAACAGCCTGCGGACAGAAAGTGTTGTGTCCATCTTCTTCGCCCGGTAAAGGTCAAAGAGCTGAATCGTCGGTAACCCGCCGTCAATGCCGCTGACAACGAGGTCGGCTGAATGTGTGTTTGCCGCCGAGGTTACGTCGACACCAGATGTCGATCCCGGGAACGCCTCGAACTCGGTAGCCTTCTCAAATGTCGACATGTTCATATAGTGATTTGCCGGCACCAGGTACATCTCAGGGTGCCCGGTGAGTGCGGAGCCGCTGGTGAAGACACTGACCGTGCTTGACCCTGATTTCTTACCGGCGATGATGCGCGAGAAGCCACCGAGGTCTCCGGCTACCCAACCCGTGGCGACGTTAACGCCACCCTGGTAGGTCTTGTCGAAGGCGAGGAAACTGCTGGAGAGCGTTGGACGCTGGTGATTTGGCAGCCAGTTGGCCGAGCCGTTTTTCGTGAACAGGTCGAACGTCCACGACTTGACCAGCGGTGGCATGCCGGCACCGGGGGCTGTGACAATGTTGTATCGGCCACCGTCAGACACCATGCCGGTCGCGACATCAACGCCGCCGGTGAACGTGCCGTAGGGGTTCCACGTGGAAAACACTCCTGAGCGAGTCGGGCCGGAAGCGAAGACTTTGACGGTTGCTTTCATGCCGGGTCCTGACCCGACCACGATACTGTCGCCGCCGGCGAGCCCATTGATGTTGGCCGAAGCGACGCTCACCCCACCACGGAACGACTTGGTGAAGGCCAGTCGGTTTACCAGAACCGTGCGGAAGGAGTCCCCGGCCGAATCAGGCGCCCCGGAGAATACTTTCACTCGAGGTTGGGAACCTTGGCCGCCACCCACAATGAGGTCCAGGATCATGTCGCCGTTGACATCACCCATCGCGACATTCACTTTCCCGGTGAACTCTCCGAACGGGCGGACGCTCGCGAGAACTTTGCGGCTCGCTTGGTCATAAACGGTGACGCGGGTGGAGCGGCTACCTTCGCCTGGCACTGCAACGGCATACCCGGTGATTTCCGGGATCACGTTGATGATCGCCATGAGGCCGTTATCTTCATGATTGAGTCGATGGCAATGCGTGACGTAGGCGCCGATGAATTGCTGGAACTTGGTACGCAACGAAATCTGGCCTGGCGTGATAAGTGCGCCACTTGGTCCATACAGCGGAGCCGGAACGTTTTGGTTGTCCTGCCCCCATGGAAGGTTGGTCAAGTGGATCTGGTTGGTGGGATCGTTGTAGTCGACAACCTGGAAGTCGTTGACGTGGATGTGGATTGGGTGTTCATCATTATTTTTATTTATGAAAGTCCACTGCTCGGTGGTGTTGAGCCGAGGCTGCAGCAGGGGAATGTTTGGGTACTCGTTGCCGTCGAATTGGTAGGCGAAAGTATTCGGGTCCTCAACGTTACTGAAGTTGTTGTCGAACCCTCCAGAGATAAACAACTTGCGTTTGACGTCTGGCTTGACGTTCGTCAAATCAACGAAAGAGGTGTAAGCATTTGTCGGCTGGCCGGGCACAAATGCAACGGTGGTACCCACACCTGCCGCCGGCTGCATCTGTAGCAACGTCTGTGTCGGGTAGACGAAGAATCCGTCCGCGTAGCTAATGTTAGCGGGGTCAATGGTGATCGTCCCGGTCACTGCAGGCGGCGTGTTGGTGTTGTTGTTCGTGTAGAGAATTCCGGGATTCGAAGTAATCTCTGGCGTCTTGCCCGTGTAGGTCGGCATTTCGAGTTGTAAACCACCGACTTGTGGCATGGTGACAGCGATCGCGTAGCGCGAGGCGGGCGGAATTGTGAGTACTGTGCCGTTCTCCTCGATAGCGGGTTGAACGCTGGTGACTGGGTTACCGTCAACCCCGACGATTGCGAGTTTGGTTCGCTGACCCGTCGCGGTTTCGGTGAGCGCGACCCGCATGTACGCGGCCTCTGAGAAGTTACCAAGCACCCAGATCTCGGTCTGCCCTGGTGCCGCACTGATCACCGGTTGGAACTTGCCGTTGACCGTGTACTGCAGGTCTCGCTGAGCCTCGGGGAGCGTCGTGTTCGCGGGGATCTTTGTTTCTCCGTCATCGCTTGTGAAGGCTTGCAAGTTGCTCGGCAGGTATTGGAAGACCCCGCGAGCATTATTGACCGAAAGTGGGCCGGTGTACCAGGTTGTGAAGTACTTCGTGCCAAACGCCGAGTCGCGGAAGTTAATCGGTGTCCCCTTCGGTCCATATGATCCATCCGCTAAGGAACCAGGTGCCGGTGGCTTGAGTGTGCTGAGCATTGCTGGCCACCAGGGGTTGTTGAGTGTGGTGAGACCGGCTGCGCGTTCGAAAACGTAGTTGTACTGAAGGGCCATGGTCCGAATGGGCAGATTGTTCTGGGTGACCGCGGGGATGTTGCCGTCGGCTCGACCGATGAGGATCATTCCAGCAAGGCCGCGATAAGTCTGCGGCGCGGTGAGCATGTGACGGTGGGTGTGGTACCAATACAGGCCCTCAGGATGGTCGGTGGGAATTGCATAGATGTACGTACTCGTCTGGCCGGGTGGAATATTCAACATAACGTTGTCGCCCCTGCCGGCGGGTGTGACATGCAGGCCATGGGTGTGTAGGTTGAACGGAGCTGATTCCATCTGCGCCGGATACAACGGCACTGGCTGGCCGGCCGGAGTAAATGCCGGGTCCACGAAGTCCTTGATGCTGAGGCCTTCCAACTCGTTCTCCAGATGGACTATCAGCGTCTGGCCGGGAAACACGTTGAGGGTAGGTCCGGGGTAAAGATTCTTCGCATTCAGAACGCCGTTGGAGGCATTTCCCCGAATAACTCGATAGCCGAACAGCATCGCGTTGCGCACCGGTCCGGCGGCCGTGTCGATCGTGGCGTTCCCTTGCGCTGGACTGAGCACAACCTCCAGGACACCGCTGGCAGCCGTCAGGACCACCGGCTCTGTGTACGCCTGCCCACCCGTGGCGTCGGAAGTGAACGACGCACTCGTCGGCACGTCGCTCAGGTTGGTAACCGGCGCCGATGCCGCCGTTCCAATTCCTGATGAGGCCAAAACCACTAGGGACAGGAACGCAGTAATCAGAGGCGACACTCGCATTTTCATGTGCGAAACATAGCCCAATCCTTTGCGTGTAGTGTGAATTACACCAGTTCAGAAGTTGGGCTGCCGACCCGAATGCTGCGAAAGGCACCCCGTGACTCTGACCTTGACCCTGACCCTGCCCGCAACGGTACGAACCCAGGCCTATATCGGCGGTGCATTTGTTGATGCCACGAATGGCGAGACTTTTGACTCGTTGGCACCTGCTACGGGTCGAGTAATCACCCAGATTGCTGCGTGTGGGGATGCGGACGTTGACCTAGCAGTTGCCGCTGCTCGAGCCGCGTTTGAATCCGGTTCATGGAGTGCAAAGTCACCCGCTGAGCGCAAAGTTATTTTGATGAAACTTGCAGACTTGATCGAAGAAAATGCAGAAGAGCTAGCGGTAACGGAGTCCATCGACGCCGGAAAGCCCATTACCGAGTGCCGAACATTTGATATCCCAGATACCGTCAACACGATGCGCTGGTACGCCGAAGCTGCCGACAAAGTATTCGGAAAAATCTCACCGACCGGGCCTGGTGCGTTGGGCATGATTGTCCGAGAGCCGATTGGGGTTGTGGGGGCTGTTTTACCTTGGAACTTTCCAGCCGCGATGCTGGCCTGGAAACTCGGCCCAGCATTGGCCGCTGGAAATTCAATTGTTGTGAAGCCTGCTGAACTCTCGTCACTCACCACACTGCGCATTGCTGAACTGGCAACGCAGGCTGGTGTTCCGGACGGTGTGTTCAATGTAATTACCGGACTAGGGCACGTCGCAGGCAAAGCACTTGGACTTCACATGGATGTTGATCTGATTGCATTCACCGGCTCAACTGAAGTTGGCAGGTATTTCCTTAAGTATTCGGCTGAGAGCAATATGAAAGAAATTGTTTTGGAAATGGGTGGCAAGAGCCCGCAAATTGTCATGCCTGACTGCGCTGACAAAATTGAAACCATTGCTCAAGAGCTGGCTGAAGGCTCCTTCTGGAACACCGGGCAGAACTGCAGTGCTGGGTCTCGCATCCTGGTCCATAATTCAATTCGCAGCGAAGTTGTTGCGGCCCTTGCAAAGGTCGCTAACAGCCGTGTTGTCGGGGATCCATCCGATCCTGACACTGCTCTTGGCCCAGTAATCGAAGAAGCAGCGCTGGATCGGATCTTGGGTTATGTCAATGGAGCAAAGGCAGAAGGCGCAGAGGTTGCATGCGGGGGAGTACGACTGTTCGAGGAAACCGGAGGCTGGTT
>JBDNFH010000131.1:0-3268 GCA_041689915.1 Candidatus Nanopelagicales bacterium | reverse complement strand
GGAATCGGTGGCGGCTTTGGTCTTGGCGGACAACATCAATCAAAATGTGGTGCTTTCTAATGCGCGTGCTGGAGCGTCCCGGCTCATTACGGTGCATCAAAGAATGATTCGAGACCTTGAGCGCAAAGACCTGTTGAACCGGGCATTGGAGTATTTCCCCGACGACTCCGAGCTCGACACCAGGCGGTTGGCAGGTGAAGGGCTCACATCCCCTGAACTAGCAGTGCTGTTGGCCTATGCGAAAATTGAAGTAACCAAGGATCTCAACGCGGTCGCTCTGGGTAATGACCCCTGGTGCGATCAAATTGTGATCGACTATTTCCCTGAAGCAATGCGGGATCAGTATCGCGAGGAAATCAAGGCGCATTCACTTCGTTCGCAAATCGCAAATACCGTGATGTCTAATGAGTTGATCAACATTGGTGGAATTACATTCGTTTTTCGGGCGGTTGAGGAAACCGGAGCCAATACGGTGGAGGTTGTTAAGGCGGCCTTCGCGGCGATGGAAGTGTTCGGGATCAGGAGTCTGTGGCGTTGGATCAACACGCTCCCGGATAGTGTCCCAGCAAGTGCACGAACCGCACTGCATTTAGAGGTTCGTCGTCTACTTGATCGATCTGCCCGCTGGTTCCTGCAAAATCGAGGGTCCGGGATTGAGATCGAAACCGAAATAGTCGCTTTCGCGGCCAGCGTCGCGCAGTACTCCGGTGGAGTGCCACAGGCCTTGCAAGGACAGGAGTCGGAGCGGTTTGAAAGATTATCCCAACGTTTCGTTGACGCTGGTGCACCAAAGGATCTCGCCGACCGCGCCTCGAGTGGGCTTGACGTGTTCTCGCTACTGGACATCACCGAACTGGCGCGATCACTTGATGCCGACATGCGAGACGTGATCGGTTTGTATTTCTCCCTCTCGGAACATTTTGATGTAGACCGGCTGCTTGTTCGGATTTCTGGCCTACCACGTGGTGATCGCTGGACTTCCTTGGCGCGTCAGGCACTTCGTTCAGATTTGTATTCGGTTATCGCAGAACTCACGGGGCGTGTGTATTCAGCGACCGAAGGCGGGGAATCGTCCGAGCGCATAATTGCGTGGGAGCAGCAAAGGACCGAAGGAGTTGCCCGTACCCGAGCCACACTCGATGAAATTTTGCAAGTTGAAGAAGTGGACTTAGCGACCCTTTCAGTTGGCCTTCGGGTACTTCGAAATCTGGTGGCTCAAGCAGCATGATTGTGTCACTAGGTCCGGAGTCCTTGCGCAGGTACAGCCGGCCGAACGGCAACTAGAGCATGTTCTTCTTGGTCAAGTACGTAAATGCCCAGTACCCGGGCACGGTCGGTAACCAGAAAGTCACAAGACGGTAGAGCAATACCGCAGACACGGCTACGCCGGCGTCAAGGCCGGCGGCGGTGAGGCCGGCGGCAAGGGCCGCTTCAACCGCCCCGAGTCCACCAGGGGTGGGAGCGACTTGCCCGATCGTTGCACCGGCAAGGTAGACGACGGCTACAACCGCGATACTTAAATTGCCATCAAATGCCTCAACGCAGGCGTAGAGCACGGCAACGTAGGCAAGGTTGAGAATAAGGATTCCACCAATGCCCTCGAGTAATTTGATTGGGCGTTGAGCAATCGTCACTAGTCGCGGAATCACTTCTTTGATCAGCGGACCGATTCGCTTACCAATTTTGCGTCGAATTGCCGGTACAGCAAGCAGAGCCAGCAAGATCACTGCGACAGCAGTAACACCCACGACTGCCCAAATGGGTGGATTGAAGGTGAAGTCCGCCTGGGTGCCAGCTGCAATACCGAATACCAGGAGCAGGCCAATGTGGGTCACGAATGCAGCGACCTGTGAAACACCGACACTTGCGGCGGCTAGTGCCGGGTGCAGGCCCGACTTTTGCAAGAAGCGCACGTTGATTGCAATTGCGCCCAATGTCGGTGGAGATACTAATGTGGCGAAGTCGCCGGCAACTTGGGCCAGAACTGTTTTTCCGAAGGATAATTTTTCTGGGACAAAGCCAGAAAGTGACCAGGCCGCACCCGCATAGGTAATCACACTAAAGCCAAATGCTGCCCACACCCATGACCAGTTGGCAGTGCTAAATAAAGTCGCAAGGTCAACGGAGGTGAGTTGGGAAAGTAGCACGTATCCGGCGATTGTGCCGACCACGATCATGACCAGGGTGCGCGGCTTAAATCGCTGGAATTGGATTTGTTCGGTGTCAGCATCTGGACGTAATTCAACGATCGCGTCGCGCAAGGAAATAATCATGCCTTTGTGTTTGCGCAGTTCTTTACGAGTACTAGACGAAAGGGCTACGGGTTGCAGTGCGGGAAGTGCTCGAGCAATTGCGTCGCTGCCAAGTACTCGCCTGGCTGAGGCCACACTTTGTTCAACCGAGGTCAGCATGGCGAGTGAACACAACAGTTCGGCAAGGTCTAAACGCATCGCTACATCACTTGCTGCAATTGAGCCTTGATCCATGCCCAGCAGCCACGTTGATTCCTCTGGCCCGCGCAACAAGTGTCGACCTGATAAAGCGCGATGACTCATCTGGTTTTCATGCAGGGTGCGAATTGCTCGCCAGGCACTATCAAGTTCGGTGTCGCTTACGTCGTGGAGTTCGTCAAATGGAGTGCCGGGAATTTGCTGGTAAACAAGTGCGACCGAGTCCGGGCCAACTTCGGTAGTCAGTAGTAACCGAGGGACGGGTGCGCCGGCTGCTTGCGCAGCGTAGGCAATGAGTGCGGCGTGTTCAACCGCTTTACGTAGGTTGAAGGCGCCCTTGCCCGGTTCATCACGCAATCTAAGACTGGTCCATGCGGCATTGACCAGTCCAGCGCCTTCAAGGTCGCGGTCAAGAACACTGACGCGCAAAGTATCGCCATTTCGAGTGGTAGCCGTGTAGCGCCGTCCGCGGCTGGTGAGGTTTGCGATTCGCAATTCCGTTATGGGGTAGCCACCACGTTCAAGTGCAGTGGCAACGGCTGCCCCACTCGGTCGAGTCGTCGAAGTCCCTAGGGCATAACGGGTTAACAAGCCAATCGCCCAGCCCATTACGAGCGAAAAGCCAATACCGGCCAATGCGATCCCAGAACTCAGGACGGTGACCAAAATGAGAGACACCACGACAACGCTGGAGAGAACATTCCATGGCCGGCGCCCCATGAGCCGTGCAACAGTGATGAAGGCCAGGATGCCACCAAGGATTGGTGCAGTAGAGCCATTTGCGCTGCTGGTTGACCCGGCCATGGCGACAAGCAGTC
>JBDNFH010000130.1:0-6173 GCA_041689915.1 Candidatus Nanopelagicales bacterium | reverse complement strand
TTAATCACACCCGGATCCATTCCCAGCTCAACTACCGCACGCCAGCAGAAATCGAGACCGAGCACTATCGTGTTCACAACACACCCGCGCAGCATCCGCTCGCGGATCAACTAGCCCTCTAACAAACCCGGGGCGCATCAAACTGAGTCGGTCACGCCACCGCCGACTCCAACCCCACCAACTCCCGGTACTTCCAACTGCACACCTAACGCCCAAACATCGGTGACATGGGGGATCGACCGGATTGATCAGCGCAACCTCCCGCTGGATACAACGTATAAGTGCGCGGGTGACGGCACCGGTGTCAACGCCTACATCGTTGACACCGGGATTTATGCGAATGACGATTTCTCTGCGCGCCTGCAAACCGGGACTTCAACGGTCCCCGACTCAAGTTCAACAGTGGATTGCAATGGCCACGGAACCCACGTCGCGGGAACTGTCGGTGGAACCAAATATGGCGTGGCAAAAAACGTCAATCTGTACCCGGTCAGGGTTCTGGACTGTTCCGGCAGCGGCTACACGAGCAGCGTGGTCAACGGCCTCAACTGGGTGGCGGCAAATGCCGCGAGCCCTGCAGTAGTCAACATGAGTTTGGGTGGCGGCACCAGCAAGTCACTCGATGACGCGGTCGCCGCGCTGGTGACCGCAGGTATCACCGTGGTCGTTGCCGCCGGAAATGAAAATGCCGATGCAGTTAACTCCAGCCCGGCCCGTGAGCCCAGCGCGATCACGGTGGGTTCAACTACGAGTGCAGATGCTCGTTCATCGTTTTCAAATTACGGCTCGGTAGTCGACATTTTCGCACCCGGTAGTTCCATCACGTCAACCTGGATTGGGAGTGCTTCGGCTACCAATACGATCAGTGGAACATCCATGGCGGCCCCCCACGTGGCCGGCGCCGCGGCGGTCTACCTCGGGTTGAACACAAGTGCCACCCCTGCCCAAGTTGTTGCAGCGCTCACCACAGCCGCAACACGCAATATTGTAGGAAATCCGGGCAGCGGATCCCCGAATTTATTGCTGTACGCGCGCTCATTCAGTACCGCGCCCACAATTGACTCAGTCGCACCCGTCAGCGGTGCTTCAACCGGTGGGACCTCGGTGACACTCGCAGGCACTAACTTCACCGGAACAACGGGCGTGACCGTGGGTGGATCGGCGGCGACAAGTGTCAGTGCGGTCTCTGATACCCAACTAACATTTACGTCACCATCAGGCACTGCTGGTATTGCAGCAATAGCTGTCACCAACGCAACTGGAACAACCACATTGGATCGCGCATTTACCTTCACCGGAAGTGCGTGTGCAGTACCTATCTTGTCCTCACTGTCGTCGAGTACCGGTGCGGCAGACGGAACCACCACAATCACGATCACGGGCCAAAACTTCACTGGCGCAACGTCGGTCACTTTTGGTGGAACTCCCGCGACATTTAGTGTCGTCAGTGGCACATCTATTACGGCGACCGCGCCGGCTAAGCCAGTAGGTGACGTCAATATCGCTGTCACATCAACGTGTGGCACAAGCGAAGGGGTAACCGCATTTGCCTACGTGGGCCAGCCCACACTGAGTTCCCTCAGCACCGACGGTGGTCCCCTTGCGGGCGGGCAAACAGTAAATATTTACGGCACTAATCTCACTACCGGTTCGACCGTCAACTTTGGCGTCACCGCGGCTGCGAGTGTCACCTACGTCGGTTCAACCCAGCTTCGGGTGACGACTCCTTCGGCCAGCCAAGGAACTGTCAACGTCTCCGTCACAACCGCTGGTGGAACTGCCACTTCAACCAATGCTTACTCCTTTTATCCGGCGCCAACCGCCAGTTCGAATTCCCCAACATCGGGATCAGGGGATGGTGGAGACGTGGTGCGCATCATCGGTACTGCCCTTGACTCAGTAACGGCTGTCACCTTCGGCGGTACAAATGCCACCTATTATGTTTTTGCCTCAACCGAACTCATCGTCTTCACTCCTTACCGAGCGGCGGGAACCGTCAATATCGTGGTCACCACACTGGGTGGCAGTGCAACTTTGACGAACGCATTTACTTACTCCGCACCGACCCCGGCACCCAGTAGCGGGGGCGGCTCGGGTGGCGGATCGGGTGGAAGTGATGCACCCAGTAGCGGCGGGGGAGCAGCTGCAAGTGACGAGATCACCAAAACCGAAGCCGCGGTAACCTCAAACCAAGTAACAGCCCCAGGTCAATTCCAGATCCTCAACGCCGAAGGTCAACCGATTCAACTACGCAAGGCTGAACTTACTACCGGTGGCTTCAGCATCGCGGGCAATGACTGGGAGATAGCCGGTTCGGGTGCGCTGAATTCAACGAATCAAACCCTCACCCCTGGCACCCGCATGACGATCACCGGCGAAGGGTTGCAGCGCCTCACAACGACCGGCATCTACATCCTCTCCAGTCCAACGTGGGTCGGTTCAGCGATTGTGGGATACGACAATAAGTACACCGCCAATTTCATGATCCCAGACTTGCCCGCGGGTAATCACTCCCTTCAAATCAACATGGTTCGTCAAGGCCAACTCCCGGTCAGCATCGCCCTTGGGTTCACGCTCGACAGTACCGGCGCGGCAGCGCAAAAAACACCCACTCAAACCACGGGTGAGGCGACCGCGCAAAGTTCGTCCGCTCAACTAATTTATTTTCGGAAGAACACGTCCAAATTCACCAAATCGAGTGTGAAGAAACTTAAGCGATTGGTTCGACAATCACCAAACGCGAGCGTCGACATCACAGCCTTCACGGCCTCCAATGTGTCAACACGCGTGGCAAAGAAACGCGCCGCTGCAATCACCAGGTACCTCGAGAAGTGGAATGTCGCTAACACCAGCAAAGTTGAGAAAGGGGTTTCAACAACCCAATCAAAATCGGCGTTACTGGTAATTAATCCGAATCAGCAAAGCACCGGTCAAAACGATTACATTGATTCCTTCATTATTCGTTACAAAAAAGGCAAGAAGCCAACCAATACGTCGCCCCTATTAGGCACCGACAAGGTCACCAGTATCAAAAGAACCGACCTCGCGCTAGGAACCTATCTCGGTTTCGGGATGTACCGGATCGACCTCCCCAAACCAATCACCGCCCAACTCGCCGACTCAGTTGCCACAGAACTCACCAAGTCCAGAGTTGTTGACTTCGCTGAACCAAATGCCAAAGTAAGTATCCTCAGCGCAACCAACTCGTAATCCTGATCAAGAGTGTCAAAAATCCAAGCACAGTTCCGCTATCTCGCCTATCACCAGATCGCAGCTGCATCCCTCGCGCAACATCACGGCTAGTAGTCGTAGATGCAACCGTGTTTGTTGAAGTGTGGTCTCAAGTGGAATCCCTGGGGTGAAAGTCTTCCCTGGATTTCGTCGAGGGTCGGGCCATGGGGAAAGCCTTTCCATTCCAAAAGGTGAAACAGTAATGCTGCAGTTTGTATCTCGTTTAATCCACCGTATTCGTAATGCCGAGAGTGCAACACTCCTGATGAATCGGGTTCTGGTTCGAGTGCCCGCCGAACATTTACGTGCCAGGTTGACACAGATATCACCATTGCTGACTGCCCAACCGCAAGTTCGAGGTCGCGGCCGTATTCCGCACCGACCAAGGAATCCTCTTGCGCAGTGTCATTGTCGGCACTCAACCATTTCACCAAATGAGACATCAAGTCGTGAGTTTGTGCCCCGGTTAATGCACCGAAGTCGTGGAACCGGGGGCGACCTAATTCTGCTGAATCATTTTCGGGTTCAAGTATTTGTCTGAGATTCATGTACTGTCCTGAGATCAGAAATGACATTACTGAATCTCCGACAGGTGTCATCAGGTGTATTGGGTATCCGCCGTTAGGCCCGTTAAGCATGGTGTTCCTTTCGTCAGTATCAACCGGTGTCGATAACTAACACCACTCAAAGCACCCCGTAGGGGTGCTAAAAGACGAGCGGGCGCACGCGTACGTGTGCGAGGGACCGATCCAAGAAAGACCTAGACGACAAGCGTCCTTGATACGCAAATTGAAACTCAGAATCCGGCCACCACTTGGATAAATTCATTCGCCTCCGCATTGGTAGAGGCAGACGGAAGCGGGGTTGAGGAGATCCTCGGCGAGGACTGTTATCGGCGAGATTCGGCTTCCCTCGCATGGAGCCTGACAACGATTGAAGGCTCGGTATGAAGGTTTGGACACTCCGATGTACCGACTTGGGTCTAGCCATCACAGGAGGTAAGCAACCCAGAGGGATTGGAACGGGGATATCAAATATGCCTTCGAAAACAACAATCGGTGCTAACTTTCTGCCATGAAACATCTTCGGCGCGTCGGCGCAGTCGTGATTGCAAGTTCCCTTTTATGCGGATTTGTTGTCGGGGCCGGCGGGTCGGCCGCAACCGCGAAGAGCAATCCCGTCGCTGATCCGCCTACGAGCGCGGCGCTGGTCCAAGCCACCAATGCCATGCTCCAGCCCGACCAGGTGACCGGTGTTTTGGCAACAGGCACGAGTGGCGGGAGCACGTTCCGCTCTGGCTTTAACAATCCACCGGGAGGCCAAGATCCGAGGAATGTCTGCGGCTCAGGCTCAAAAAGTGTCAGTGTGCCTGGTGACTCGGCTATCGGTTACGAATCCTCGTCCGGGAACGTCACTCAAAGTGTCTACGAGTACCCCAGTGTCGCGGTGGCACTGAACGCCTGGAACCGAGTGAAAACTAAGGCTGTTGCACGTTGCACCGGATCCGTCAAAGGTAAGGGGCTCCCGCGGCAAACCTTGCGGACAACGGCTGTGCCCGGACTTGCCGATGCTACGGACGGTTTCGCCGTTCTCGCACAAGGCGGCCAAAATTATTACCTCGTCGCACACCTCACGGGTTCGGCCATCTCGGTACTCAGTTACGACAGCGGGGATAACTCGGTCGCACCCGTAGCACTACCCCAGGTGCAAGTACTGGCAGCCAACCTCGTCGGTAGCTGGACGCAACGTGCAACTGCTAGCCCCAGCCAGAACCCGGTTATCGCTAAAGCGGAAGCATTGATGCTGACATCTTCTGACGTGCCCGCCGATCTACCTGTGGTGAGCCCTGCGGACGGAGGTTGGTCAGGTTTTTCCAGCTATCATCCGGGCTCCGAGCCAATGACCTGTAACTTCAGGGCCAAACTGCCCAAGGCTGCTTACAGTTTCTCAGCCACCCCTGGCAGCAGCGGGGATGTTCTAAGCGTGCCAGGCACACTCGTTCAGTACGTGAATGTGTATCCAAACCCGACTGCAGCTGCCGCTGCTTGGGCCAAGGTGAGTGCTGTTGTCGTGGGATGCCACAAAAACAAGGCTGCGCAGTATCCGGACGGTGGCACTTCAGCGCTCAAGTTCGGTGGTGTCGCAGGTGCATGGTCACGCGACCTTTTCAGATTTGGCGGAGAGGGGACAAAGGCTTACTCCATCTATCTTCTGATGGGTGATTCCATTCAGACCCTTATCTATGCAACCAGTGGTAAAAACACTCACAAAATCGCACTGGACCAGGTGCCAGTTAACGCCCTCGCCGTCAAGTTGGCTCAACGTTGGGTCAACGGGTAAAACTATCTCGTTTCGTCGCCCTCGCGAAACCACTTAAAAAGCAGCAGGCAACCTCACCAATTGCACTCCCCAAAGGGTCACGCGTATGTGGCGATTTCCGGATGCCTACTTCCGTTCAAAGCACCCTTACGGAGTGCTAAAAGACGAGCGCGCATACGCGTACCTGTGCGAGGAGCCGACCACGATTTCGTTTTCTATTCGTTTGAGATCCGCTGGGAAGAAGGAATTTGCTGGCTAGATGTCAGACCCTCCTGTCATAGTTGAACTAGCTCCAGAAGGTTGATCACAAGCCTCTTGGCTGATCACCTGCCAACCGCCGCCTCGTCGCACGGGGGCTCCAAGGGGAGGAGCGAATCGAAGGAGAAACGTATGTTAGATCCCGGCTACCCATTGTCAAACCCGATCGCGTTGGTGTGTTCAGACGAATACGCCAACTGGGTTTTTAGTGAGAGCCATCCCACTCAAGGCAGACGTTTCACCATCGCCGAAAAGCGCCTCAGAGAGTTGGCAAAGGAACAGGGCATTGGCCTCACCGGAATTATCGCCGACTACCTGCCGAGCGTGGAACAGTTGGAATGCACCCATAGCGCCGAATACGTTAG
>JBDNFH010000129.1:0-6076 GCA_041689915.1 Candidatus Nanopelagicales bacterium | reverse complement strand
TTAATCACACCCGGATCCATTCCCAGCTCAACTACCGCACGCCAGCAGAAATCGAGACCGAGCACTATCGTGTTCACAACACACCCGCGCAGCATCCGCTCGCGGATCAACTAGCCCTCTAACAAACCCGGGGCGCATCAATGCTGCGAGGCTGGCTGGCCCAGCAGTCCGCTCGTGGCTTGCGCGCGGACACGATCGCCTCCCGTGAGCGGTTGGTGCGCCGGTTCGTGGCGTTCACCAACGAGTTCCCGTGGCAGTGGAGTCCGGCGCACGTAGATGAGTGGATGCTGACGTTGACGATCGAGAATCACCTGGCGGCCTCGACGATCCGCGGCTATCAAACGGATCTGCGGTTGTTCAGCGAGTACCTGACCGATGCCCGCTACGGCTGGGCGGTGGCGTGCGAGGAGGCGTTCGGCACGTTCCCGGTGCCGATCTGCCATGAGTGGAACACGATCGCGCACCTCAATGACTATGAGGGCAGCCCGGAAGCCCGACCGCTCTCACGCGAGGAACTGCAAAGGTTCCTGGACTACGCCGACGACCAGGTCGAGCGGGCCGCTCGCACCAAACGTAAGGGTGCGTTGGCCGCCTACCGTGACGCAACCTTGTTCAAGGTCATTTACGGCTGGGGTCTGCGCCGCACCGAGACCTCGAAGCTGGACCTGACGGACTGGGGCCGTAATCCGGCGGCGCCGGAGTTTGGTCGCTTCGGGATGCTGCATGTGCGCTACGGCAAGGCGGTGCGCGGGCAGCCGCCGCGGCGGCGCAACGTCGCCTCGGTGATGGGTTGGGCGGTGGACGCGGTCACCGACTACGTCGAGAACATCCGGCCGCGTTTCGGTGTCGTGGATCATCCGGCGTTATGGGTGACCGAGCGAGGCGGGCGGATCAAACCGGCTGAGATCAACGCCCGCTTCGTCAGCTACCGCGACGCGCTGGGGCTGCCCAAGGCATTGTCGCCTCACTCGCTGCGGCATTCCTATGTCACGCACCTGACTGAGGACGGTATTGACCGTCGATTCCTGCAAGAGCAGGTCGGCCATCGGTGTGACACCTCGACGGCGATCTACACCCACGTCAGTGGCGATTTCATGAATACCGCGTTGCGCAAGGCACTGGGCCCGGCCCTGGATCCACCAACCACGCAAGGATAAGGAGACTCTGATGGCTCGCAAACTTGATTACCGCTGGCACCTGCGGCAGGTGATGGCCGGCCGGGGCATGTTCGCCACCACCGACCTGATCCAACCGTTGGCCCGGCGCGGAATTCGGCTGTCCTCCAGTCAGGTTTACCGCTTGGTCGTCGAACGACCCGAACGGCTCAGCCTGAAGATCTTGATGGCGCTGCTAGACATTCTGGACTGCTCGATGGGTGAGCTGATCGAGCCGGCCGCCTTGGCGGGCGCCAGGGCTGGCACGAGGAAAGCGGTCGTCGGTGGCGGCGAATCCGGTGTTGGTCAACTGCGGCCCAAACGCGCCCGCATCACCGGTGCCGGCGAATAGTCGGTGGTAGCGCAGACCCCCGATGTGCTCACCGACCCGCTCGGCGTGGTTGTCGACCTCATTGCCGGCATCGAGGTGGCGCTGGACCGCGCGAGCATCCAGGACGTGGTGGCCAGTGTGGCCGGCGGTCGGGCCAAACGCCGCCGGCTCGCCCAAGCTCTGACGGCCCGACCCGCGATCCTCACCGACGGACGCTCACCAGCACCCCGGGTGATCGGGAATCTGCTGACCGCGCTGCGTGACGCTGGCGCGGTGAACATCTCGCCGCCGGTCTGCGCTGACTGCGGCAAACAACTGCGCACCTTCCAGCGTCGCGGTGAGCACTGGTACTGCGGGGTGCACGGCCCCGAGTCCCAGCTATGCAGCGTCTGCGGGAACCTGCGACCAGTGGCGGTGCGAGACCGACAGCGCCGACCCTATTGCGCGCAATGCCCGCTGGCACAGGAACAAGACCCCACACACGTGGTGACCGAGCTGATCCAGGGGATTGACCCGGCGTTGCCCCTCGACATCGTGACCGCGTCGATCCAATCAGCTGCGCCTCAGTCCGGGCAGCGTCGGCGGCTGGCATGGGCGTTGGTCGACCGACCCGACCTGCTCACCGGAGCCGGCGCCGAAGCACCCATTCCGTCCGTGCTGCGGCTGATCGATGCGCTGGCCGATGCCGGAGCGAATGGCATCATCCGACCGCCCTGCCCGCACTGCGGTCGGGTCATCACGTTGGTCAAACCACGCGACGGGGTGCGGCTCTGCCGCAACTGTGTGGCCAAGTCCCGCGCTGAAACCTGTTCGCGCTGCGGAGTGCACCGCGAGGCGGCCACCCGCGACGAGCAGGGGAAACCGTTGTGTTCCAACTGTTTCATCACTAATCCGGCGAATCTGGAAACCTGCACCGGTTGCGCCAGGCGCCGCCCAGTCAGCGTCCGAACACCCCAGGGGCCGCTGTGTTCGAGTTGTCGACCAGTCGCGACGGTGACCTGCTCGATCTGCGGGCGCTCAGTTCCCGGTGCGATCTCCAAGCTCACCGGCGAACCATGCTGCCAGGCCTGCGCGCAGCGCCGATCACGCTGCGCCCGCTGCGGGCACGTCCGACTCGTTCGCGGCGGGAGCCTGACCCAACCGCTCACGCCGCTGCGCCCGCTGCTCACTACGCACACGACTCGGTGAGCTACTGCGCGAGGACACCGGTCTGATCCATCCGCAACTGCAGGCCCTGCACGACAACCTGGCCAACCACGACCAGCCCGACACAGTGCTGGCCTGGCTGAACAAGGACACCGCGTCGGTGATCATGCGTGAACTTGCCGCTGGGCAACGAGCACTGACCCACGCCGCCCTCGACGATTTGCCCGATGCCAAACCGCTGCGGCACCTGCGTTCCATCCTGGTCGCCACCGGCGCGCTACCACCTCGCGACGAGTACCTGATCCGCCTCGAGCACTGGATCACGGCCATCATCGCCCGACCGTGCCGATCTGCAGCAGCGAGCCCTACTGCACCGCTACGCCGTCTGGCACGCGTTGCACCGGCTACGGCGGCGCAACGACGGCCAGCCCGCTACCTACGGGCAGGGCATCGTCGTCCAACAGCACGTCAGGGCCGCGATTACGCTGCTGGACTGGCTCACCGGCCACGGCCTGGAACTGGGCAGCGCCCGGCAGGGCGACCTCGACGCGTGGCTGACCAGCGAGCACGTGACCGGCCGCCGCGAGGCCGGGAACTTCGTGCGCTGGGCCAAACGCCACAAGCTGACCAGCCTCGACTTTCCCGCCACCAAATGGGACGGCCCCAGCCAGGTCATCGACAGCGAAGCCCGATGGGAGCAGGCCCGCCGGCTCCTGCACGACGACACCGTCAAAGCCGAAGATCGCGTCGCTGGGCTACTTGTTCTCCTCTACGCCCAAGGCACCTCCGCGATCAGCCACCTCACCCTCGACCATGTTCAAGCCGATGAGCATCGAGTGCGGCTACAGCTCGGCCGCGAGCCCATCGTCCTGCCCGAACCCCTCGACGCCCTCGTCCGCCAGCTTGTCGCCTCCCGCCACGGCCACGCCACCCTCGGCGACTTGGGAACCTCTCGCTGGCTGTTCCCCGGCGGACGGCCCGGCCAAGCGATCAGCGCCGCCCACCTGGGCGAACGCCTCCGCCAGCTCGGTCTGCGTCCCGGGCAAGCCCGCTCGACCGCGCTTTTCCACCTCGCCACCGAACTCCCCGCGGCCCTACTCAGCCGACTGCTCGGAATTCACATCGCCGTCGCCGTCGCCTGGCAACGCGCCAGCAGCGGAGACTGGACCGGCTACGCCGCCGACTACAGCCGCCGTTAACGGACCTCCGCCAAACCTGTCAAACAGGTCCGCCGGGACTCGCGAGTGAGAGGCATTCCGAGGGTTGCAATATCCCACTCCGCCAGTATTGCCAGGCTATTTCGCGTCCAGCAATCTCCACTAATGCTTTGGCTTGCTCAAGGAACGAGCCACCGGCGCTCACCTCCGCTCTTGTTAAAGAAACAAACGCCTTCTGCATCAATGGTGCCTTGCCCGACGGCTTCGGACCGCTCACCGCGCAGGAGTGCCACTTTGCGCTCTCGGTTGTTTTCGTACATGTGCTCAATTAAACATTAGGGGTCTGACATTTGCCGTCGCCCAGATGCTGAAGTGATCGTAAACCCCGTGAGATCCCATCGAGTGCAGCGCGAGCAAAGTCGTAATTATCTGCAATAACTGTTACTAACGCTGTTTTTTCGGCAAGAAATGCCGGGACCCCTTCGCCAGGCAGGCTGGCACCAGGTCAAAGATCAGTTGGCGACATTCGGGCGTCAAACTGCGCCGCGCGACCAATATATTTGTACAATAGTCCAATAGTGTTGTACTATTCAGTCATGGTGAGGATGGCGATCAGCGAAGCCCGTGACAGGCTGTCTGAAGCGGTCGAGACCGCTCACAGTGAACCGGTTGTACTCGAACGCTATGGGCGTCCGGCGGCGGTACTCATCAGCCTGGAACGCTACGAAGAGCTGCTTGAAGCGCTGGAGAACGCAGAAGACGCCGAGGCGTTCGACGCCGCGCTGGCCGAAGAAGGCGTGAGCATCCCCTGGGAACAGGTCAAAACTGATCTCGGTTGGACTTGACTAGTTATCGTATCGAGATTCGTCCCTCGACGGCTCGCACTCTGAAAAAGCTAGACCCAGAGGATCGTCCCAGAATCCAGGGAGCCATCGCGCTCCTTGCCTGTGATCCGCGCCCGCCATCCTCTCGACCGCTGAGAGGTCGACCGGGGTATCGCGTGAGGGTCGGGGACTACCGGATCATCTATACCATTACCGATGATGTCTTACTCGTCGTCGTGGTCACCCTGGGGCATCTGGGGGAATATGCACCACACTATGGACTGTGGCATCCAAGGAGGAATCCATTGCCCAGATGAGGGATGCGCTCGCACGAGTACAACGTACACTCAGTCACCGGCCATTCGTTCCACCCGATGCGCACAGCACCGGTGATTCTCGACCCCCACTTTTGTGAATTTGATGACTGCCTAAACTTAAGTCAGTCAAGTGGCTGATGTGTCGGGCATTTCAATTTCAGGCTATGAATTGGGACCGTGAACGTCGAGTCCTGGGATCGTAGAATCGGCTTCTCGACCGCGATCAAGGTCTGGTTCAAGAAAAATATACTTCGCGCTCGGAACTGCGGCACGCAATGACTTTTCAGCATTGTTAATTGCCTTTGCAATCTGGGCACCGGTATCCGAGTCATGAACGGCGATCTTGGCAGCAACGAGAAGTTCATCCGGTCCGACATGCAGTGTCCGCAAATGAATAACTCGCTCAACTCCGTCAGAGTCTTCGAGTGCTTTGCGAATCGCTGCGACCTCTTCGGGTAACGCACTTTCACCGACAAGCATGGCCGTCATTTCAATTGCCAAGTAAATTGCGATAATGATCAGTAGCGTGCCAACACCGATCGCACCGGCGGCATCAAATCGTCCATCACCAGTGATCACGGCGGTGCCGACGCCAAGAAGTGCCAGTACCAGACCAATTAGTGCGCCAGCGTCTTCCAACAAAATTACCGGAAGTTCAGGTTGGCGAGCGGCCTTAACAAATCCAAACAACGAACGCTGTCCACGCGATTTACTCGCTTCACGAAACGCAGTGCGAAATGAATAGCTTTCAAGGCCAATTGCGATCAACAGAACAACAACAGCTATCCACCAATCGCTGAGAGGTTCGGGATGCTGCCATTTAAGAAAACCTTCATAGAGAGAGAACAGTCCACCAACTAAAAACAAAACGATCGCGACAATAAATCCGTAAACGTAGCGTCGCCTGCCGTAGCCAAATGGATGTTTTTCATCAACTGGTTTTTTTGCGCGCCTATTTCCAATCAACAACAAAATTTGGTTACCAGAATCAGCGACGCTGTGAATTGCCTCGGAGAGCATTGACGATGAACCTGTGAAAGCGAATGCCACAAATTTACTGGCCGCGATTCCAGTATTTGCGATCAGCGCTGCGATGATCGCCTTAATCCCGCCCTCTGTGCTCATGTCTCTGTGCTCATGTCTCTGT
>JBDNFH010000128.1:0-8776 GCA_041689915.1 Candidatus Nanopelagicales bacterium | reverse complement strand
TCTTCGCCTTCGTGGCGAATACAACTTCCAAGTTCAATTGCTGCGCGAATCTGGACGATTTCGCTTCCACCATCGGTGCTCTCAATAGGGATCACGCTATCCGAACCTGCTGGCATGGGTGCACCCGTCATTATTCGAATCGCCTGGCCGCTGTGCAGAGTTTCCAAGGATTTGAAACCGGCTGGAATGTCGTCGATCACGGGGAGAGTTACCGGTGAACTCTCACTTGCATTTACTAAATCCGCTGAAATTACCGCGTACCCATCCATAGAAGAGTTATCAAATGAGGGCAGTGGCCAGCGCGCGTAGATATCTTGGGCGAGTACACAGCCATTCACTTCAGCAAGCGGTAGGTCCATCGGAGGAAGTTCGGTAACACTGTCCAACACCAGGTCCAAGTACTGGGAGAGCGTCAGCATGCGGCAACTCTACGCTCTGATGCTCCGGCAATTGCAGCCATCACTTCATTGAGGGCATTCATTGAATGCCCCGAGACAAATGTGTCAACATATGGCAACGCAGCAGCCATCCCGCCAACAAGTGGTTGATAGGAGTCGACGGCTTTACGTGGATTAACCCAAATAATGTGATGGGAAAGTCGCGAGAGTCGCGCCATGCTGACACCAAGAATCTCCGGGTTCTCAATTTCCCAACCGTCAGAAACAATCACGACTACGGCACCGCGAGCAAGTCCACGTCGGCCGAAATCGTCAATAAAAGTCTTTATGGATGAACCAATGCGGGTACCACCTGACCAGTCGGTTGCGGCCGCTGTTGCTTTCTTGTAGGCCAAATCAGGTTGTGCGGTGGCCAGTGGTCGGGTGAGCCTGGTGAGGTGAGTTGCAAAAACAAATGCTTCGGCACCGAGGGCCTGTACCGCTCCTCTCATTAAGTGCAAATAGATTCGTGCGTAGGGCTCCATGGACCCAGAAACGTCAGCGATGAGAACAACCCGACGAGGTTTTGTTGTATGTGATCTCTTGATTAAGTGGATCGGGTCACCCGCAGTTCGGTGTGATGCCCGAAGTGTCGCGCGGATATCAAGTTGGTCACCTTTACGTGCTCGTTTAGTCCTCCGGCGAGTTCGTTGTGGCGGCACCAACGGCAATTGATCAACTAAACGGCGAATCAGTGCGAGTTCATCCGGTGTTAACGCCGAGAAGTCTCGTTCATTGACCCGCTCTTGTGCACTCATGGCCGCGAGAACACTGGTCTCGCTCTCATCTTCGCCATCACTACTAGGCACACCAGGTGTTGCACTGGTTCCGCGCGGATTCGATTCGCTCTCCCCTGATTTTTTGGAGTCTCCCGGGCTCCGCTCACCTGCAGGTGTCGCCGAGAGAGGCGCTGGATTATTTGAGTCACCGCGGAAATCAGCAAAGTCAAATATGCCGCGAAAAATTTGTTGGAAAACTCGATCAAATGCTTCCACTTGCCTTACGTTACTTAAGAGAGTGACCCTTGCTAACCAATACAGTTCATCAAGTTCGGTTGGTTGGGCCAATTCAATGACACTCGCGAATCTAACACTGCGCTCAGGTGTTACCGGGATCCCCGAACGGTGCAGCAAGTGCCCGAATGCCGCACAGATGCGCGCTAAAGATGAATCATTCACCGGCAATCCAGGCCAGGCCTTGCTCACGGGCGACATCTTGATCATCACGGTATTTCAATACCGATCCAAGTGTTTGATCCATGCGATTGGCATCAAGTTTGGTCACACCAAGAAGCATCGCAGCGTTCACCCAGTCAATTGCCTCGGCTACCCCTGGTGGCTTTTGCATGTCAAGGGTTCGAATGCGCGACACGGCGGCAGAGATCTGCTCGGCCAGTTCCTTACTCGCCTTTGGCGCACGCAATTTAACGATCTCGGTTGCATGTTCCAAACTCGGGTAATCAATCCAGTGATACAAACAACGGCGCTTGAGTGCGTCGTGCAGGTCACGGGTTCTATTGGAAGTTAAAATCACTATAGGTTTTTGCTTTGCTTTCAAAGTGCCAAGTTCGGGAACGCTCACGGTTGATTCGGCCAGCATTTCGAGTAGAAACGCTTCGAATTCCTCGTCCGCCCGATCCACTTCGTCGATCAACAGCACGGCTGGATTTGGTCCATCGTATTCCAATGCTTGCAATAGAGGTCGTTCAATTAAGAACTCCCGGCTAAAAAGTGAACTTTCCTCGATCGATTTACCTTGAGACTCCGCCATGCGGATACTTAACAGTTGTCGCGGGTAGTTCCACTCATAGAGCGCCTCTGACGCATCGATTCCCTCAAAACACTGCAACCGAATCAATGGGGTGTCAAGGAGCGCGGCGAGAGCTTTAGCGGCTTGGGTCTTGCCTACCCCGGCTTCGCCTTCAAGGAGTAGTGGCTGGGGCAAACGGACCGCGCAAAACAGTGCTGTTGCCAGCCCGGGCTCAGCCAAGTAATCAACTTTTGCTAACTCCTGAACCATTTGCTGAGGTGACTCGATCTCGCGCGCGGAACCCACAGATCAAGCGCTAACAAATTTTTGTGGATCCGCAACAAACTTCTTCTTGCAGCCTTGGCAGCAGAAATACCAGCGAGTGCCATCAATATCCGCGTGGATCGAGGCCTGCACTGCCGCGACGGTCATGTTGCAAATGGGGTCGATCGCAGTTAACTCTGGAGTGTTTTCCACTATTAAATCTGTAACCATAACTTCTGAGGTGCGCAATTCAACGATTTGGGCAAAAACGGATAGTGCGACTTCTTCGGGAGTTCTGGCTCCAATATTGAGCCCGGCAGGTGTCTTTACCCGTGCCTTTTGCGCGGGAGTTGCGTCAAGTGCTTCAAGGACCGCCTTGCCGCGCTTGGGGCTTGCGATCAGACCGACATAAGGAATGTCGGATTGAACTGCGGCAAGAAGCGCGTCGTGTTCGTCAATGCCATGGGCTGCAATAACTACAGCGTCAACGCTAGCGAAGTTGTCGTCACTCCACTGCTGCATGTCGTAGCCCATGCTTGCACCAATTCGCACTAGCGCCGACGCGATCGGGCTGACGCCGGCTACTCGAATCAGCGGTGGTGGCAGAACCAGTTCCATAAAGATCTCCAAAGTTCCCCCGGAAAGACATGGATTAACCACAACCGTTTTACCTATTTGTTCGGGCTCTGGCTTAGGCGCAATGCGCAAAACAAATGACCGCCCGCTGATCAGAGCTGCCAATCCTTGGGCCCGGACTGTCGCTTGAGCACAGTCGCCACCTACAAAGCCTTCGATACTTCCATCGGCCAAGATCACCGCCTGGTCACCTGGCTTTGACGAGGTTGGTTTTTGAGCCATGACAACTCGAGCAAAGACGAACGGGGTGCGGGCCGCGCGCAACTGCGCAACCCGTTCGTCCAACTCAAATGAAGGCATATTTACTCAACAGCCATGTCGACCCGAATTGGGTTGCCTTGGATTGCGCGCCATACGTTTGCCGGCGTGAGTGGCATGTCAGCGTGACGAACACCAAATGGGCTGATCGCATCAATCACGGCATTAACAATTGCGGCGGGTGAACCAACCGTGGCCGACTCGCCAACACCCTTTGCACCGATTGGGTGATGTGGTGAAGGCGTAACCGTTTCACCCGTCTCCCAATCTGGGCACTCGATAGAGGTTGGCAACAGGTAGTCCATGAAGGAACCACCAAGGTTATTGCCGTCCTTATCAAAGGCGATGAGTTCCATGAGTGCCATGCCGATGCCGTCAGCAAGACCCCCGTGGACCTGACCCTCAACGATCATGGGGTTGATTCGCGTGCCGCAGTCGTCCACTGCAATGAATCTACGCACCTTAACCTGGCCGGTTCCTGGATCAACGTCAACAACGCAGATATAACACCCGTACGGGTAGGTAAGGTTTGGTGGGTTGTACACCGCGGTTGCATCTAGGTGGCCTTCAACACCCTCTGGGAGCTCAAGGCTGCTATGCGCGAGCAATGCAATCTCAGAGATTGTCTTGCCCCGCTCGGGATCACCCTTGACCGACCAGCGACCAAGGGTCCACTCGAGGTCATCCGGTGAGCACTCAAGTGCTGCCGCAGCAACAATCTTTGCTCGATCGCGAACCTTGCGAGATACAATTGCAGCCGCAGCACCTGACACAGGTGTTGAACGCGAACCATAGGTGCCAAGCCCGAATGGCGTGTTGTCGGTATCTCCGTGGATTACCTCAATGTCCTCTGGCGGAATACCAAGTTCATGGGCCACAATCTGTGCGTAGGCTGTTTCGTGTCCTTGACCCTGGGTTTGAACTGACAAACGAAGTTGGGCTTTACCAGTTGGGTGAACGCGCAGTTCAACTCCGTCAGCCATGCCTAGACCAAGAATGTCCATGTCCTTGCGGGGGCCTGCACCAACTCCTTCAGTGAAGAAGCTGATTCCGATTCCCATGTATTCGCCGCGTTCCCGTTTTTCGGCCTGCTCGCGACGAAGTTCGTCGTAGCCCGCCATCTCCATTGCGACACGCATGGTCTTCTCGTACTCGCCTGAGTCGTATTCCCAACCAGTTGGGGATTTGTAGGGGAATTGCTCTGGACGCAGCAGGTTCTTCAATCGCAACTCTGCCGGATCCATCTTGATTTCCTGAGCCAAGCAGTCGACAATCCGCTCAATAACGTAGGCGGCCTCAGTGATGCGGAATGAGCACGCATAAGCCACACCACCGGGCGCCTTATTCGTGTACACCGCCTTGACCCTGCAGTACGCATTTGGGTAGTCGTAGGAGCCTGAGAAGATGTGGAAGAAGCCAGCCGGGAATTTCGTTGGCTGAGCAACACCATTGAATGCACCGTGATCTGCAAGCACATCAACTTCAACAGCAAGAATCTTGCCTTCTTTTGTTGCCGCGATGGTTGCCGTCATGTGGTAGTCGCGAGCAAATGAAGTCGACATCAGGTTTTCACTGCGGTCTTCCATCCATTTAACCGGTTTGCCGGTCACAATGCTGCCAACAATTGAAAGCACGTAACCTGGGTATATGCCGACCTTGTTACCAAAACCGCCGCCAATATCAGGACTAATAATGCGAATCTTGTGTTCCGGCAGCCCCGCGACCATCGCGTACACCGTGCGGTGAGCGTGCGGTGCCTGACTCGTGGTGTGCATGGTCAATTGACCGGTAACCTTGTCTAGATAAGAAACAGCACCACAGGTTTCCATTGGGGCCGGATGCACGCGTGGGTACATGATCTCCTGGGTGACCACGACGCAATTGGGGTCTGCCTGCGCTGCAGCAATTGCAGCTCGGGTTTCTTCCTTGTTGCCGGACTCGAATTCGGTTTTCCCGACGGCATCAACGATTAAGTTGTCGGTGAAACCCTTGTCGTCACGGATAACGGGAGCATCTGGATCAAGTGCCCGCTTTGCATCCATGACCGGGGTAAGCGGTTCGTAATCAACGTCGATTAACTCAAGAGCATCTTTAGCAATGTAGTGAGAGTCCGCAATAACGAAAGCAACTTCTTGACCCTGGAAGCGAACCTTGTCTGTTGCAAGAACCGCCTGGGTGTCGTAGGACAAAGTTGGCATCCAAGCAAAGTTATTTCCCAAAAGATCAGGACGGGGAATACCTTCAAGAATTTTACCGGTGATTACGGCATGTACACCCGGCAATGCTTCGGCAGCAGAAGCATCAATCGACTTGATACGTGCGTGGGCATACGGGCTGCGCAGGATCGCGCTGTGCAGCATGCCCGGCAGGTTTACGTCGTCGACATAATTTCCTTGACCACGGATAAAGCGCGCATCTTCGACTCGGCGCATACTGCCAAAGCCAATTGGATTTCCAGCAGCACTTACGGGTACTTCTTCAACTGCGGTCATACGGTCACCTCATTAGTAACTGGGTTATCTGCGGCCCATTGGATTGATCTTACGATGTTCTTGTAGCCGGTGCAGCGGCAAATTTGACCGGAGATCGCTTCACGGATTTCTACCTCTGATGGCTTGGGATTGTTGTCGAGCAACCAGCGCGCCGTCATGATCATGCCTGGGGTGCAGAAACCACATTGCAGTCCGTGACATTCAACAAAACCTTTTTGTACTGGGTCAAGTTCGCCACCTTTTTCAATCCCCTCGATCGTCGTGACTTCGTGGCCAGCAGCTTGGGCTGCCAACATGGTGCAACTCTTGACCGGCTCCCCATCAACCCACAGCACGCAGGTCCCGCAGTTTGAGGTGTCGCACCCCCAATGAGTTCCGCGTAGTCCGGCATCTTCACGGATGAAGTGGACGAGCAATGTGCGAGGTTCAACGTCCTTGGTGATCTCGTTGCCATTAATTGTCATTGATATTTCCATGTCAGGCTCCTTGACTAACTGCAACTGATCGGGTGAGTGCACGTAATGTGAGTTCTTTTGCGAGATGCTTTTTGTAGTCGACAGGTCCGCGCTGGTCTGCGGACGGGTTGCAACCGGCTGCCGCAAGTTCTGCTGCTGCTGCAATGTTCTGCGCAGTTGGCGCTTTACCAATCAGGAAAGCCTCAGCTTCGGGTGAACAAAAATGAGCAGCACCGACTGCTGTGAGGCCAATTCCACAGTCGCTCACGACTCCATCTTTGACCGTGACGAAAGTTCCCACGGAAGCAACTGGCCAGTCACCGACGCGGCGCTCAACTTTTTCATAAGCGCTGCCTGAACCCGGGCGAATGGGGAAGCGAACTTCGGTGAGGATTTCACCGTCGAGCACCTTGGTTTCATAGGGTCCTTCATGGAATTCGCGAAGGGGAACAGTGCGCGACCCACTTGCATTGTGAATGACAGCTGAACCTTTAAGTGCGGATCCAACCGCAGAGAGATCCTCCGAGGGATCAGCCTGGCACATTGATCCACCCACGGTGCCCTTGTTACGAACAATTGGGTCCGCGATTACTTTTTCAGCTTCGCGGAAGATTGCGTAGTGCTCGGTCAGGATTGGCGAGTCCATAATTTCTGCGTGCGTGACCATCGCACCAATAACAATTTCGTCACCTTCGATTTTGATTCCGCGCAGTTCCGCAACCTCTTGCAGATCGATCAGGACTTCTGGCCGTGCCAATCGAAGTTTCATCATGGGGAGCAGGCTGTGTCCGCCGGCGAGGAGTCGTGACTCTTCACCGTGTTGTGCTAAAAGGCTCAATGCGTCGGCAACTGAAGTTGCCCGAACGTAATCAACCGGGGCCGGTGTTTGCATGGACTTTTCCTTTCATTGAGCGAACAAGGAACCGATTTCGAAGTCCGCCGCGATGTAACTATCTTTTAGCGACTTGCGATAAAGACGATTATTCCGACAACAACGACGATTCCAATCAGTACTGGGATCGCGCGCTTAAGCACAGGGACTCCCGCAGTTTCCAAAAGGTTGATGCTGTCGGCGGTCTTGATCGGTGCGGGAGTTGGAGTGTCGGCTCCGCCTGCTGCAGCCTGCGCGCGAGCACCGATGACCTGCTCGAGGTTTCCGGCAAACTGAGTAACCAAGCGGCCGGCAACATCCTGCATGACGCCACGACCAAATTGAGCGGCTTTGCCAGTAATAATTAATTCGGTTGTTACATCGACTCTCGTAACCATCGGGCCTTCCGCCACCAACTTGGTGATGACGTTGGCTTTCGCTGTTCCGGTTCCACGGGACTCTTTACCTAGTCCCTCAATGATCGCGGTGTGGGTTGCATCGTCTTTGCTCACAAAGCGCGCTTCACCGCCGTAGACCATGGAGACCGGCCCCAACTTGACCTTCACATTTCCAGTGAATTCATCTCCATTGACCGACTCAAGGGTGGCACCGGGCATACAAGGAGCAATTGCCTCGACATCGAGCAATGTTTTCCAGGCAGTTTCTACATCAGCCGGAACGGTAAATGAGTTTTCTAGGTCCACCGGTTCTCCTCAATTTATTTCGAATGGAAAGACATATTTGCGCGACGCTGGAAGCGGACAAATCAGTAACCCAACCTGAGTCATGGCTATAACAAACTCCCCTAATCGAAGTCAGCCCGAGATGACTGGTCCACGTACCTTCACCCTATGGTGACAAACTTCATCCGTTCACACAAGCGGTTTGCCAAAATAGAATTAGAGTGGGAACACCATGAGAGAAGTAATCACCGAACTACTTGACGCCTACCAAAATGGCGGCGCCGCCATGGCGACGGTGGTTCAAACCTGGCGCTCCGCTCCCCGGCCCGCGGGAACATCAATGTTGGTGACCCCAAGTGGCGAGGCTGTGGGGAGCGTCAGTGGTGGTTGCGTTGAAGGGGCCCTCTTCGAAGTGGGTACCGAGGTTCTCGCTGACGGCATTCCCCGATTTGAGCATTATGGGGTCAGTGATGACGACGCCTTCGCGGTGGGTTTGACTTGCGGCGGGATCCTCGAAGTTTTTGTTGAACAGGTGAATAACGATACTTGGCCCGAATTGCCCGATATTGCCGCGCGGATTGAGCAGGGTGAGCCCGTGTGTGTCGCCACAATCATCAAGGGTCCACATTTTGTTGGGCAGCATTTAGTAATTACCCCCGAGTCCGCATCTGGAACACTGGGAACCGATCGCCTCAATGACACCGTGCGTGAAGACGCACTCGGCATGCTTGCCGGGGGACTCACGGGAACGATTGAATATGGACCGGAGGGCGAGCGTTTGGGCGAGGGGCTCACCGTGTTCGTTGCCAGCTTTGCTCCCCCAGCCCAAATGTTTGTATTTGGTGCAATTGATTTCTCAGCCGCTTTGGTTCGGGCGGCCAAGATGCTGGGTTACGTGGTGACCGTGTGTGATGCCCGCCCCGTTTTTGCC
>JBDNFH010000127.1:0-60101 GCA_041689915.1 Candidatus Nanopelagicales bacterium | reverse complement strand
TGCCATAGTGTTTGTCAGGAAATCGAGTACGTCACTTTCGCTTACCTCGACATTGACAGTGGGGGAGCCGTTTCTAATTGAGACTAGTTCAGGTGGTGTCCCACCTGCTCTAACAAGTTGCTCGATCGCGGTCTGCACGGTTTCATCTGTGATGCGATAGGTGACATTGAGCCTAAACAACGCTAGTTTTTCACCGGCCCAAGCTAAGGCCTCATTCCAGTCTCGAGCACCAGCAGGGTGCGAAGACTGTTGAAGGTCACCGACGATTGTCATTGATTTGCGCACTGCTCGACGTTGTATTGCCCGCCAAGCCATTTCGCTTAACTCCTGTGCTTCGTCGACCACGATATGTCCGTAGACCCACTCGCGGTCACGGTAGGCGCGCTCAGCGACGGTGGATGTGCGAGCGGATCTACCATCGCGATTCCCATAACGCATTTCTCCGGCGTCTAGTTCCATGTAGTCAGAATGTGATTCGCGGGAAGTGGCTACGGGGCGAACCCATTCACCAAGGAGCTCGGCGCATTCATCGAGTAGGGCTACGTCGTCAATGGTCCATGGGCTTCCAGCTTCGCGAAAAAGCAAATCCTGTTCACGAACCGAGAGTTCATCACGTGAAACAAGTCGGAGAAAACTTGGATCAGCGAATATTTTAGTGAGAACTTTTTGTGGAGTTGTCGGCATCCACATGAGATTCAATACGCGGCGTACATTGCGCTCATCAATGAAATCAGCGACCAGTCCGCTGCGTGTTTCATAATCAAGTTGTTCGTGACCTTGGTCATTGGCCAAGTTTTTTGCCAAGTACTCAAGAACGCGCTTAAGAAAAATCTCTCGGTTTAAATGGTAGGTACCTCGCTTTGAAAGGGACTTCACACAATCGCGAATCTGCCCTCTCGTAATGTGAAGTTTGGTCCCACCTTCGGTTGTTATGTTGACTTGCGAGTCTGGAATATTTGACCAATGCGATACAGCATTGGTCAATACCTGTGCCATTTTTGCCCGGCCTTTGACTCCAGAAACCTCAAATGAGTCATCAAGCGTGGCATTGACACCCGTAAAAAGTTGCCCAGGGGTCAACAGCACAATGTCAGTTTCACCCAGGCTTGGCAGCACTTGGTCGATATATCTCAAGAACGCAGTGCTGGGTCCCACAATTAAGATGGCGTCTTTTGCTAGTCGTTCGCGGTAGGTATAAAGCAACCAGGCGGCACGGTGCAATGCGACAACTGTCTTTCCCGTTCCGGGGCCTCCCTGAACAACAGTAATTTGATTGAGTGGACTGCGAATAATGACGTCTTGATCGGTTGCGATCGTGGCGAGAATATCGGCCATTCGACCATCTCTTGGAGCCGCAACTGCGTCCTTGGCTGCCTGGTAACTGCCTTCACCCGGTTCGGTCAAAACTTCGTCGTCAACGTGGGTGACCATTTGTTTTCCATCAAGGTATTTAATGGAAATCCGACGGCGCAGGACCGTATTCATGCGGTTCGCGGTTGTTGCTTGATAAAAAGGTGCAGCGTTGGGGGCGCGCCAGTCAATAAGTGCCATGTCCCCTGATTCAGTCCGCAGGCCGATTCGGCCGATTCGGTGGGTTTCCTTGGTGTCGCTGTCGATTCGCCCGAAGTAGAGACGATTTTTGGCAGCTTCTACTGAACGCAGTTGCGAGCGCAGATTGTCGGCATGCGCCTCACGCTCAAGGTCATCTTGTCCTGTTCCCGTTGAGGGGGCGTGTGCGAGGTTATTCATCCGGGTCGTTAAATGATCGCGTTGAAATGCGAGAAGGGAATAGGCAGTGTCGGTGAATGCTTGCTCTTCACCTAACACTCTGGACATAACTTCCTTCCATTTTTCACATTGGCGCCTCGGCAACGCCATAAATTGGTAGCCAACTATGTCACGCCGGTAAGTGGGAGGGGCGTACCGGTCTTTGAATTCACATGGGACAGACTCTGGTCATGGTTTCTCTGCCCGTTTTCCATCCGTGGGAGGCGCCATTCCCGGGTGTTGAACTGGTTTTGGGCTCACGTAATTCTGCGGGCGAATCTTCTGATTCGGCTCTGGAAATGCGGGAACTTGGTCGGGACTGCGCTCGTCAGGCAGTCCACAATTTGTTGGGCGATACGACCGGCGAACTCATCTATTCGGAGTTGGGCGCACCACGTTGGGCTAGTGGGGAGACGGAAGCTTACATCTCTATTTCACATACTGGCCAATGTGCCATTGGAGTTGCAGCTGGTGCAAGTATCGGGGTTGATATCGAATTCCTTGACCGAGATGTTAGTCGACTCGTGAGGTCATTCACTTTAGGTGAACAAGAACTTGCCAAGGTTGTCAGTCCAATTGCACTTTTATGTGCCAAGGAAGCGGTCGGCAAGGCGGCAGGTGTAGGTCTGGCGGGATCGATTACCCGATGGAGTGTGATTGCTTTCGCGGTGGACACGCAATCTTTAGTGGTGCAAGATCTGCAGGCTGGTGACCAGTGGCGGGTGTGGATCGGGGTGGTTGACGCGGGAGGTCGTCCATTGCAGTGTGCGCTAGCGCAGCCTGCAGATTCCGTTCGAGAAAAATTACATGAAATTTATGAGTCTGCGCATGTGGAAATGCGCCCATTCGGTTCTCAAGTTTGGCAAGAGTGCGTTGAGGCAGTACGTGAACGTGCATTAGGTGGAGTAATGATCACGGCGTGGAACCCCGGACCTGATCGCCCCAGTATCACGGAAAACGAAAAAGCCAATGGTCTGCTTTTGACCCGACTACGGGAATACTGCACCGACATCTGGGAAGCCGATGGGTTCTCACCCAATGAAGTTCACCGGGAACCTGGCTTTATTGCGTGGGGTATGCAATCGGAAATCGGATTGATCATCGCTCGGGAGTTTAGTCAGTTTGCGATTTTCTATTTCAAAGCCAACGGTAATCGTGTGTTGATGAGTGCTTAGTTTTATCGCCTGATTACTGTGAAGGACTTACTTGACTGCTTTTGACCGTGACGACACGGTCCTTGCTATACAGAGCAATCCAGGTGTGTCCGGGGTGAAAAGGAACAGGGTTACCGGCGGCATCGGTGAAGGTTGTTCCTGATTGAGAATCGGGCCGAGACCACTTTGCATGAAAAAGCTGGCCGTTGCGCATGATTATTGCCTCTCCCGAACCAATCGTCTCGACATGTGGAGTGTTGCCGCCACCTTTATCGAAATAAACGGACTGGGTTTGTTTCACAAGTTGAATGACCGCAGTGTCAACCCAAACTTTGCCGTCTCCTTCTACAGATTTTTCAACGCTGGCTCGCTCTCCATTGAGTTGGACAGCGTATTGATCGCGGATCGGGTTGTAATGGAATTTGAGGGTCGATGAAGGCCAAGTGAGTTCCGCGCTCGCGGCAGGAGATCCGCCACTTGGAATTGCCTGCGCAAATGTGAAACCCATGTCCTTTGCCTTTGAGACACCCTTAACTCGTGTAAGCGCAGTTTGAGCGTCAAAAAAGTAGTTGTAGGGAGCTCGCCGAGCCGAGTCGCGTGAGTAATCCTGGGGAACCTTATTGGCCGAAACATCGATAAATGGCGCAGCTGCAAGTGCTGGCCAGAGTTTTCGTTGGGCACCGGAGAAGGCAAAAGCAGGTGACCCGTATTGACCCAGAAGGTCAATGTCTGTGATTCGAGCGGATCTCACCGGTCCAATACGAGCGGGAATGGTTGAACTGAAAATGGCGGCCAGGCGGGTCATGCCGTATTCGATTTCTTCAATGTAGACCAGATCGGCCGCAGCTACGCCAGCCTGCGGCTGGGCATTGCGAGTGTTATCAATTTTTACCGCCAGCACTTGGGGCATACCCGCGAACTGGGCTGGTCGCGGCAGTTCGATAAATGGCAATCCCGTGAGTGGATTAAGTGTTGGTGCGCCGGTTGGGCTGCGTGTCGGTATGGGCGTCGTAGTTGTCGTCGGTGAACGAGAAGCAGGAGTGCTGGGGGCGGTGACGTCTTGACTTGCGGTTTGGGAGCAACCGCTGATCAAAGCCAGGCCCGCGGCGCCGATCAGCAGGATTTTAGGGGAAAGCACGGCCTCACCTTAAGGGCGAGATACCCAATTTGAAGTCAAGTGGGCACTCCTCGCGTGGAGCGGGGAACTGAAGTCGGGAGGTGGTGGAGGATTTTTTATTCCAATTGGGGTCAAGGGGTTGACTGTGGAGGGAAATGGAGTAATATGGCGCTGCTGGGAGTTACTCGGGTGATTTATGAGGTCAAAGTGAGGGGTGGGGCACATGTTTCTTGGTACCCAATCTCCCCGACTTGATGACAAAGGTCGCCTGGTACTTCCCGCCAAATACCGTGAAGGATTGGCAGCTGGATTGGTATTCACCCGCGGCCAAGAGCATTCGATCGTGATTTGGCCAGCAGCAGAGTTCGCTTCCTACGCGGAGCGCCTGAACGTGGCCTCGCGCTCCGATGCCAGTGTGCGCGCCTATCTTCGAGTCCTCTTCTCCGGTGCAGTGGACGAAATCCCAGATCGTCAGGGTCGAGTCATGATTCCCGCGGAACTGCGCTCGTACGCGGATTTGGATCGCGATGTCGTCGTCGTTGGCAATGGAACAACGCTTGAGATTTGGAATGCGCCAGCGTGGGCGGAATACCTCGCAGGTCAAGAAGCAGGCTTCTCCGCTTTGAGTGGGGAGGTAATACCGGGAATCTTCTAATGCGGCTTGGCCACTGAGGTCTCCACCCGCTCTTTGATCCTGGCGTCACTTCCCCGATGCCAGGGCCCGCTACAGACAACATGGTTTTGGCGAGAGTTGGTTATAGCGGGCGGAGACCTGATTGAGCCAATCACAGCACTCTAACTAAAAAAGAGAACCAGTTTGAACCCGACCGCGAATCGTGTTCCACGAGGGAAAGTAGCAGTAATGAGCACTATCAACGAGTATCTCCACCATCAGGCGGACCTGATCCCAAGTGGAGTTCGCACCGGAGCAGCAGTTGTTACAGCCGGTATTGCAACGGGAAGTGTTGTCTATTTCTTGTCGATCCTCGTTGGAACCTGGAGCTAAATCACATGTTCATTGAGCCCCGCCACACACCGGTCCTCGCAGACCGGGTTTTGGCGTTGCTGGCTCCCGCACTTGACCGACCAAATGCGGTCCTCATTGATGCAACGTTGGGGCACGGTGGGCATAGTGCGTTGGCCCTAAACGCTTTCCCTGAATTAACAGTAATTGGGCTTGATCGTGATCTCAGTGCAATTGAATTGTCAACTCAAAGACTTGCCCCGTTTGGATCTCGGGTAATTCTCGTTCACGCTGTTTATGACCAAATACCAGAGGTGCTCGCTCAACACAATTTTTCTGGTGTTCACGGGGTTCTATTGGACCTCGGTGTTTCCAGTATGCAACTTGATCAACCTGGGCGCGGTTTCTCATATTCGGTTGACACTTTACTAGATATGCGCATGGATCAATCCTGCGGAATGACGGCGGCGGAAGTGTTGAATACCTATGAGCCCGGTCATCTCGTACGAATTTTGCGCAATTACGGTGATGAAAAATTTGCGACTCGCATCGTAGAACGAGTAGTTCGCGAACGGGAGATTGAGCCATTTGACCATTCGGCACGCCTCGTTAACTTAATTAGAGAAGCAATTCCGGCAGCCGCACGCCGCACTGGTGGCAACCCTGCGAAGCGAACCTTCCAGGCCTTAAGGATTGAAGTAAATTCCGAACTTTCCGTACTTGAGCGAGCGATCCCTCGTGCGATTGATTCATTAGCGATGGGCGGCCGAATTGTCGCCATGTCTTATCAATCACTCGAAGACAAAATTGTCAAGCGAGTTTTCACCCAGCGCAGTGTGGCCAATGTGCCGCACGACCTCCCGGTAATACCTGAAGCAGCCAAGCCTGAATTGAAGCCATTGACGCGCGGTTCGGAAAAAGCAACCGAACATGAAATGGAACAAAATCCTCGTTCCGCATCAGTACGACTTCGCGCAGCAGAGCGTATTCGCTTGCATGACACGACAGAAGGGGTTGCCGCATGAGCGCTGCACCGCAACTAGACCATTCACTCAATGCGCCAAGCGAGTCGGTCACCGAGTACGCAACACGCGGAGTGCGCCGACGCACACGCGAGAACCTACGTTTGGTAGCACCAATTCGCGTTCGCAAGGCAAGCAGGGGCATGTTTGTGATCGTGCTTGCAAGTATTTTAGGTGTTGGCCTCCTTGGCATGCTGCTCATCAATACGACCCTGGCCCAGGGAGCCTTCACGTTGAGCGAATTGAGATCCACGCAGGCTGAACTCAGTCGCACCGAGGCAACGTTGACCGAAAGTGTTGCAGCACTCGCGGCCCCCACCGTTTTGGAAGAAAAGGCTCGAAGCCTGGGAATGGTTCCGAGTTCAACACCTGCCTTTATTCAAATTCCCAGTGGAAAAGTCTTAGGCAAACCAAAGCCAGCACCCGGTGCTCGCATTGCGACCCCAGCAAATGCAACGGTGGGAGAGGCTGCCGAGGTGCCCTCGGATTCCGGATTACCAGTTGCGCCTGGGGAAAACTACGATCCGGCGGCAGCGGATGCACAACGCGCCACAGGTGAGTGGTCTGAGCCAATTTTGATTGACTCTCAGGTCATCTCCCAAGATCTCACACTTGATGCAATCGCGGTTGAGTAGGTAGTTGATGAAGTCACGGGTTCAGCATCCATGAGCACAAATAGGCGTGGGCGCACTTTTCGCGATTACGGCTCAGCCCGGATTGATCTAGGCAATACGCGTAAACGTGGAACTGCACTTATTTTGGTCTCGACCCTAATTTTAATGATTTTTGCAGCGCGACTTGTCGATCTGCAGGCCGTTCAAGGCAATGAGCTGGCATCGGCGGCCCTTGATCAAAGACTTCGAACGGTTGAATTGCCAGCTGAACGTGGATCCATTTTGGATTCATCCGGTGCGCCATTAGCCATTACCGTTGAAGCGAAAAATGTGACGGCGGATCAAACAATGGTCACTGATCCCGCGGTAGTAGCCCAGGCTCTTTCTCCGATTTTGGGAGCCGATGCAGATATTTTGGCAAAGCGTCTTACCGGAGATAGACGATTCATATATTTGGCTAAAGAAGTTACTCCAGAAACCTGGGAGCAAATCTCGGCATTGCGTCTTCCCGGCGTGTTCAGTGAAGATACGTCTCGGCGAATCTATCCGTCAGGTGACCTTGCAGCCAACGTCATTGGATTTGTTGGTGCGCAAGAATCTGGGCTTGGAGGATACGAGTACGCATTCAATGACCAACTCAGTGGGATACCGGGCAAGGCAACTTTTGAGCGCGGCCCGGGCGGTCGAGCAATTCCAACTGGTGCATCGGTTCGCGTTGATGCCCAGGCTGGCGTCGACATTGAACTCACTATTGATCGAGATATTCAATACTTTGCGCAGAAAGCAATCGCGCAGGCGGTTGAGAGTGCTGGAGCAAGCGACGGAACCGTTGTCGTTATGGATCCACAAAGTGGTCAAATTTTGGCTCTGGCAACCGCACCTACATTTGACCCAAACTATCCAACCCAAAGTGAACAAAAGAATCTCAATAACCGGCCGTTGACTTCGGCATTCGAGCCCGGTTCGACAAGCAAAGTCATGACTTTGGCTGCTGTAGTTAATGAAGGTGCAGCAACTCCGTACACGCCGATCAAAGTCCCCGGTTCGCTGCGACGCGGTGGCAAAGATTTTCATGATTCCAGTCCGCATGGAATGCTGAACCTCACCTTAAACGGTGTCATGGCTAAGTCCAGCAATATTGGAACCATCCTCGCGGCAGAGCGAATCGGTGGGAAGAAACTCTCCAAGTACCTTAAGAAGTTTGGGATTGGTCAACCAACTGGCTTGGGATTCCCGGGTGAAACTAGTGGATTCGTTCCCGAACACAAGGATTGGTCGCCAACGTCTTTTCCGACCATTGCATTCGGTCAGGGGCTGAGCGTGAATGCGGTTCAAGTTGCTAGCGTTTTCTCAACTATCGCTAATGACGGTTTGCGTGTTGAGCCTTCGCTGGTCAAGGCGATCATTCACGAAGATGGAAGTGTTGAAGAGCCCAAAGCCCCGATGACAACACGTGTTGTCTCTCGCGATACGGCCAAACAAGTGAGGGCAATGCTTGAGAGTGTTATTGGCGAGGGCGGTACAGCGACGAATGCCAAAATTCCCGGCTACCGAGTTGGTGGAAAGACTGGAACTGCCCAAGTTGTTGACACGCGCACGGGCGGCTATAGCAATCAAGTAATCGCTTCCTTTGTTGGCATGGCTCCCGCAGACAATCCACGACTTGTTGTCGCGGTATTCATTTCTCAGCCACAAAGTGGCCGCTATGGTGGAGAATTAGGCGCGCCAGTGTTCAAAAAGGTGTCGAGCTACGCACTAGGCGCCTTAGAGATTCCCCCAACAGGATCAAAGGCACCTAAACTTGCATTGACCTTTGGAGGTTAATGTGGGTTCGACATCGGTTGTCGAGATTATTTCACTCATTGGCGCAGATCTCTTGGGAGATTCCGGTGCAAGCGTCACCGGCGTGTCACTGGATTCCACAACAATTAACGAAGGTGAGCTCTTTGCTGCGCTCCCAGGTCGATCGGTGCATGGTGCCACCTTCGTGGAGCAGGCCATGCAGCGTGGTGCATCAGCGATCTTGACCGATTCCTTGGGAATCCAATTGCTGGATAAATGTGATTTTCCGATCGAAATCCCTGTCATGCAGGTTAGCGATCCAAGGGCTTGCCTTGGTGATGTGTGCAAATTGGTATATGGCGATCCTGCTGCAGACATTCACTTGATCGGAGTGACCGGAACAAATGGGAAAAGCACGACGACCAGCATGATCTATCAAGTTGCACGCGCGGTAGGAATCAGTGCGGGATTGATCGGCACTCTCGCCACGGTCATAGACGGTGAAGAAATTATGAGCGTCCGGACAACACCAGAGGCGCCTGATCTTTTTCGCACTTTAGTACGAATGAAAGCTGCAGGTGTGAAACTAGTCGCCGTGGAAGTCTCGAGCATCGCGTTGTCGGAGCACCGGGTTAACGGATTGGAATTTGACTGTGTTGGATTTACAAATCTTTCACACGACCATCTTGACTACCACGACTCAATGGCCGAGTATTTTGCAGCCAAAGCACAACTCTTTACCCCAGAATTTGCCAGGACGGCGTTGATTTGCACGGATAGCCCATGGGGAGTGGAGTTGTGCGAAAAAGTCTCGATTCCTTGTGAATCGGTGGGAACGGTAGGAACACCGGACTGGAAGCTCAGCCAAAACTCGGGCACTTCGTCTTGGATACTCAGGGGACCACGCGGTGAAGTGAGACTTGACCCTCTGGCAATGCCAGGAATGATTAACGCACTGAATGCGGCATTGGCATTGGCGATATTAGATCGAGTAGGTATTCGTGGTACCAAAGTTGTCGAGGCGGTTTGCCAGGCCAAGGTGCCTGGTAGAGGAGAGTTGGTAGGCAAAGTTCTTGATGTTTCAATTTTTGTTGACTATGCCCACTCGCCTGACTCCATCCGTGAATTTTTGACCGGTGTGAAAAGTGAATGTGGCGGTCAAATTATCACTGTTTTGGGTGCAGGTGGAGATCGGGATGCGAGCAAGCGTGCGGAAATGGGTCGGGTGAGCGCCAGCCTGTCGGACGTATTCATCATCACTGATGACAATCCGCGCTCGGAGGATCCAGCGGAAATCCGCAGGCAACTAATTGCGGGCGCCTCGGAAATTTCTGACACTCACGTGATTGAAGTTGGGGACAGGCGCGAAGCGATCGCTCGGGCACTGCAATTGGCAAGTGATCACGATGTCGTCGCGATACTGGGCAAAGGTCATGAGCGCGGACAAGAGATTATGGGTCGCTCGATTGCGTTCAGCGATATTGATGTTGTTGCCGAGTTGCTACAAGGTGGGAGTTCACATGATTGATTTCACCGGACAACAACTTGAAGTAATTACCGGTGGCACGCTATCTGGTTGCGACCAAGCACGGGTCTTTAGCGTTCCAGGGTTTTACGTAGATTCGCGTAGCCCAATTCACAACGGAGTTTTCGTCGCACTCGTTGGTGAACGGGTCGACGGACATGATTTATTGGAATCTGTACATGCCTCCGTAGCAGCATTGGCGATCGTTGCGACAGACTCGATAAAATCAATCCCCGCCGGATTGCCGGTCCTTCGGGTTCTAGACCCATTGAGTGCCTTAGCTCAGATTGCTCACTGGGTTCGAGTAAATATTTTGAATGCTCAAGTGATCGGTGTCACCGGTTCTAGCGGGAAGACTTCAACGAAAGATTTGCTCGCTGGAATTTTAGGACAGTTCGGTGAAAGTGTTGCCCCACCAGGCTCATTCAATACTGAAGTAGGACTACCTCTAACAATTCTCAGCGCCGATATTCATACTCAATTCCTTGTCTTGGAAATGGGGACGCGTGGGATGGGTCATATTGCGACCCTTGCCGAGATAGCAGAGCCGGATATTGGTGTTGTTATTAATGTTGGCTCAGCGCATATTGAACTGTTGGGCAGCGTGGAGAATATTGCCCTCGCAAAAAGCGAATTGGTCCACGCATTGCCTGCATCTGGAATTGCGATCCTTAATCAAGATGATCCGCTTGTAGCAAAGATGAGCGAGTCACTCCACTGCTCAATCTTTACCTTTGGTGAGACGCAGGGCAGTGACTTTCTTGCCAGCGAAGTGAATGTTGAGCTTGATGGAACGACTCGTTTCTTAATCACTTATCAAGGAGTTTCACGCGTTGCACATGTGAAAGTAATTGGTCGGCACTATGTAAGTAATGCATTAGCTGCTGTTAGTGCCAGTGTCGCGGCGGGAGTTCCTTTTGAAACTGCGTGCCAGTTTCTCGGTAATGTGAGTGTGATTAGTAAGTGGCGCATGGAAGTCACGGATGCTGTAAATGGCGTAACCGTGATCAACGACTCTTATAACGCGAATCCTGAATCCATGCGTGCAGCCCTCAAGACGCTTGCTCAATTGGGTTCGAGTGAGCCTCGTCGTCGTACGTGGGCGATTTTGGGGGAGATGCGGGAGTTGGGAGAATATGCCGTGGACGCGCATGATGCAATCGGACGATTGGCCGTGCGGCTCGATATTTCCCGCTTGGTGTGCGTCGGTTCTGGCACCAAAGTTATGCACTTGGCGGCTGTCAATGAAGGGTCGTGGGGTAAAGAGTCTGTGTGGGTTTCTGACATAGATGACGCTATGACTTTACTGGCGAGAGAGTTAGAACCAGGTGACATTGTGTTAGTAAAAGCATCACGATCTATCGGGCTTGACCGCGTGGCAGGTGAGATTCTTGAGCTTTCATTCAGTAGTGTCGCAAAGGATTTTGATTCAGAGACTCATCGAGAGCAGGGAACCACATGAGGCTAGTCGTTATTGCGGGTGCAATTGCGACCTTAATTTCGTTTCTCGGAACCCCATTGCTGATCAATTTACTCCGCAAGCACGGGTATTCCCAAGCAATTCGCGCGTCACAAGAAGGCATGTTGTATCCCGCGCACGAGGGAAAGCGCGGAACTCCGTCCATGGGCGGCCTTGCCATTATCGTTGCAGTACTCGCGGGATATTTTCTTACGCATTTGTTCACCTGGCGACCAGTTTCTATTTCGGCACTCCTTGTCCTCTACCTCATGGTTGGTCTGGGTCTAGTCGGTATGGCCGACGACTATTTAAAAGTTTTCAAGCAAAGAAGTACCGGACTCAGGGCGCGGACAAAGTTGATCGGTCAAGCGGTCGTAGCATTTTCCTTTGCGTATTTGTCGGTTCAATTCCCTGACGCATCAGGGAATACAGCGGCATCTATGGCAATTTCCTTTGTTCGTGACACGAGTATCGTTTTACCCTTGGGGCTATTCTTGCTGTGGGTGTGGTTCCTAGTGACCGCGACAACAAACGGAGTCAATCTCACAGACGGCCTTGACGGACTTGCCGTTGGTGCGGCTATCATGAGTTTCTTGGCTTATGTACTGCTCGCAATTTGGCAATACGGGCAAAATTGCGCATTCGACTTTACCGAGTTTTGTTACAACACACAAAATCCACTTGATCTTGCAATGGTTGCTGCTGCCACGGCTGGGGCAAGTTTTGGTTTTCTGTGGTTTAACACTTCCCCTGCCCGGATTTTCATGGGAGATACCGGTTCGCTAGCCCTGGGTGGCGGAATTGCGGGCTTAGCAGTCCTCACTCGCACGGAACTGTTGCTGCCACTTATCGCAGGGTTATTCCTGATCACAGCTTTGTCCGTGATTGGGCAAGTTGGATCCTATAAATTAACCGGTAAGCGAATATTCCGGATGGCACCTTTGCATCATCATTTCGAAATGCTCGGTTGGCCCGAGATCCAAATCGTGGTGCGGTTCTGGATCATTCAGGGGCTGTGCATCGGTGCCGGACTTACCATTTTTTATGCAGAATGGGTTCGAGCCTGATGCATAAACTTGATGAATTCACATCACGTGATGCAAACTGGTCGTCACTTCGCGTAGGTGTGTTGGGACTGGGGGTAGCTGGTTTCGCCGCAGCTGATGCCCTCATGCAGCTTGGCGCGCAAGTGAGCATTACTGATTCTTCATCAACTGATGAAGTGAGTGAACGAGCCAATATTCTTGGTTCCCTGGGCGCTTCGATTTTCCTTGAAGCTAGCGAACTGCCAGAGGAAAGTTTGGATTTAGTGGTGACTTCACCCGGATTGCCACCGCAGCATCATTTCCACAGACAGGCAGACCTCAAAGGAATCCCCATTTGGGGTGAACTCGAATTGGCATGGAGGATCCGCCCGAAAAGTGGTGCTGCGCAGTGGTTGTGCGTAACTGGGACCAATGGAAAGACCACTATGACGCTCATGCTGAACTCGATTCTGCACGCTGCGGGATTGCGCAGTGAGGCCGCGGGAAATATTGGTCACTCACTCGTAGGAGTGGTGATGCATGACGAACTTGACGTAATTGCCGTTGAAGTAGGCGCCCCACAGTTGCCATTCGTTCACAGCATCAGTCCATGGGCATCGGTCTGCCTTAATATCGCGCCCGATCATGTTGACCATTTCGGAGATTTTGATCGATATGCGAAAGCCAAAGCTCGCATTTATGAACGAACCCAGTATGCGGCGGTATACAACGGCCATGAAGATGCCACGTTGTTCATGGTCGAATCAGCCGATGTACTGGAAGGTTGTCGTGCGGTCGGTTTCACGCGTGGCATTCCAGGTTTGAGTGAGTTAGGCGTGGTTGACGGCGCACTCGTTGATCGTGCATTTATACCCAATCGCCTGGACTACGCCCAAGAGTTGGCACTTGTGTCAGACATTCATCCTGCTGCTGAACACAATACTGAAAATGCACTTGCTGCCTCAGCATTGGCTCGGGCCTTCGGCGTTTTTAATGCCGGTGATCAAAATCGTGTCTCACCGACGGCAGTGCGAGATGGCCTACGCAATTTTGTTCCGGCTCCGCACCGAAACTCCATGGTTGCCAGCGACCGAGGTGTCACCTACATTGATGACTCAAAAGCCACTAATGCACATGCAGCCCATAAATCCCTTTCCTCTTACCCGTCGGTTATTTGGATAGCTGGGGGACTTGCTAAGGGGCAAGATTTTGGTGAGCTTGTGCTGGCCCATGCTGATCGGATCAAATTGGCCATTGTGTTGGGATCAGATGCACAGACGATTGCCGATGCCCTCACCCGACACGCACCAAATGTCCCAGTAATCACACTGACCACTAGAGAGACTAGTGCCATGAACGAGGCCGTCCAGATTGCACATGAGCGGGCGGTAAGCGGCGACACCGTATTGCTCGCACCAGGGTGCGCCTCGTGGGACATGTTTACGGACTATTCACATCGCGGTGAGGTTTTCGCTAACGCCGTTATGTATGAATTGGGCCGCTAATGTCACTACTTACCCGACCTGCATCCGGAGGGCTCCACAAGATTACCGAGGCCTACAAAAAGTCACGATTTGCCCTGCTAGCCGAACACCCATTGAGCACGTACTACTTGATCATGGGTTCAACGCTGTTATTACTCGGACTTGGGCTGGTCATGGTGCTTTCCGCTTCTTCGGTTGAGAGTGTTCGGGTATTTGGATCGGCCTACACGCTCGCCCAGCGCCAGGCACTTTTCGCTGTTGGCGGAGTAATTGCGTTGATTTTTGCGGCTCGTTCATCGATTCAGTTCTGGCGCAAGAGTGCATGGGTATTTCTAGCGATTGCATTTGCACTCCTGATTTCAGTGCTGATTATTGGAGTTGAAGTTGCTGGACAACGAAACTGGATTGAAATATTCGGTCCGTTTAGATTGCAGCCGAGTGAGTTTGCCAAATTAGCGCTTGTGATTTGGGGCGCTGAAGTGCTAACGCGTAAAGATCGCCATGTTCCCACGTGGAAAAATATTTTGGTACCAATCGTTCCGGTTGCTGGAATCATGATGATCCTGGTTTTGCTTGAGGGCGACTTCGGAAATACATTGATGTTGGCGGCAATTCTGTGCGGCATCCTTTTTTCAGCCGGAGTTCCCGTTCGACTCTTCGCGCTGTTCGGTGGCTTTGGGCTTTTTGCGGTGTGGGTGTTGACCCTTGCTGCGCCGTACCGCATGGAACGAATCACCAATTGGCTTAATCCTGATGCGGATCGACTCGGGTTTGGTTGGCAAGTAACACAGGGTCAATATGCACTGGGAACTGGCGGAATATGGGGTGTCGGACTTGGCGGTAGCCGCGAGAAGTGGGGCTCATTGCCCGAAGCGCACACGGACTTTATTTTCCCGGTCATCGGCGAAGAACTTGGGTTGGTCGGCACGTTCGCGGTATTGCTGCTATTCGGGATTTTGGCGTTCTCAATCTTCAGGCTAAGTAAAAATTCGCAGGAGCCATTTGTACGTTTAGCCGCGGCCGGAGTTGGTTCTTGGATTGTGATTCAAGCGGTGGTCAATATTGGTGCGGTGATTGGCCTCTTACCTGTCACAGGAGTGCCACTTCCGCTAGTGTCCTATGGTGGTTCATCTTTAATTCCAACTTTGATCGCAATCGGAATGTTGCTGGCGTGTGCTCGCAATGAACCTGGCGCTCGCCGAATTATTCGGCGCAGGCAAACAGCTTCCGCCATGCGTAGACGCTGACTTGTAATGTGACTTAGGGAAAGATCACAATGAAATTTGTACTCGCTGCCGGTGGAAGCGCTGGTCATGTGTATCCGGCCATCAACACCGCACGGGCCATTCTTGATCTAGATCCAAGTGCCGAAGTTACAATCATGGGCACGGATCGAGGACTTGACTCGACTTTGGTGCCACCGACTGGACTTGCACTTGAGTTACTGCCGTCAGCACCTTTCCCTAGAAAATTTAATGGTCAAGCAATTGCATTTACCCCTAAATTCATTGCTTCCATCTATTTAGCTCGTAAGTTCATGAAAGACAATAGAGCAGATGTTGTTATTGGCTTCGGTGGATATGCCAGTGCGCCCGCCTACTTGGCAGCAAAGAGTTTGGGTTTGTGTGTAATCGTTCACGAAGCGAATTCAACGGCAGGGCTTGCAAATAAATTGGGTGCACGACTTACTTCGAATGTAGCTGCGATGTTTGATGGAGTGATCCCAGGTGCGCGAATAATCGGGATGCCACTGAGCGAAGACATTGTGAACCTCGACCGGTATCACAATCGCATCATGGCCCGCGAGTTTTTCAACCTCCCGGAAAATGGTCCAGTTCTTCTGGTTTTTGGTGGTTCCCAAGGTGCGCAATCCATTAATTCCGCGATTGCAGCTGCGTTGCCCACGTTACTTGCGGCTGGAGTGAGTGTTGTGCATTCTGTAGGCGCGGCGAACCCCCGCTGCGGCAGTGAAGTCAAAGACGGGTCTGGTGCGCGTTACCTTCCAGTGCCATTCATTCATCGCATGGATTTTGCCTATAGTGCGGCTGACTTAGTTGTCGCCAGGGCAGGCGCTATGAGCGTTGCGGAGATCGCGACGGTGGGTATTCCTGCAGTTTTTGTCCCCCTTCCCATTGGAAACGGAGAGCAAAAGCGGAATGCTCGAAAATTGATTGAAAGTGGTGCGGCAGTTGAATTTCAAAACTCGGACTTTAGCCCAGAGATGATTGTGAGTGAAATATTGCCTCTGATTACCAATTCGCAAACACTTGCCCAGATGGAAGCCGTAATGAAAGAGGTGAACTCACCAAATGCTGCCAAGGAATTGGCGAGCTGGGGGTTATCGTGTTCATGAAGTTGGCTTTCACGTTAAAAAGGAGATGTTGAACGTGAATTTGCAGAATTTAGGTCGGGTGCACGTAGTTGGGATTGGTGGCGCCGGAATGTCTGGGATCGCTCGAATCCTGGCAGCGCGTGGTGTGCAAGTCAGCGGATGCGATGTAAAAGACTCGCGCCGACTTGCTGCGTTAGGTGCCGTTGGAGTGGACACCATGATCGGTCACGATCCCGAACATGTGGGTGAAATTGACACGCTTATTCTTTCAACGGCCATCCCTGCGAATAATCCTGAACGCATTGAGGCCATACGAAGCGGTAAACGTGTGTTGAACCGTGCCGAAGCCTTATCTGCAATCATGAGCGGATTTACCGGTGTGGCGGTGACTGGTACGCACGGAAAAACTACGACAACTTCAATGATCACCGTAGCACTTCAGCATGCGGGAGCAGATCCTTCATTTGCAATTGGAAGTGAACTCAATGAGAGCGGCGCCAATGCACATTTAGGTACCGGAAACCTCTTCGTGGTTGAAGCCGACGAAAGTGATGGAGCATTTCTGGAACTCAACCCAAGCATTGCCATTGTGACAAATATTGAGGCGGATCACCTTGACTACTGGGGGACATTCGACGCTATTGAGCAAGCTTTCTTTGACTTCGCTCTAGCGATAAGAGACCGAGACGGATTTTTAGTCGCATGCATTGATGACCTTGGTGCGGCACGCCTTGTTGAGCGAGGTCGATCCGCGGGAGTTGATATTCGCACTTATGGTGAAAGCCCTGAAGCGGATTTTCACATGGTGGACATGCAGCCGTCTTCGTCTGGTTGGAGTTTTGACACTGCACATGAGGGCGTGCGCTTAGGGCGGGTGCAACTTCAGGTATTTGGACGCCACAATGCACTGAATGCGCAAGCCGTTCTCGTCACCATGATTGGGATGGGTTACACCGGGCAACAGGGGATCGAGGGCTTGAGTAAATTCAGTGGCACGCGGCGCCGATTTGATTTCAAAGGTGAAGCGGGTGGAGTGCGCGTCTATGACGACTATGCCCACCACCCCACCGAGATCACCGCGACGCTTCGAGCTGCGCGTGAGCTGGTGGGTGAAGGTCAGTTGATTGTGGCCTTTCAAGCACATCACTATTACCGGACCGCACTGTTTTCCAAGGAGTTTGGTGCAGCCCTTGGTTTGGCTGACAAAGTAGTAGTCTTAGAGGTTTTCGCCCCGGGAGAGACCCCGATCCCTGGAGCTAGCGGCCAAACCATGGCCGCACATGTTCCACTTGCCCCGGATTGCGTAATTTTTGAACCCTCATGGTCTGCGGTTGCCCAAGACTTGGTTAGTGACGCGCGTAACGGCGACATCATCATGACTTTAGGTGCGGGAGATATTGGTTTGATTGCTACTGAAGTCGTCGAAAGACTGCAGGAACGTGAACCAGGGCTCGCTGGTGAGTGATGTCATGAATGGCACCAGGAGAGATGCAGAGTCCGAGGATTTCACCGCCTATCAGGTCAAAAAGCCACAGCGAAAAGTCTGGTGGTTCATGATTCCTGTACTTGCGCTTGTCGTTGGTACCTCGATTTGGTTGGTGTGGTTTTCCCAGGTATTCGCAGTCAAAGAGGTTCAGGTGGTCGACTTGGCCGGCGAGATTCTTTCAGCGGATCAAATTGCACAAGTACAAACGGCTGCAAAAATTTCACTTAATCAACCAATTGCGAAACTCGATACCGATACGGCGGCCCAAGCTGTCGCAAATCTTCCATGGGTCTCAGCGGTTGAAGTGCGGCGCGGCTGGCCCAATGAAGTGGTTGTGGCCTTGGATATGCGGGTTCCGTTAGCACGGATCAAAGGCGTTGGCCCAAGCCAAGGGGTCGATGCTCAGGGAATCGTATTCGAATCCAGCAATTTAGCGGGCCTGCCGCTTATCCAAGCAACCGGTGCCCCCCTTGTTTCCGCCGCCGAAGTTGTGGCAAGCCTGCCTGCGAATTTGGCTAAAAAAGTTGTGCGCATTAGGGCTCAGTCAATTGACAGCATTGAGCTTGACTTGAAATCAGGGTCCACCGTGCGGTGGGGTAGTGCCGATGAACCCGAGTTCAAAGCAGCCGTTCTTGACGCGTTGCTGTTGCGCAGGGCTCAGATTTATGATGTTAGTGCACCAGAATTGCCGACTACAACTGATGAAAAGGGACCAAAGAAGGCCTAAAAATGGGTGGTCATTGATCTATTGGAAAAAAGATATTTGAAATATTTTTAAAAATGAGGCTTTCTGGCTTGCGCTTTAGTATCCGGACCGTCTATGGTCCGCGCGGCCACAAGCGAACCATTTGCTTAGCCTCTGGTAGAGGTTGAGGGTTTGTGGCTCAAGAGTTCGATGAACCCCCTGTCATCGACACGAACGGAAAAGGAGAGCGGCCGTGGCGGCTCCACAGAACTATTTGGCAGTTATCAAAGTTGTTGGCATTGGCGGCGGCGGTGTTAACGCTGTCAACCGAATGATTGAGGTCGGCCTTAAAGGGGTCGAGTTCATCGCAATCAACACTGACGCACAAGCACTCCTCATGAGTGATGCTGACGTCAAACTTGATATTGGTCGTGAGCTCACTCGAGGGCTAGGCGCAGGCGCCAACCCTGAGGTCGGCAAGAGAGCAGCCGAAGATCACCTAGAAGAGATCGAAGAAGTCCTGCGGGGTGCTGACATGGTGTTCGTGACCGCAGGCGAAGGTGGAGGAACCGGTACCGGTGGCGCGCCGGTCGTTGCGAAAGTTGCCCGTTCACTCGGAGCACTGACAATTGGTGTGGTTACCCGGCCCTTTGGATTTGAAGGACGCCGCCGCATGTCACAGGCCGATCAAGGAATTGACGAATTGCGCGCCGAAGTCGACACTCTGATTATTATTCCCAATGATCGTCTGTTGTCACTGGCTGACCGCGAGATCTCGGTCATTGATGCATTCCGTCAAGCAGATCATGTACTGCTGCAAGGAGTTAGCGGAATCACCGACCTGATCACGACCCCGGGCTTAATTAACCTTGACTTCGCTGACGTCAGGAGCGTCATGCACGCCGCCGGCAGCGCACTGATGGGGATTGGTTCCTCCCGCGGTGAAGACCGCGCGGTGCAGGCGGCTGAGAAAGCAATTTCTAGCCCACTGCTCGAAGCTGGCATTGATGGGGCGCACGGTGTGCTGCTTTCGATTTCAGGCGGCAGTGATCTGGGTCTATTCGAAATCAATGAAGCGGCCCGACTTGTTGCTGACGCGGCACATCCTGATGCCAACATCATTTTTGGTGCAGTGATTGACGACACACTGGGTGACGAAGTCCGAGTGACCGTCATTGCCGCTGGCTTTGATGGCGGGGAACCACAGGTGAAGAAGGTGTCAGCAAAAGATGCTGCAATAGCGGAAGCCCCGGTATTTGGGCAAAGCATTCAGCAACCAAAGGCGGTTTCATTTGGTGACACCGATGACGATCTAGATATCCCTGATTTCCTGAAGTAAATGATTCTTCCCCTTGCCAGTGGCGTATTTGCGCCAGTGGCACCTGGTGACCGTCCAGCTTTCTGGGCGGTCACTGGTCGTTTAGGAGGTCATAGTGTGGGCGAGTTTTCGGAGGCAAATATTGCCTACCACGTCGGCGACAGCCCACAAGTCGTGGCACGAAATCTTAATGAATTAGCCGCACTCGTAAACATTCCTGGGTGCAATCTTGCGCTGATGGAACCGGTGCACGGTAATTCAATTGCTGGCGTACTCGAAGGAGGATCGGTTGCTGGGATTGATTCACTTGTCACCGATCAATTCGATTTGGGCTTGGTTGCCATGAGTGCGGACTGTGTTCCATTGATTTTCTATGGATCGCGAGGGAATGAAAAACCGGTAATCAGTGCAGTGCATTGTGGCTGGAAAGGTTTGGTTACGGGGGTCGTTGCTGCCACGATCGCCGAACTACGGGCGCAGGGTGTGGCTGAAATTCAATCAGTTATTGGACCCGCAATTTGTGGCTCGTGCTATTCGTCCACACCTGACCGACGCGAATTAGTGCAAGCGTCTACCGCTCAAGTGGTGTCAGACGCGGCACTGGGAGTCCCGGGTGGGATTGATGTCCGAGCTGGAGTAGTAGCCCAGTTAAAAGTTGAAGGAGTTACGCCGATCGTGATCGGTGGATGTACTTTTGAGAATTCGGAAACACTTTTTTCGTATCGCCGGGAAAATAAAACTGGACGTCAAGGAATAATTATTGCCATGCGTGAGACGGAAGGGCAATCATGATCGAAAATTCCCTTTCTCGGTCCCAAGAGCTTAAGCGAAATTTCCAAGCAGCTCGCACGCGCATTGACGCGGCAAGTGAGGGCCGGCAGGTGGATTTATTGGTTGTGTCAAAAACGTACCCGGCATCTGACATTGAGATCCTGAACGGATTGGGACAGAATTCTTTTGGGGAAAACCGCGATCAAGAAGCCAAAATAAAAGTTGATGAATACGGGAGTCCATATGCAATTCGCTGGCACATGATCGGTCAAATACAAAGTAACAAGCTCAACTCAATTGCACGTTGGGCGGACGTCGTGGAGACACTGGATCGAATCAAACTCGTTGCACCTTTAGAAAGAGCGGCTGTACTGGCCAACAAGACTTTGCAGGTTTTGATACAGATCAATCTGGACCCGCATGATTCGCCACATCGTGGCGGTGTAGACCCACAGGCAGTACCTGAATTCCTGGAAGAACTAAGAAAAGCTCCACATTTGAGTCTTGGAGGAGTGATGGGCATTGCCCCACACCCTGACCTAGGCGCAGACCCAAGGGCGGCATTTGAGCAGCTAGCCAACCTCTCTACCCTCATTCAAAAATCCAACCCAGAAGCAATCATGATCTCGGCTGGTATGTCAGGAGATCTCGAACAAGCGATACGGGTGGGTGCGACACAAGTGCGACTTGGTAGCGCGATCCTCGGACACAGGTAATCTGTGCAGTAAAGTGGGAGTATGTATTTTGTGTGTGATGACAGGAATAGGAGGGTAGTCAATGGCTAGTGGTATCCGCCGAATGGCAGTCTATCTCGGTTTGGTTGAAGACGATTCCTATTCTGATGAAACCGCCAATGGCGGATACGACGATCCCCGAAGTTCTCGCAACTCGCCAGAGCGATACGAATCCCGGGTTCAGACCTCCAACCGCGCAAGTTCTTCACGTGGTTTCGCTGATCAATACGGACATGAAAATTCTGAGAGTTCACAAGGAGTCAGGCCACGTGAGTCCCGAGGTGTTCGGACGATCCGCCGTGATGAGGAACTCCCCAGTCGCAATATTGCACCGGCCCCGTTGCCACAACGAAATTTTGAATTTGGACGTATTGAGTCCATTCACCCGCGCTCTTATAACGACGCGCGCCGGATTGGCGAAGAATACCGTGAGGGGATTCCGGTAATCATGAACCTGGGAGACCTTGACGACAGCGATGCCAAGCGAATCATTGACTTTGCAGCGGGACTAGTTTTCGGTTGTCGTGGCAGTATCGAACGAGTCACCAACAAAGTTTTCCTACTTTCGCCCGTGAATGTTGACGTTGGAGACCAAGCGCGGGCGCAGGTTGCCCAAGACGGTTTCTTCAATCAAAGTTAACTCGGGTAGGTTTAGCGAGTGAATACGGTCGGCGCATGGATCGCCAATATCCTCTTCCTCTACCTGCTTGTGCTCATCGGTCGTTTGGTCTTTGATTTCGTTCAAGTATTTGCTCGTGACTGGCGTCCATCAGGATTCGTACTGATAATCGTTGAAGGGATCTACACCCTGACAGAGCCACCACTAAAACTGATTAGGCGGGTTATTCCACCACTTCGTTTGGGTCAAGTGTCACTGGATCTAGGATTTCTGATCCTATTGATTGGTATTCAGATTCTGATTGGTATATTTCGAGGACTCTAGGCCTTTTCAATTCCAAAGTTCGCCTCAATTTCGCTTTCAGATCCCAGAACGGTGAAGCCAGAAACAGAATCTGGGACTTGGGTGAGACTCAAGGCCAGAACTTCAGTTGCTATGTCCGCGCCGTGAGTGCGCATAGTGTCAGTGACATCAGAGTTCGCGGAACTCCACGTAATATTTACTCGATCGCTGATGTGTAGCCCGGCATTTTTTCGCCCCTCTTGGAGTGCCCGCACAATGTCGCGCGCCATGCCGGCAAGTGCCAACTCGCGGGTGATTTCTAAGTCGAGTGCGAAACTCTCCCCGGCGTCCGCAGCGACGGCCCAACCGTCGATCGGGGTTTCCGTGATGACTAAATCAGAAAGATCAATCGTTGAGGTCCCGTCGACACCGCCAATTTCGTAATTGATCGTGCCACTACTTCGCAAAGCGTTGACCAATTCTGTTGCATCCTGCAGTGAAATATGTGCGGCCACCAGCGGGGTTTGTTTGCCAAACCGGGCACCGAGTGACCGGAAGTTTGGTTTGAGTGAAATATTTACTAATTCACTATCGGTGACATCAAGGGTGAACAGTTCCCGCACATTGAGTTCCTGGGCCACCTCGGCGATCAAGTCGGTGGGGAGATCACTCCAACCCGGCGCGCTAATGAGTGCGCGGCCAAGTGGCTGCCGGGTCTTAACCGAGCTGGTCGCCCGTGCTGAGCGACCGAGTTCGGTGACCCGGCGGGCAAGTTCCATTTGTTTTTGCAACTGTGAATCAATGCTTGACTCGCTGGGCCAATTAGCAAGGTGAACGGAGGGAGGAAGTTCTGGTTGGGTTTCGTGGAAAAGGTCCTGCCAAACCCGCTCGGTGATAAATGGGGTGTACGGAGCCATGCACAGCGTGACAATTCGCACGGCTTCATGCAGTGTTGCCAGCGCTGCTGGGTCGCCATCCCAGAATCGACGGCGCGTTCTACGCACGTACCAATTGGAAAGGTCATCGATAAATTCAGTGATTAAGCGACCGCCGAGCTGAGTATCAAAGTTTTCAAGTGCTTTATCAACCTGTGCACTTAGGGAGTGGGCTTGTGTCAAGAGCCAGCGATCCATGATCGGGCGTTGGTCAACAGGTGGTGCGCCGTCGTCCGGTGACCAAGGAGCGCTGCGCGCATATAACGAAAGAAATGAAACCGTATTCCAGTACGTGAGTAGATTCTTGCGCACAATGTCAGCTATCGCGGTATGCCCAACGCGACGTGATTGCCATGGTGAACCACTTGCCAACATAAACCAGCGCACAGCGTCTGCACCATGCTCATCCATGAGGGGGATTGGTTCGAGAACATTGCCTAAGTGTTTACTCATTTTGCGGCCATCTTCGTCCAGAATGTGGCCAAGGCACACAACGTTTTTATAAGAAGATTCGTCAAAGACCAAGGTTCCAATTGCCATGAGGGTGTAGAACCAGCCGCGTGTTTGATCGATTGCTTCGCACACAAAGTCAGCCGGGTATTGAGCAGTGAAACCCTCCTTATTGTGTTGTGGGTACGACTGGGCAGCAAATGGCATCGCGCCTGAGTCGTACCAGCAGTCAATAACCTCCGGGACGCGAGTTGCTGTTGCATCACAGTGCGGGCAGGGGATTGTGATGTCATCGATATAGGGGCGGTGCGGGTCAAGGTCTGAGATTTGTTGCCCGGCTAGGTCGCCAAGTTCGGCAAGGGATTCGACAACGGTTAAATGTTCGTTGTCACAACGCCAAATGGGGAGTGGTGTGCCCCAGTAGCGATTGCGTGAGAGCGCCCAATCGACATTGTTGGTAAGCCAGTCACCGTAGCGGCCCCACTTAATCGTGTCCGGGTACCAATTTGTTTTCTCATTTTCAGACATGAGTCGGTCTTTAATTGCTGTTGTCTTGATGTACCAGGATGGTTGTGCGTAGTAAATAAGTGGCGTGTGGCACCTCCAGCAATGTGGATAGGAGTGCTCATATGGTTCTTCGCGAAAGAGCAGGTCACGTTTGCGCAGGTCGTCGGTGAGCGCAGTGTCGGCTTTTTTGAAAAATTCGCCACCGACGAGAGGGGTTTCGGGCATGAATGTTCCATCGGGTGCAATCGGGTTAACAACGGGCAAATCATAGGCGCGGCAACTGATCAAGTCGTCTGCACCGAATGCCGGAGCTTGGTGAACTAGTCCGGTTCCGTCACCGGTGGTGACGTAGTCGGCAAGAATCACAAAGTGGGAGTCGGGAATGTCGATTAGGTCAAATGGTCGCTCATATGCCATTCGCTCCATTTGTGTGCCGAGGAAGGCCTCCATGATCTGGTAGCGAACTGCGCCCTCTTCATCAAATGGTGAACCGAACAGGCTTTCAACTAACGCTTGTGCCACTACATAGTGCTGATTCGCGTTTGCAATGACGCAATAGGTTGCCGTTGGCTTAACCGCAACGGCTGTATTTGACACCAAGGTCCACGGAGTCGTTGTCCACACAAGTAAGGAAAGATTCGGGTATTTGTCGGCCAGTGCGCCCTGTGTTACTGGGAACCGGACATAAACCGACGGGTCGAGTACATCTTCATAGCCTTGCGCCAACTCGTGGTCGCTCAACCCCGTACCGCAACGCGGGCAATACGGTGAGACTCGGTGGTCTTGAACCAGGAGCCCAGCATTGAAAATCTGTTTCAGCGACCACCAAACACTTTGAATGTAGTTGGGGTCCATGGTCCAGTAGGCACTGTCCATGTCAACCCAGTAGCCCATGCGGGTAGTGAGTTCGGTAAACGCATCAACGTGACGCACGACCGATTCGCGACATTTCGCGTTGAATTCGGCAATTCCGTAGCTCTCAATATCTTTCTTGCCGGAAAACCCAAGTTCCTTTTCAACGGCAAGTTCAACGGGGAGGCCGTGGCAGTCCCACCCGGCCTGTCGGACGACGTGATACCCCTTCATGGTCCGGTAGCGCGGGAAAATGTCTTTAAATGCTCGGGCCTCAATGTGGTGGGTTCCCGGAGCGCCATTTGCGGTGGGTGGCCCCTCATAAAAAGTCCAGGTTGGGCGTCCCTGGCTTTGAGCCATGGAAGCGGCAAAAGTTCCCTCTGCTTTCCACAGGGCCAGTACTTCATGCTCGAGATCGCGAAGGTTCACCGTGGGCGGGACCACTTTGTACATATTTAGGTGCGCTCTTCTCTGGAAATGACGAATTCTGGAAAATTTTCGTCTAGGTTCTTGTCTAAGACTGGGGCAGTGCGTAACTTTAGCGCGCGGGCAATACCATACGCACGTGCGTCGTCCGGCGCACTTTCACATGTTCACATGCAAGCAATGCACAGCGGTCTATTGAACTAAGGGGGCGGCGAAGTTGGTCGCAAAGAAAGCACAATCCAAGAAGACCGCTGCGAAAAAGGCAGTGGTCAAGAAAGCCCCTGTGAAAAAGGCACCGACGAAGAAAGCTCCAGCGAAAAAAATCGTAGTCAAGAAAGCCGCCGTAAGTAAGAGGGTCGCGCCAGTCAAGAAAGCCGCCGTAAGTAAGAGGGTCGTGCCAGTCAAGAAAGCCGCCGTAAGTAAGAGGGTCGTGCCAGTCAAGAAGGTCGCGCCAGCCCCCAAAGTGTCGGCCAAGAAAGCGGCTACGAAAAAGGAATCTGCCCCTGCGGTTGAAGCCGTAGTCGTAGAATCAGAGCCGGTTGCGAGAACTATTTTTGAGAAGTTGGTCCCTGTGACTACGCCACCAGCAAAGGGAAAGAAAGCGGCTGGGATCGTTAAGGTGATCTCCCCCCGCCCAGTGATTAAGTCTCCAGCCATTGTTGTCCGTGAAGACGAGAGCCCATGGACGAAAGTCGAGTTGAACAAGGTTCGCAAGTCTCTCAATGAAGACGAAGCGCGTTTTCTCGATGAAATTACCATGGCCGAGCAAGGGCTCGCGGACCTTATTGGCGATTCAGGCGACGGCGCAGGCGACGACCAAGCAGATGCAGGCAGCAAGACTTTTGAGCGCGAACATGAAATGTCCCTTGCAAATAATGCTCGGGACATGTTGGAGCAGATCCGCCAAGCGCTTGGTCGCATTGATGACCGAAGTTACGGCGTCTGCGATGGCTGCGGCAAGGGAATCGGCAAGTTGCGTTTGCAGGCGTTCCCACGAGCAACACTGTGCATGTCATGCAAAGTTGCTGAGGAGCGCCTGTAAGTGCGCCTGTATGTGCGTCTGGGCGACCACTTGCTCGTACTCGCGTAGAGTGTGGGGGTGTCCGAACCTATTGCTGCCGCGAGTAGTCAACGGGCGGAGCGAAATCGACGCGAACTTTCTATTTTTGGCGTAACGGCACTGGTCATTATCGGTTTTGACCAGCTCACGAAATATTGGGCGCAAGAGTATTTACTTCCGCGTAGGGTGGCAGGTGAAGGACCTATCGAGTTCTTGGGCGGTTTCCTCAAATTCACGTACACGGAAAATACTGGGGCCGCTTTCTCGATGGGGACTGGGATCACATGGGTGTTCACATTGATTGCGATCGCCGTTGTATTTGTTATCTTCCGATACGCACGCAAACTCGCGAGCCTGCCGTGGGCGTTGGCGCTTGGCGGCTTACTCGGCGGCTCACTTGGCAATCTGATTGATCGGATGTTTCGTGCACCAGGTCCATTCCAAGGTTTCGTTGTTGACTTTATTCAATTGCCATATTGGGCGATATTTAATCTCGCGGACATGGCAGTTGTAACCTCAGGAATCGGGATTGCAATTTTGTTGGTTCGTGGCGTTCCAATTGACGGAAAGCCGGAACTCATTAGTTCACCCGATAGGTTGGATTCGTGATCCGTGAGTTCACTATTCCGGAAGGTCTCGCAGGGGAGCGGCTTGACGTTGCATTAACCCGACTTTTGGGGCTTAGTCGTTCCGCTGCGGCCGCACTCATTGAGGCGGGTGCAATCTGTATTTCTGATCGCCCATTGGTGAAGAGTGATCGGGTCGTTGAAGGCCAACGGATTGATGTAGATTTAGATATTTCTCCGACTAAAGAAACCATTGAGATTATCGCCGAGCCAGTTCCAGGAATGACGATTATTTACGACGACTCAGATTTAGTTGTCGTTGATAAACCAGCCGGGGTTGCGGCGCACCCAAGCCGAGGCTGGGAGGGTCCCACCGTGATTGGTGGGCTGGCTGCGGCCGGCTACACAATCAGTACCTCGGGAGCCCCCGAGCGCGAAGGAATTGTCCATCGACTTGATGCCGGTACTTCTGGCCTCATGGCTGTGGCCAAGAACGAAATGTCCTATTCCAGAATGAAAAATCTATTCCGCAACCGGGAAGTCAACAAGGTCTATCACGCCGTCGTTCAAGGCCTACTGGATCCACTCGTGGGAACGATTGATGCAGCAATTGGACGTCACCCAGGGCACGAGTACAAATATGCGATCACAAAAGATGGTAAGCACAGCATTACCCACTATGAGACCCTAGAAGCCTTCCGTCACGCTTCACTGGTTCACGTGCAGCTCGAAACCGGTCGAACCCATCAAATTCGGGTACATATGTCCGCGATGCGTCACCCAATTGGGGGTGACACCATGTACGGTGGAGATCCGGTTTTAGCGGCTCGATTAGGTCTAGATCGCCAATGGTTACACGCGGTTGAACTTGCATTTGATCACCCACGGACCGGCGAACGAGTTGAATTAACAAGTAAATACAGTGAAGACCTCACCCGCGCACTTGGAATTTTGCGCGACGCTTGATAACTGTTTTCTGCACCTTCCCCTTGTGTAGATGAATGTGAGAAGTGGATCCGGTGGCGGGATTTGTGCTAGTGGTTTGTAAGCGGACGAGTTGTGAATTGATAAGGGTGATTGCGTGGGTGAGTCGGTAGGTAAGGGCGATTTTGCCCACCTTCATGTGCATACCGAATACTCGATGCTTGACGGTGCCTCAAAACTTGACGACCTTTTCATCGCGGCAAAAGAACAAGGGATGCCGGCTATTGCCATGACGGATCACGGCAACCTTTATGGCGCCTACGATTTCTGGAAAAAGGGAAAAGCGCACGGAGTAAAGCCGATCATTGGGCTTGAAGGATATTACGCACCTCAGGGTCGTTTTGAGCGTTCCCAATTTGATTTCGGTGGTGGCTTTGATGAGGGAGCCCCTGAAGACCCGGGGGCAGGTCGCGGTAAGCACAGTTATACGCATATGACTCTCTGGGCGGAAAACACACAGGGGATGCACAATTTATTCCGGCTGTCCTCACTTGCCAGTATCGAGGGCTACTACCACAAGCCTCGCTTTGACCGTGAACTATTGGACCGCTTCGGCAAAGGTCTCATCGGAACAACCGGGTGCGCAAGCGGTGAAGTGAATCGTTGGTTGCAGGCTGGACAATACAAGAAAGCCTTGGCGAGCGCAGCGGATTACCGGGATATTTTCGGTGAGGGTAATTTCTTTGCCGAGATCATGGATCACGGGCTTGCGATTGAGCGCAACTTCATGCCGGACTTGATCAAAATCGCCAAGGCACTCGATTTGCCATTAATTGCTACTAACGACATGCACTACGTCCATGAAAGCGATGCTGATACACATGACGTTTTGCTGTGTATCGGAACACGAACAACACTCGACGATCCGAAACGATTCAGATTCAACGCCCGTGATTTCTATTTAAAGTCGGCGGCTCAAATGCGAGATCTGTGGCGTGAATTCCCAGAAGCATGTGACAACACTCTCTTGGTCGCCGAGCGCTGCAATGTTGAATTCAATGAAGGCGCTAACCTCATGCCGCGCGCTGACATTCCAGCAGGAGAGAGTGAAGAGTCCTGGTTGGTCAAGGAAGTTGAAATTGGTTTAGCGCGCAGGTACCCGACCGGAGTTACCGACAAAGTGCGTACGCAAGCCGAATACGAATTGGGTGTCATCGCCCAAATGGGCTTCCCCGGGTACTTTCTGGTGGTCGCCGATCTGGTGCAGCATGCGAAAAACAGTGGGATTCGAGTGGGACCCGGTCGTGGTTCCGCCGCGGGTGCCATGATTGCTTATGCATTGGGCATTACCGACCTTGATCCTATTGAGCACGGATTGCTGTTCGAGCGATTCCTTAATCCTGAGCGAATCTCAATGCCCGATATTGACATTGACTTTGATGAACGGCGCCGCTCAGACATGATCCGTTACGCAACGGAGAAGTACGGTGAAGAGCGGGTCGCGCAGATCGTCACTTACGGTTCCATTAAAGCAAAAGCGGCGATTAAAGACAGTGCCCGCGTCCTGGGTTTGCCCTATTCGGTGGGTGATCGAATCACGAAAGCAATGCCACCGGCTGTTATGGGCAAAGACATCACGCTCAACGGTGCATTTGATCCAAATGATTCCCGTTACTCGGAAGCTGCAGAGTTTCGTGCACTCTATGCAAGTGATCCGCAAGTCCAAACTGTCGTGGACACGGCCAGGGGACTTGAGGGGCTTAAGCGCCAACCAGGCGTGCACGCCGCAGGAGTAATTCTGTGTAGCGAGCCACTCATGGACGTTATTCCGGTGTGGAAGCGGGAACAAGATGGCGCGATTATTACTCAGTTTGACATGGGAGCATGTGAATCCCTTGGCCTGCTCAAAATGGACTTCCTGGGACTACGCAACCTCAGCGTCCTCGACGACTGTCTTGGAAATATTAAACGCAATACGGGCGCTGAAGTTGTTTTAGAAACGTTGACACTTGATGACAAGGTAGCTTATGAATTACTGTCCCGCGGTGACACATTGGGGGTTTTCCAACTTGATGGTGGCCCGATGCGTTCACTGTTGCGATCTATGGCGCCGGACAATTTCGAAGATATTTCGGCGGTTCTCGCGCTTTACCGACCAGGGCCCATGGGCGCGAATGCGCACAATGACTACGCGGATCGGAAAAATGGTCGCAAGCCGGTTGTCCCGATCCACCCTGAACTTGAAGAACCATTAAGCGAGATTCTTGGGGACACCTACGGGCTGATCGTCTATCAAGAACAGGTCATGGCAATTGCACAGCAGTTAGCCGGATATTCACTGGGTAAGGCGGATCTACTTCGCCGGGCAATGGGCAAGAAGAAGAAGGAAATTCTTGAACAAGAATTCGTTCCATTTAGTAGTGGGATGCGCGAACGTGGATTCTCCGACCCCGCGATTAATAAGTTGTGGGAAGTACTTGTCCCCTTCTCTGACTACGCATTCAATAAAGCCCACACTGCCGGTTACGGACTTGTGTCTTATTGGACCGCGTACTTAAAAGCTAATTACCCGGCTGAATACATGGCGGCTCTGCTCACTTCAATGGCCGATGACAAAGAACGCTCGGCGATTTATCTCAATGAATGTCGTCGCATGGGAATCAAGGTGTTACCACCTGATGTAAACGATTCTGATGCAAACTACACCCCACGTGGAAGTGATATCCGTTTTGGATTGACCGCTATTCGTAATGTGGGAACCAATGTCGTGGAGTCCATTATTGCCACACGAAACAAGGTTGGTCGTTTCGCTGACTTCCATGACTTTATTGCCAAAGTGGATATTGCGGTGTGCAATAGGCGCGTTGTCGAATCGTTGGTTAAAGCGGGTGCATTTGACAGTTTGGGCCATACCCGCAAGGGGTTGGCTGCGGTGCACGAACAAATAATTGATGCTGCGGTCGACATCAAACGTTCTGAGGCGATTGGGCAGTTCGACCTATTCGGTGGGTTAGAAGAGAGCGCCGACGAGTCACTAATCGAACGACCGGTAATTGGGATCACCGAATGGGAGAAGTCGCTTTTATTGGCACACGAACGTGACATGTTGGGCCTGTACGTATCTGATCACCCCCTCTTTGGCATGGAAAGCGCATTGGCGCAACTCTCAGATCGGAGCATTGCATCTGTCCTGATTGACGAACACCTTGATGGACAAGTGGTTTCATTGGGTGGTCTGGTCACCAGTGTTGTGCGCAAAACCACCAAGAAAGGTTCGGCCTGGGCGATCGTGACCCTTGAAGACCTTGAAGGAAGCCTTGAAGTCATGGTGTTCCCAGCTTCGTACGCATCATTTGGAACACTTTTGGTCGATGACTCGATCTTGGTGATTCGCACCAAGATTGATCGAAGTGATGAAGATGGAATTAGAGCGATTGCCCTTGAAGTACATACACCGGATCTATCGGGCGCGCCAACGGGACCAGTTCGGTTAACCATGGCGGCGACCCGTTGCGTCCCGCCGCTTGTTGCACGTCTAAAAAATATTTTGGCCCAACATCCCGGTACTACCGAGGTGCAATTGCACCTGACGGGTGGAACATCAACGACCGTGATGAAGCTTGACGACGTGTATCGAGTTACCCCCTCCCCTTCGCTCTTTGGTGATTTGAAGGCACTATTAGGCTCGTCATGTCTGATTTAGTGAGTACCGAGCGCAGTGAAGTGCCAGAGAGAAGACGCAATGCATTAACAGTGTTTGTCACTGGAGTGATCGCGGGAGCCCTATCAGGCGGCGCACTGGGAGTACTGTGGTGGGCCTTGGCCCCACGCGTGTCCGTGGTCGTTTATCCCGATCGGGTCGTCCCCGAAGGCTTTCAACCCCAAGAATATTTTGCCGCCAATATTGCTTTTGGTGCACTTGGTGCCATCGCCGGTGTATTGATCGCCATTGGTTTGATTTCAATGCGCCGGGAGCACCTGTTAGCTTCCTTGATTGCAGCACTTGCATCTTCTGCGGTAGGTACCTGGGCAATGTGGTGGGTTGGCTCACATTTGGGCTTTGTTGACTTAGTAAATGTTGAGATTCCGGATTCAACCGTGCTTGATGGCCCACTTGAAGTGACGTTGCCCGCAATGCTCTTGATGTGGCCCATTGGTTCAAGCTTGGTGATCCTGATCATGGCGTTGGGAGACTCCTTGGCCGAGCGGAAACGCCACAAGAGTTACTCGGCCTGAATCTCTGCGGTAAGTGCATCAAGTACTCGAACTAAGTCGGCCGGAGAAATGCAGATTTCAAGGCCACGGCGACCGCCGCTGACATAAATGCTCTCAAATGTGTGGGCACTTGCGTCGATCACCGTTGTGAGTTCCTTCTTTTGACCGAATGGGCTGATGCCACCCAAAACATAACCACTGATGCGTTGGGCAAGGGCTGCATCCATCGGCTCAAGTGAGCGGGCACCGATCGCGGTGGCCAGTTTCTTCGAACTAATTTTTCGTGAAACTGGTGAAATAGCAACGGCGGCTACGTTTTTATCTCCGAACATAATAGTTTTGAATACTTGACTTTGATCAAGATTCATATTGCTTGCAGCCTCTCTGCCAAACCCGGCCCTCACTTCACTCTTGAATTTATGCAGTGTGTAGGGAATGCGCAGTGAATCCAGAGCGACCGTTGCTGGAGTAATTGCCAGGGGTTTCATCGTAAATAGAGTCTAATTGGGCGACAAATAATTCGACAACAAATCAATCGCTGGTAAAGCGCCGAAATGAGTTATTAGCCCAGTCTCTCGTTTGAGAAGGGTGCGAATGCGAACAAGTCGATCCTGACTGCTGTGGGCTGCGAGTAATTCCTGACGTTCGGCCGTTGGAAGCAGAATCGCGGCGGTCAAGAGGTAGGAGACAATTGTAGGGTCTGTCGGTAATTCCTCAGACATTGATATATTGCCATTGAGCTCTCCCGCGAGAGCAGCGCGATAGGCAGAAAAATCATTGAGGGCTTTACTTGTGAGCAGCGCGATTTCTTCTGTCTGAGGGGTTTTGGGTTCGGGGAGCCATTCTACTTCGGCACGTAAAAGAGGTGCGCTGGCATCCAGTGAGTTAATGTGAAACCGGCGTGAACCTGTAGTGACAAGGTCGTAGCGACCATCTTCATGGGAGGTTACTTCACGTACAATCGTTGAAGTGCCAACCGGATGCAGTGCATCAATGCCAGATTCTGAAATATTGTGGCCGTCGCGGACGGCAACTATTCCAAACTCACGTTCTTCATCCTCCGGGTTTTCCAGCAGCTCTTGGACCATTAAACGGTAGCGAGGTTCAAAAATGTGAAGTGGAAGTACCAAGCCCGGCACCAGAATGGTGTTCAGCGGAAAGAGCGGGATATTGGCAACCACACGCACAGACTAAACTCATGTTCATGATTCGGCGCATTGATCTGCGAGAGAACGCTCCAGTCGGCAATTCCTTGACCAACGTGGTGGCTCGAGCCGCCACCAATGTCGCCGACGCCACAAAAATAATCGCCCCAATCTTGGAAGATATTCGCGAAAATGGCGCGGAGGCTATTGCGCGTTGGTCACTCACCCTTGACGGCATTACGCCACCGTCACTTCGGGTTCCGGCCGCAGAACTGGAAAATGCTGCAGCAAACCTCGATCCCTGCGTGCGGGCAGCATTGCTTGAATCCATCCGACGGGCGCGAATTGTGCACTCGGGCCAAGTGCGCGGTGAAAGCGTTACCCAGGTAGTTGCCGGTGGAACTGTCACGGAGAGGTGGATCCCGGTTGATCGCGTGGGGCTTTATGTCCCCGGTGGCCAGGCGGTCTATCCAAGCAGTGTCGTTATGAACGTTGTTCCAGCGCAGATCGCTGGCGTTGGATCTATTGCTGTTGTCTCGCCACCTCAGAAAGACTGGGGTGGTTGGCCACACCCGGTGATCATGGCTGCGTGTCATCTTTTGGGAATTGAGGAACTTTATTCCGTTGGTGGTGCCCAAGCGGTCGCCATGTTGGCCTTTGGAGTTCAACTTCCCGAAGGGGAGTGCCGCCCGGTTGATTTGGTAACAGGTCCTGGAAATATTTATGTGACCGCGGCCAAGCGCGCATTGCAGGGAATTATTGGCATTGATTCGGAAGCGGGGCCTACTGAGATCTTGATTTTGGCCGATGACACGGCGGACCCTGTACACGTTGCCGCAGACTTAATCAGTCAAGCTGAGCATGACGAACTTGCCGCTGCGGTTTTAGTGACAAACAGTGAAGAGTTGGCCAATCGGGTTGAGGACTCACTCGCCACACGGGTGCCTCTGGCCAAGCACGCAGAGCGCATTGAAACTGCACTTCGTGGCGTTCAAAGTGCGATTATTTTGGTCGCTGATCTTGAACAAGGTCTAGCGGTTGTCAACGACTACGCTGCTGAACATTTAGAAATACATGTCGAGAATGCGCGCGAAGTTGCGCGCAGGGTCAAACATGCTGGCGCAATTTTTGTTGGAACCTACGCTCCGGTCTCACTCGGTGATTACTGCGCTGGTTCCAACCATGTTTTGCCCACAGCGGGATCTGCGAAACATTCATCAGGTTTATCTGTTCAGACTTTTCTGCGTGGAATTCACATTATTGAATATTCACGGCAGGCCTTGATCGAGGTTGCGCCCCACGTGCTGGCACTCTCAAGCGCTGAAGATTTGCCCGCACACGGGCAGGCGATCTCCGTTCGGACGCAGCAGTGAGCGAGTTCACATTACCGTTGCGCCGCGATCTCAAAGGGCAAACGCCCTACGGTGCACCGGCTGATCCGGTGCCGGTCCGGCTGAATGTAAATGAGAACCCGTATCCACCAAGTGAGGCAGTGGTCGCGGCGATTTCGCAGGCTGTTGGTGCTGCAACCCGAGGGATTAATAGGTACCCCGATCGCGACTCAGTGGACCTGCGTGTGGCGCTGGCGGCCTACCTTGACCTGGAGTCCGGGGTGGACATCAATGTTGAGCGCATTTGGGCGGCCAATGGATCTAATGAAATTATGGCGCAATTATTTAGCGCATTTGGTGGCCCGGGGACAAAAGCGTTGACATTTGATCCCACCTATTCAATGTACCCGGAATATGCCCGGGATTCATTTACTGAAATGGTGTCGGTGTCTCGTCGAAGTGACTTCACTATCGACGTTGATTCAGCAATTGCGGCAGTGTCTGAGCACAAGCCCACTCTCGTGATTCTTACTTCACCAAATAATCCAACGGGGACGTCGATCGCGTTGGCGGACATTGAGGCGATCGTGATTGCCGCGAAGGAAATTGGCGCTTTGGTTGTCGTGGACGAAGCGTACGCAGAGTTTCGCAGCGATCGTGGGGCAACGGCGCTGACCCTGCTTGATTCCTATCCAAATCTAGTGGTTTCTCGAACCATGAGCAAAGCATTTGGTTATGCAGGCGGGCGCCTTGGCTACTGCGCGGTGAGTGGCAGCGAGATTGTCCAAGCACTTAAATTGGTGCGATTGCCTTATCACCTGTCGGCAATTTCACAGGCTGCAGCAATCGCCGCATTGGGCTTTGCCAGCGAGTCACTTGATCGCGTTACCGAAATTACGAATGCGCGAAATCACATGGCGAGTGAACTGGCAGGTATGGGTCTTGCTGTTGCTCAAAGTGATGCAAACTTCCTGTTCATTGGTGAGTTCGCCGATCGACACGAGATTTGGAGCGCACTATTCGACCACGGAATCCTCATTCGAGAAACCGGCCCTTCCGGTTGGCTTCGGGTGACTATCGGCACTGCAAGCGAGAATGAAATATTTGTCAAATGTCTTAGAACGTTAGTCTGAGCACAGGAGGAAACACATGACCAGAATTGCACGGATTGAACGCGAGACCAAGGAAAGCAGCGTGCTCGTTGAGTTATCACTTGACGGCACCGGGCAAAGCACCATTGAGACGGGTGTGCCCTTCTTTGATCACATGCTCGCTCAATTGGCAAAACATGGTGGATTTGATTTAGAGGTAAACACAAAAGGTGACCTGCATGTTGATGCACACCACACCGTTGAGGACACGAGTTTGGCACTTGGCCAGGCATTCAATCAGGCATTGGGGGATCGGTCCGGTCTCACTCGATACGGAGATGCACTGGTTCCACTTGATGAATGCTTGGTACAAAGCGCCGTAGACCTCTCTGGTCGCTCTTATTTGGTGCACACTGAACCTGAACTGGTTGAGTTAATCGGGAGTTACGACACGACTCTGACCCGCCATATTTGGGAATCAATCGTTGCGACATCACAAATAACCCTTCATGTCAATGTACTTGTTGGGCGCAATGCCCACCATGTCGTCGAAGCGCAATTTAAGAGTGTTGCCCGCTCATTGCGTACCGCCGTTGCCCGAGATTCCCGCGTGGTGGGAGTGCCGTCAACTAAAGGCACGCTCACTGGATCGCAGTAAAGAGATAATTTTCTATGTCACCTACGGTTGCGGTTCTCGACTACGGCTTTGGCAATGTTCGGTCGGCAGTTCGTGCCGCCGAGCACGTAGGAGCTACCGCGATTTTGAGTTCGGACTTTGATACATGCCTTAATGCTGACGGATTGATCATTCCAGGAGTGGGAGCCTATGCCGCCTGCATGCAAGGAATAAACACGGTTCGGGGTGGCGTACTGGTTGATGCCAGATTAGTTGCCAAGCGTCCCGTGTTGGGAATCTGTGTCGGAATGCAGATCATGTTTGATCAGGGGATCGAGCACGGAATTGGTACTGAAGGATTGGGCCAATGGCCCGGCACCGTTGATCGCTTGGTGGCTCCGATCGTCCCGCACATGGGGTGGAACAATGTTGCGCCACCAGCTGCGACTTCGCTCTTTGCCGGAGTTGAGTCCGAATTGTTTTATTTCGTGCACTCCTATGCAGCACAAGAGTGGGCCATGAGCGATACCGACCCATATCAACACCCACCAATGGTTACGTGGAGTGATTACGGGGCACCTTTTATCGCGGCGGTGGAAAATGGCCCGCTTTCCGCGGTCCAGTTTCACCCAGAGAAGAGTGGCGAAGCTGGACTCACGCTGATCAACAACTGGATCGACACCCTCACCTAGACTGGAGGAATGAAATTCACTCTCCTGCCCGCTGTTGACGTCAAAGACGGCAAAGCTGTCCGCCTGGTCCAAGGGAAAGCGGGAAGTGAAACCATTTACGGTTCACCTCTCGATGCTGCCCAAACCTGGGTGAATCAGGGCGCAGAGTGGATTCACCTGGTTGATCTGGATGCAGCATTTGGTACCGGGGACAACGCAACCTTAATTGCCCACGTGGTCGAGAGAATCGGGCGAGAAGTCAAAGTTGAACTCTCGGGGGGAATCAGAAGTGATGAAAGTTTAACGGCGGCACTTGCAACCGGTTGCGCTCGAGTGAATCTAGGAACTGCTGCGCTAGAAAATCCTGATTGGACCGAAGCGGTCATAGCTGAATACGGCGAGCGAATTGCCGTCGGCCTTGACGTGAAGGGACACACATTGGCCGCCCGCGGTTGGACAACCGAGGGCGGCGACCTCTGGGAAACAATTGGCCGGCTGGACGCCGCCGGTTGCACCCGGTACGTGGTCACTGACGTGCATAAAGACGGCACAATGCATGGACCCAATTTTCACCTTTTGAAGCAGGTCACCGAGTCAACTCGTGCGAGGGTAATCGCATCGGGTGGAATCTCTAAGCTAGAAGATTTACACAAACTAGCCGAGATGAAAGGGATCGAGGGCGCGATTGTTGGTAAAGCGCTATATGAGCAAGCTTTTAGTCTCCCAGAGGCACTCGTCGCCGTTGAAGGTCGCTATGACCCCTACCAGTGGGGACCTCCTCAGCCGTGACATTCGCTGCGCGAGTTATTGCTTGCCTTGACGTTGATGCCGGCAGAGTCGTTAAGGGCGTGAATTTTGTCGATCTCGTCGATGCAGGCGACCCGATCGAATTGGCATCCAGGTACGGGGCGGCCGGAATTGACGAACTGGTATTTCTTGACATCACGGCTTCAAGTTCAGATCGGGAGACGACACTTGAACTAGTGCGTCGTAGCGCTGATCAAGTTTTTATTCCGGTAACGGTGGGCGGTGGAATTCGTAGTATCGAGGATATTGACGCACTTCTGCGTGCTGGTGCTGACAAAGTCTCAATCAACACTGCAGCGATTTCCCGTCCAGAGCTCCTGCGCGAAGCAGCGCAGCGATTTGGATCCCAATGCATTGTGCTTTCATTGGATGCCCGCCGAGAATCTGATCAACCAAGTGGGTTTGGAGTAACCACCCATGGGGGTCGTGAATCTGCTGGCCTTGATGCAGTGCAATGGGCTCAGACGGCGGCGGGCTACGGCGTAGGTGAAATCTTGCTCAACTCAATGGATGCCGACGGCACCAAGTCCGGCTTTGATCTCGAACTCATCCAAGCGGTTCGCGCTGCAGTGAACGTTCCGATTATTGCCAGTGGTGGGGCAGGCGCTCCAAGCGATTTTGCCGCCGCAATAAACGCGGGTGCGCAAGCGGTCCTGGCCGCGAGTGTTTTCCATTTTGGTGAAGTTACCATTGCTGAGGTGAAAAATGCACTTAAGGCTGAATCCATTCCGGTTCGTGTGCCAACTAAGTTGGTGCCATGAACCAGGCCAGTGAGTTCATTTCCCGGATTCGATTCGATGAAGACGGCCTAGTACCGGTAATTGCCCAAGATTCAATGAGTAAAGAAGTGCTGATGTTGGCCTGGATGAACGCTACAGCCGTGCAGTTGACCATTGATACAGGTTTGGGGACATATTTTTCCCGCAGCCGGAACAAAATCTGGGTTAAAGGCGAAGAATCAGGAAATAGTCAATCGGTTCAGAGTCTGCGAGCTGATTGTGACGGGGACACTCTTCTACTCGTTGTCGATCAAAGTGGACCTGCTTGTCACACTGGTAACCCCACCTGTTTTTTCGATCGAGGTATTGACAAGTGACACAGGAAAATTCGGATGCTCCAGATTTTGAGCGGTTTCGCGAGCTGGCTCAAATCCAAAGAGTTGTGGCAGTTTCTCGATCGCTCTTAGTCGATCATGTCAGCGCAATCGGTCTATTTCACGCACTGTGCGGGGAGCGGGCCGGCACCTTCCTACTGGAATCGGCGGAAGCCGGTGTCCAATGGTCACGCTATTCATTTATCGGGGTTAATAGCGCTGCGATGCTCTCGGAGTCGCAAGGGAAAGCGGTGTGGAGTGGGCGAGTGCCCGAAGGCCTGCCACAAAGTGGCTTGGCCCTTGACATACTTGAAGCAACCCTGAACCAATTGCACACCCAGAAGTCAAAGGTTTCGGGCGCAGGAGACTTCCCGTTTACGGGTGGTCTCGTTGGATACATGTCCTACGACATTGTGCGCAACTGGGAAGGAATTGGTGAGTCGACAAGTGATTCACTCGAGATACCTGATCTGGGTTTCCTATTGGCGTCAGATATCGCCGTGGTTGATCACCTTCAGAGCACGGTGACGTTGATCGCTAATGCAATTAATTTTGACAATTCTCCCGAGCGTGTCGAGCAAGCATATGCAAATTCAATTACTCGACTTGACCAAATGCAAGAGTCCTTGGCCCACATTGCATCGAGCGGGGCGCTCGCAATGCCGGTACTTGATGCAGAGTTAACTTTACCTCCACGGGTGACAAGCGAAGAGACATATTTAAAAAACATTGACACGATCAAGGAGTACATCCGTGCGGGTGATGCATTCCAGGTAGTGCTTTCCCAGCGGTTTAGTGTGCCAACCAAGGCAAGTGCACTCAGCATCTACCGGATTCTGCGATCAACTAATCCAAGTCCCTACATGTACTTGGTCAGGGTCCCTGATCCACAAGATTTCAGTCGCGTTGCTTTTGAAATTATTGGGTCTTCACCGGAAGCGTTGGTCACGGTGCGTAACCGCAATGCGGTGGTGCATCCGATCGCTGGAACACGCTGGCGAAGCGCAGACCCGGAGCGCGATCGTGTGTTGGCACAAGATTTGTTGGACGACAAGAAAGAACGCGCAGAGCACTTAATGTTAGTTGACCTCGCTCGTAACGACCTTGGTCGGGTTTGCACTCCGGGTAGTGTCAACGTCATTGACTTTATGCACGTTGAACGTTACTCACATGTCATGCATTTAGTGTCCACTGTGACAGGTGAACTTAACTTCAATGAAGATGCGTTTACGGTTCTTAGGGCGACTTTCCCTGCTGGGACGCTTTCAGGTGCACCGAAGCCACGCGCGATGCAGATTATTGAGGAACTTGAATCCGAGCGGCGCGGGCTCTACGGCGGCTGTGTCGGGTATTTTGATTTCGCCGGCAACATGGACATGGCAATTGCCATTCGCACCGCATTACTAAAACATGGAATCGCTCACATTCAGGCTGGTGGTGGAATCGTGGCAGATTCAGTCCCCGCTAGGGAAAATGACGAGTGTGTCAATAAAGCTATGGCCCTTATTCGAGCCGTTGCCTTGGCTCAACAACTTGAGAATTAATCGAAGGTATGTGCAGTGTCGCCAGCGAGAAAATATTTCCTGACAATTGCTCTACAGTCAATTATTGCCGGGGTTCTGCTGTGGGTGGGTGGACTTATCTGGGGTTCGGTACAGAGTGAACTTGCCTCGCAGGAATTTGCGGGATCGGACCTCGATTCATTTATTTTTGCCGTTGGCTCGGTTTCCTTGGCAGTGGTCATTGGCATCTTGGCAACCAGTACGTGGGGGCGGAGAATTCTGGGAACCCTTGGCGCAGTCATTTCGACGATAGGGATTTATTCCTTGATTCTTCTCGATAAGGACGGCCTAAATGCGTTATGGGTTGTTGCAATCGCGCTCAGTGTCGGATTGGTGATCACGAACATGATTGTCGCTTTGACATCGAAGAATTGGCCGACTTTGGGTGGAAAATACTCGAGATCAATACCACCGGAGCAAGATACGTGGGCCCAGCTTGATGCCGGTGTTGACCCAACACTTGAGTCAGATCCGGATAAGGGACGCTCCCATGATTAGATACCGCCATGAGTGACCAATACGAGGATCATGGTTCGACCCCTGCAGCTTGGACCGCCGTTGTCATTATTATTCTGGCATTTGTTGTGGGAACCCTTGCGATCATTTTGGGGAATTGGCCACTGTTTTGGGTTGGTGTAGGACTCGTAGTTCTTGGCGCAGTGGTTGGCAAGGTCATGGCCATGATGGGTCTGGGCAAGAAAACCGTAAACGCGTAAATTCGAGTTAATTCATGGTGACCACATGAGAGTCCTCGTGGTCGAAGATGAGCGACCCATCTCAGATCTCATCGGTGTTTATCTCACCCGCGAAGGCTTTGAAGTGCAAACTCGTTTTGACGGTGAATCAGGATTAGCCGCGGCGCAAAATGAAAACTTTGATCTCATAATCCTTGACGTTGGACTTCCCAAATTGGATGGAACTCAGATTTGTCGTCAACTGCGTGCCGCTAACGATTGGACACCAATAGTTTTCTGCACAGCACGTGAGGACGAAGTAGATCGAGTGCTGGGCCTTGAGCTGGGCGCAGACGACTACGTGACCAAACCATTTAGTCCCAGGGAACTTGTAGCGAGGGTTAAAGCGATTGTCCGCAGGTCTGCGCATCAATTGAGCGCGAGCGAAATCCTTGGAGCAGAGGGCGTTCAATTGAATCTAAAAACTCGGCGCGCATCACACAATGGAAAACCAGTTGTCCTTACCGCGACCGAGTTTGACTTAGTGGCCTATCTCATGGCTCGCCCCGGGCAAGTTATTGAACGTTTGGAATTGCTCGAAAATGTGTGGGGCTATTCAGAGGCATTGGGGACACGAACGATTGACGTGCATATTGCCCAGATTCGAACAAAACTTGGCATTGATGCACCGATTCGCACTGTTCGCGGGGTTGGGTATTCATGGGAAGCACCGTCACATGAAACCCTCACGTGAAATTGCGTAGGTGGAGCATTGTCGCACTCCTCGTACTCCTTACGAGCGCTGTTGCCACGATAGCGATTGTGGTGGCGGGGCTTGTGTCCTATCCACTCGTTGTATCCAGTTCACAAGATGTCGGCGCCAAAAATCTTGCGCAATTGGCCAATGTGACGGCTAATGCAATTGATCAGCAGGGATCAGGAACAGGACTTGGTGTTGGGCAAGGCTTGATTAAGACCCTTCAAAGGGAATCAATCTCGGCTTATCTGATTCCACTGGGATCGCCGAATCTTGACGACTTACCCTTTAATTTTCCGCAAACTTATGTCGATCAACTCAATGACGGCCAGGACATCTCGGGTCGGGTTTCATCAGTGGACAGCGAGTACTTAATTGAGGGTCGACCATTGAGTGCTGATGGTTCAGTAATTCTGATTCAACCTATCTCGGTCGCTGGGGCCAGTGCTGGAACGATTATTTGGCGACTTGCGTTGGCGCTCGCAATCGGTTTGATAATTGCAATTCCGTTAGGGGTTTTTGCTGCGCAACGTTTAGCAAGACCTCTGCGCCGAGCAAGCACGGCAGCCATGTCTATGGCAAGTGGATCACGTGGTGTGGAACTAGCATCTATGGGACCAAAAGAGGTTGATGAAATTTTGACTTCGCTCAATGCACTTGATTCTGCATTGATCGCTTCTGAAGTGCGCCAGCGTGAATTCCTGTTATCTGTCTCGCACGAATTTCGAACCCCGCTCACTGCTGTGAAGGGTTACAGCGAAGCGATCGCGGACGGCATATTGTCGGGAAGCAAAGCAATTGACGCCGCACGCCTCATTTCATCCGAGTCAGCGCGCCTGGATCGATTAGTCAGTGATCTCCTGGACTTGGCCAGACTCGGTGCGGTTGATTTTGCTATCTCAGAGGTGGCAATTGACCTACCGGTATTTGCAAGTGAAGTGTGTCAAGTCTGGGGTTATCGCTGCCAAGAATCACAAGTGAATCTTGAGTGCGAAATTTTTGTGAGCGGTGAATTTATTGGAGATCCCTTCAGGCTTCGACAAATTGTGGACAATTTGGCAGAAAATGCACTGAGGTTGAGTCCGAGTTACAGCACCCTGGCAATTAGAATTGAGCAATTAATGAGTTCTCTCGTCATCGAGGTTCGCGATTCAGGTCCTGGCCTAAGTGCTGATGACCAAAAGGTGGCATTTGAACCTGGGGCACTTTATGAACGGTATCGGGGAGTGCGGCCGGTGGGAACCGGGATTGGTTTAGCACTTGTGGGACGGTTGGCGACCGGAATGGGTGGGTGTGCGAAAGTTGGACCGGCACCCGAAGGGGGAGCCAGATTTACCATTGAAATCCCACAGCGAAATAAAGTGTGAATTCGGGTACGGCTACGCTACCAGCGTGACGGTTTTAGACGACATAATCGCTGGTGTTCGCGAAGATGTTGCTGTGCGCATGGAGCACACCACACTTGAGCAGTTGAAGGAGCGAGCGCTCAAGGTGCGCGAAGCCCAAAATGTTAAAGCAATTCTTGGTGGCCCTGATGTGTGCGTGATCGCAGAAGTGAAGAGAGCAAGCCCCAGTAAGGGCGTACTTGCACAAATCCCCAACCCAGGGTTACTCGCCGCCGAATACGAAGCAGGTGGCGCGCATTGCATCAGTGTGCTCACCGAAGAACGCCGCTTTGGTGGAAGTCTGGCTGACTTGAGAGAAGTACGTGCTGCGGTGGACATTCCGGTGCTGCGCAAAGATTTTGTTATTGGAAGTTACCAGTTGTGGGAAGCTAAGGCTTATGGCGCAGACATGGTGCTATTGATCGTGGCAGCCCTTGAGCAAGAGGTACTGGTGTCTCTTATTGAGCGAACACATAGTCTGGGCCTTACCGCACTCATTGAAGTACACGACGAAGAAGAAATTGATCGCGCACTTGGCGCTGGCGCCGCAGTTATCGGAGTAAATGCACGAAACTTAAAGACCCTGGAAGTAGATCGCTCAACTTTTAGTCGCGTTGCCAGTCGGATCCCCACCTCATGTATTCGAATTGCCGAGTCTGGGGTTCGCGACCATCATGATCTTATGAATTATGCCGATGCGGGCGCTGACGCTGTACTTGTAGGGGAGTCACTGGTTGTGGGTGGTAATCCCAGGGAAGCAGTTCAAGAATTAGTTGCTGCAGGTGCGCACCCCGCGTGTCGGTCGCGGGGTAGGGCATGACTACATCCGAAGTTGAACGTGGGGTAGAACTTCGGGGCCATTTTGGTCCTTACGGTGGCAGATTCGTGCCCGAGGCACTAACGAGCGCACTCGATCAATTAGATGCTGCCTTTCGCATAGCCATCGCTGATCCAGATTTTGCCGTTCGGCTGTCAGATTTAGAGCGGGATTACACCGGACGTCCCTCACCGCTCACACGAGCGTTGAGATTTGGTCAGTATTGCAATGGTGCGCACATTTATTTCAAACGTGAAGACCTAAATCACACCGGATCACATAAAATAAATAATGCTTTGGGCCAAGCACTGCTCGCCCAGCGCATGGGAAAAACGCGGGTCATTGCTGAAACTGGTGCAGGCCAACACGGAGTCGCAACCGCGACGGCTGCGGCGCTATTGGGCCTGGAATGCGTCGTGTACATGGGCGAGGAAGACACCAGGCGTCAGGCACTCAACGTGGCGCGGATGAAACTCCTTGGCGCCGAAGTCGTTCCCGTGACACATGGGAGCAAGACCCTCAAGGATGCGATCAACGAAGCGATGCGCGACTGGGTTGCATCCGTTGAAACTACCCATTACGTATTGGGAACGGTCACCGGACCCTCGCCGTTTCCCGACATGGTGCGTCACTTCCATTCGGTGATTGGACGCGAATCGCGCGAACAGATCTTGGCAGTTGAAGGTCGTTTACCAGACGCTGTGGCAGCGTGTGTTGGTGGAGGCTCCAATGCCATGGGGCTTTTCAGTGGTTTCATCGATGACCTTGACGTGCAATTGAGGGGCTACGAGGCCGGTGGTGACGGAGTCGAAACCGGTCGACATGCGGCAAGATTCTCAGCGGGCAGGCCAGGGGTGCTCCACGGCGCTCGCACTTATGTCATGCAGGACAAATGGGGGCAAACTTTGCCTTCACACTCCATCAGTGCCGGGCTTGATTACCCGGGCGTGGGCCCTGAACATGCTTGGTTGCACGACACTGGGCGGGCGATCTACGAACCGGTCAACGATTCTGAGGCCATGGACGCATTCGCCCTGTGCTCGCGCACCGAGGGGATCATCCCGGCCATTGAAACAGCGCACGGGTTAGCCGGCGCGATTCGATTGGGTAAAGAACTTGGCCCGGATTCTGTGATAATTTTAAATCTCAGTGGGCGCGGGGATAAAGACGTGGCAACCGCTGCCCGTTGGTTTGGAATTGAGCTTGAACACTCTGAAGGGCGCTGATTCGTGAACACAACGGGTGCTGGCGCAATCGGTTTGGCATTTGCCCAGGCAAAAAGTGAGGGCCGGGCACTACTCATTGGTTATTTACCGGCCGGCTTTCCCACTTTGGGAGAGTCTCTTGAACTCGTGAAAGCAATGTGTGAAGGGGGAGTTGACCTCATTGAGGTTGGGCTTCCCTATTCAGATCCATTAATGGATGGCCCCGTCATTCAACAGGCGGTTGATCAAGCGCTGACCAATGGGGCGACCCCTGCGTCGGTGTTGACGGTTGTCAAATCCGTTGCTGGGCTTGGGGTCGTGCCGGTAGTCATGAGCTACTGGAACCCCATCGAGCAATTTGGAGTTGAACGCTTCGCTCGCGAACTGCAGCAGGCCGGTGGAGTGGGCGTAATCACCCCGGATCTCACAATTGAAGAGGCACAGCCCTGGATAGCAGCGGCACTAGCACATGACGTTGACCCGATTTTCCTGGTCGCCCCGTCATCCACGAACGAGAGAATCACCCAGATTTGTCAACAAACCAAGGGCTTCGTGTACGCGGCCTCGACCATGGGGGTTACCGGCGCGCGAGATCACGTGAGCAATATGGCACCTGAGTTAGTAGCGCGTGTTCGTCAATGCACAGACCTTCCCATTGCGGTAGGTCTGGGAGTCTCAAATGGCATTCAGGCAACCGAAATTGCGAAATACGCCGACGGGGTAATTGTCGGATCGGCCTTTGTCAAAGCAGCAAATACAGGTGGCGCCAACGCAGTTGCCGAACTTGCGCGGGAACTCGCCGAAGGGGTACGTCAGGGGCGCTAGGTGGCTTCGCTTATTCTAAAGATTCAATTTGTCACGGTAGGTCCAAAAGAATGTGAATAGGAGCGGGTGCAATGGGTGAAAAGGGTCGCCGCGAACGAGCTGCAGAAGCACGTGGTGTAGCTCAAGCGTCCGAGAAACGTCGCGAGCGCACGGTTCGCATCATTGGTGGAGCAGCAGTGGTTGCTGTCATGGCAGCTATCATCGGAGTCGCGGTTTACGCCAGCAGCAGTAGCCCATCCAGTGATGCAAGTGGTTCGACCAGTGGCATTGTTGCCCCAGATCCCGCAGCAGCTTTGCCGGTCGACGTCTTTGCGGCCGACTCACCGACCCCGTTCGGAGTGCCCTACGGCACTGGCAGTGCGGAAGTACCAGTTCTTGAAGTGTGGGAAGACTTTCAGTGCCCAGCCTGTGGTGCACTTGAAATAGCCAATGGAGTTGGAATCGAACAACTTGCTGAAGAAGGAAAAGTTCAACTCATTTACCGTCCGACCGCATTCCTTGATGCAAATCTAGGAAATGATTCATCACACCGTGCCATTGCCGCATGGGGATGCGCGATTGACCGTGACAAAACCAAGGAATACCACAATGCGGTCTATGCTGGCCAGCCCACTGAAGAGGGTGTTGGTTACACCGACGAGCAGCTCCTGTCATTCGCTGCTCAATCAGGTGTTGCTGACGCGGATCTCCCGGCCTTCTCCCAGTGCCTCACCGACGGCACTTATCTTGCCTGGGCGGCAAACACCAATCAAGAATTTGCCACCTCGCAAATCGGAGGTACGCCATCAGGCTTTCTCAATGGTGAACCTGTGGGAACTGAAGTTTTGGCAGATCCAATTGCTCTCGCTGACCTCGTAGCTTCCAAGTCGTAGTTAGTAACGGACTCTCACATGAAAACATTCATCCCCAGCCCCGATAACGGTGTATGGGATTTAGGCCCAATCCCCATTAGGGCATACGCATTGTTCATTGTGCTGGGAATAATCGTTGCCATTATCTTGGGCAATAAGCGTTATGAAGCACGCGGCGGCCGCCCGGGCGTGATTACTGACATTGCCGTCTGGGCGGTTCCATTCGGAATCGTTGGCGGACGCCTCTACCACGTGGTCACCGACTGGCAGATTTATTTTGGCGCCGAAGGGAGAGGATTCATTGCGGCTCTGCGCATCTGGGATGGCGGCCTAGGAATTTGGGGCGCGGTAGCCCTGGGCGCAGTTGGTGCATGGATCGGCGCTCGTCGCAGTGGCGTTGCCCTTCCACCAATAGCTGATGCAATCGCTCCGGGAATCGCACTTGCCCAAGCGATCGGGCGGTGGGGCAACTACTTCAACCAAGAACTCTTCGGTTCACCCATGACATTGCCGTGGGGATTGGAAATTTCACCGGCAAATCGACCGTCAGGCTACGTTGATTACTCGACGTTTCACCCCACGTTTCTCTATGAGTCCCTGTGGCTGGTGGGAGTGGCGCTGGTTGTGATCTGGGCTGATCGTAGATTCAACCTCGGTCATGGCAGGGCATTTGCCCTGTACGTGCTGCTCTACACGGTGGGCCGAGTCTGGATTGAAGCCCTTCGAATTGATAGCGCCAATGAAATTTTGGGACTCCGCCTCAATGTGTGGACCTCGATCGTGGTTGGCCTGGGAGCGCTGGCCTACTTGGTGATCTCGGCGCGTATGCGGCCCGGGCGGGAAGTAATTGCCGCACCTGCTGAGCCAACCGAAGGAAAAACGGTATAGTTCGACCCTCGGGCCAACGTCGTCCCGGAATTTTCTGAATCAGTTTATTTTATCTCCGCTGTTCAGAATCAATCCGTGCGTAACGCGACGTTTGAGGAGTTCGAAGATGGCGATTAGCCTGCAACCCAAAGCACAGCTTCCACAAGCGCAGGGTCTTTATAACCCTGCCAATGAACATGATGCATGTGGTGTTGCATTTGTCGCTACCCTCACGGGGATCCCAACGCACGAAATTGTAGAAAAGGCCCTCAAAGCGCTGACCAATCTTGAACACCGCGGTGCATCAGGTAGTGAGCCCGACAGTGGCGATGGCGCCGGCATCTTGATCCAGGTTCCCGACCGTTTCCTGCGAAAAAATGTTGATTTCGAATTACCTCCGGCCGGTGCATACGCGGTCGGTACGGCATTTTTTGATCAAGGTCAAGCCCCACTTGCGAAGGCTGCTTTGGCCGAACTTGCACTCTCTGAAGACTTGAGCATTATTGGTTGGCGACAAGTGCCCACGCATGACTCAATGATCGGGGCAATGGCGAAATCATGTATGCCAGATTTTTGGCAGTTGTTCATAACCGACAACACTTCAGAAGGAATTGCACTTGATCGTGCCGTGTACGGATTCCGCAAACTCGCCGAGCACGATCTCGGTGTTTATTTTTCCTCACTATCAAGTCGGACCCTGCTCTACAAGGGGATGCTCACCACGGGTCAACTGGCACCATTTTTCCCTGATCTCACTGATCCATTGGTGCACAGCGCCTTAGCATTAGTTCACTCTCGGTTTTCAACCAATACATTTCCATCTTGGCCACTTGCGCACCCTTATCGGCTGATCGCGCATAACGGCGAGATCAATACTGTGCGAGGTAACCGCAACTGGATGACCGCCCGTGAAGCAATGTTGACTTCCGACATTTTGCCGGGTGATTTAACCAGGCTGTTCCCGATCTGTTCACCCGAGGCAAGTGACTCGGCCTCATTTGATGAAGTCCTTGAACTTCTGCATCTCGGTGGTCGCTCACTTCCACATTCGGTCCTCATGATGATCCCTGAGGCGTGGGAAAACAATCTCTCGATGTCTCCGGCTCGCAGGGCCTTCTATGAATTCCACGCAACGATCATGGAGCCGTGGGATGGTCCAGCAAATGTGTGTTTCACCGACGGAACGGTGATTGGGGCAGTTCTGGACCGCAATGGACTTCGTCCTGGGCGTTTTTGGGTCTGCGATGACGGGTTAGTCGTATTGGCTTCGGAAGCCGGAGTTCTCGACATTGATCCAAGCACCGTAATTCGTAAAGGCCGATTGCAGCCAGGGAAAATGTTTCTGGTTGACACGGCTGCAGGTAGGGTAATTGAAGACGAAGAAATTAAAGACTCACTCGCTGGTGAAAATCCTTATCAGGAGTGGTTATTGCGCGAACTCGTCCACCTTGATGCACTACCTGAGCGCGAACACATCGTGCACACTAAGGATTCGGTTGCCCGGCGCCAACAAACCTTTGGTTACACCCAAGAGGACTTGCGGTTCATTATTAAACCGATGGCGGAAAATGGCGCTGAAGCAGTTGGCTCAATGGGAACAGATACACCAATTGCGGGGCTCTCAGACCGTCCCCGCATGCTTTTTGACTACTTCAGTCAGCTTTTTGCCCAGGTCACGAATCCACCACTTGATGCGATCCGCGAAGAAATTGTGACTTCACTGGGCAGTATTATTGGGCCTGAAGGCAATTTGTTGGAGGCTTCACCGGGTCACTGTCGTCAGGTCGTGTTGCCCTTCCCAGTTATTGATAACGATGAACTTGCCAAAATCCTACACATTAATGCTGACGGGAAATTGCCGGAGTTTGCGGCGGCTCGGATTAAAGGCCTTTACAACGTGCATGGCGGTGGAGCGGCCCTTGAAAAGCGCATCCTTGAAATCTTCCATGAAGTGGATGCGCTGATTCGGCAAGGTAAGAGATTCATTGTTCTCTCAGACCGAGATAGCAATGCGAGCCTCGCACCGATCCCATCCCTGTTGCTGTGTGCGGCTGTGCATCACCATTTGGTGCGAACCAAGAACCGCACCACGATCAGCCTGCTCATTGAAACTGGTGACGTTCGTGAGGTGCATCATGTCGCACTGTTGATCGGTTACGGGGCTGCGGCCATTAATCCTTATCTTGCTCTCGAAAGTGTTGAGGATCTGGTTCGTCGCAATGTGATTTCTGACATTTCACCAGAGAAGGCTATGCGCAATATGATCAAATCATTGGGTAAAGGCCTGCTCAAAGTCATGTCTAAAATGGGTGTGTCAACAGTGGCTTCATATCGAGGGGCACAGATTTTTGAAGCCATAGGCCTTTCGCAGGAATTTATTGACGCATACTTCACCGGCACAACCTCACAACTTGGTGGAGTAAGTATTGATGTGATCGCCGAGGAGAATACTGCGCGACACGCAGATGCTTATCCCATTTCTGGGATCTCACCGACGCACCGAACCTTGCGAGACGGTGGTGAGTATCAGTGGCGACGTGAAGGTTCACCGCATTTGTTCGATCCCGAAACGGTATTTCGGTTGCAGCATGCAACGAGGACCAAGCGGTTCGATATTTTCCGTGAGTACACCAACCGGGTCAATGATCAGTCACAGCGACTAATGACCCTCCGGGGACTTTTTGAGTTCAATTCAGAGAGGGCTGCAATTCCCATTGATCAAGTCGAGCCCATTGAGAGCATCTTAAAAAGGTTCTCGACCGGCGCCATGTCCTATGGATCTATTTCAGCCGAAGCCCATGAGACGCTCGCGATTGCCATGAATCGACTTGGGGCAAAATCCAATACGGGTGAGGGCGGGGAGGATCCGGAGCGATATCTACCCATGAGCAATGGCGACCTAAAGCGTTCAGCAATAAAACAAGTTGCATCGGGTCGGTTTGGTGTAACCAGTGAATACTTGGTTAACTGTGACGACATTCAAATCAAAATGGCGCAGGGCGCCAAGCCGGGTGAAGGTGGTCAATTACCAGGTAACAAGGTCTATCCGTGGATCGCAAAAACACGGTACTCCACTCCTGGCGTAGCTTTGATTTCACCGCCGCCTCATCACGATATCTATTCGATTGAAGACTTAGCTCAGTTGATTCATGATCTCAAGAATGCCAACTCTGATGCACGCATTAACGTAAAATTAGTTGCTCAAGTCGGGGTGGGCACTGTTGCTGCCGGGGTTGTCAAAGCACATGCTGATGTGATTTTAATTTCCGGGCATGACGGTGGGACCGGTGCGGCACCACTTACTTCCCTTAAACATGCAGGGGCTCCATGGGAGTTGGGTCTGGCTGAAACTCAACAGACACTTCTTCTCAACGGTTTACGGGACCGCGTTGTCCTGCAAACTGATGGTCAGCTCAAAACCGGACGCGATGTAGTAATTGCTGCACTCCTAGGTGCTGAAGAATTTGGTTTCGCTACCGCACCGCTGGTAGTCATGGGTTGCATCATGATGCGGGTCTGCCACCTTGACACCTGCCCGGTTGGTGTTGCGACTCAAAATCCAGTTCTGCGCGAAAAGTTCTCTGGGAAGCCGGAGTTTGTTGAAACATTCTTTGCGTTCCTTGCCCAGGAAGTACGTGAATTACTTGCTGAGTTGGGTTTCACTTCGCTAAATGAGGCAATTGGTCAAGTTGAAGTGCTTAATATGAACAAAGCTATTACGCACTGGAAAGCTGATGGCCTCAACCTCGAACCGATTTTGCACGTTCCGAATCTAGAGGCACTTGGTCACCGCAGACACATGAAAAATCAGGATCACGGTTTAGAGCATGCGCTCGATCAGGAGTTATTGCGCATGAGTGCTGACGCTTTGAAGACTGGACTCCCCACGAAAATTGATCTTCCGATTCGAAATGTAAATCGGACCGTTGGCACCATGTTAGGAAGTGCGATTACCAAACGTGGAGGTTTGCCAGACGGGACAATCGACATTTCATTCACTGGCTCTGCAGGGCAAAGTTTTGGTGCGTTTATTCCGCGCGGGCTGACATTGCGGCTGGTGGGGGATGCGAATGACTACGTTGGCAAGGGGCTCTCCGGGGGTCGAATCGTGGTGCACCCTCATGCCAGCGCCCCATTCGAACCGGGTGAGAACACTATTGCAGGTAACGTGATCGGCTACGGCGCGACTTCGGGTGAATTATTTTTGCGCGGTCGAGTTGGTGAACGTTTCTGTGTTCGTAACTCTGGTGCTCTCGCCGTGGTTGAAGGCGTGGGGGATCACGGCTGTGAGTACATGACCGGTGGAAGGGTCGTGGTCCTAGGATCTATTGGACGCAACTTTGGCGCTGGAATGTCAGGTGGGATCGCATACCTACTCGACCTCGACCCAACTTTGATTAATCACGAATTAGTTGAACTGAATCAACTTGATGAAACTGATGCACAAGAGTTATTTGAATTAATCTCCAAGCACGTTGAGCACACTGGATCAACCCAGGGAAGCCGGCTCCTTACAACGTGGACTTCGGCCATCACCCGGTTCACAAAGGTGATTCCACGTGACTACAAACGGGTGCTGGAAATTGAAGCCGATGCTCTTAGCCGCGGTGAAGATCCAATGCTGGCAATTATGAGCAGGGTTTAGTCATGCAGGTAACGTTAAGGAGCGACAATGGGTGATCCACGTGGATTTATGACAACAGATCGGGAACTTCCCAAGCGCCGAACGGTTGACATCAGGATTCGAGATTGGCGTGAAGTCTATGAAGACTTCGAGGCGCGCGATGTTGAAAAGCAAGCCGGGCGCTGCATGGATTGCGGTATCCCGTTTTGCCATAACGCATGCCCCCTTGGCAATCTCATTCCTGAATGGAATGAATTGGTACTAGATGGTGACTGGGAACAGGCTATTGAGCGTCTGCATGCAACGAATAATTTCCCGGAGTTCACCGGGCGGCTGTGTCCGGCGCCTTGTGAGAACGCATGTGTTCTGGGAATCAATGAGGATCCAGTAGCCATTAAGCAGGTTGAACTTTCCATTATCGACCGGGCCTGGCAATCGGGTTGGGTTAACCCAGCCCCACCGGAAAGTCTTTCAGGTCGCACGGTCGCAGTTGTCGGATCTGGTCCGGCAGGTCTTGCGGCCGCCCAGCAACTTGCCCGGGCAGGGCACACTGTTGCTGTTTTTGAGCGCGAAGATCGGATTGGTGGACTCCTGCGATATGGAATCCCTGAGTTCAAAATGGAAAAGCACCATCTTGATCAACGGCTTGGCCAGATGGAAGCTGAAGGCGTTAAGTTCCGCTCGGGAATTGAGATCGGAGTGGATCTCACCGGCTCGGATTTACGCCACCGCTATGACGCGATTGTGGTGTGTGTTGGTGCGACCGTCGCCCGCGAACTCGATGTACCCGGCCGTGATCTTGCTGGAATTTATCAAGCAATGGAGTTTTTGCCATTGGCCAATCGGGTGCAGGAAGGCGATTTTGAGACATCACCCTCTGACGTTGCTGGTAAACATGTTGTCATTCTTGGCGGTGGTGATACAGGCTCAGACTGCTTGGGCACATGCCACCGTCAGGGAGCGGCAAGCGTCACCCAACTTGAAATCATGCCTAATCCAGGTACAGAGCTAAGCGAGCATTCCCCTTGGCCGACCTACCCCATGATTTATCGCGTTTCCAGCTCACAGGAAGAAGGTGGGGAAAGACTATTTTCGATGTCTACTCAAAAATTCCTCACCGCGGATAGCCAAAAAGTCTCTGGGATCGAACTTGCTGAAGTTGAGTTCGTGAACGGAAGCTTCGCGGTTGTTCCCGAGACCGAGCAGATTCTCAAAGCCGATGTCGTGCTTCTTGCTTTGGGCTTCAGCGGGCCAGAACCGGGGCCATATCTTGAGCAGTTGGGGCTCGAACTTGATGCTCGCGGCAATATCAAGCGTGATGGGCAATTTTTGACCAAATCAGAAGGGGTGTTTGTTGCCGGTGATGCTGGTCGTGGTCAGTCGTTGATTGTGTGGGCAATTGCTGAAGGCCGAGCGGCCGCAGCATCTGTTGATCGATTCCTGATGGGTTCGACCAACCTGCATAGCCCCATTTCGGCATTTGATCGCCCGCTCGTCGTATAAGGAAACTGCGTGTAACCGGTTACAGTAAGGTGCGATCATGAGAAGAGTCAAAATCGTTGCAACACTTGGTCCCGCGACCGCAAGCGCACAAGCAGTTTTAGAGTTGGTTGAAGCAGGCATGGATGTAGCCCGGTTGAATCTGTCACACGGAGACTATGCAGATCACTCGAATGCTTACAAGTGGGTCCGGGAAGCATCTGATATTTCTGGGCGCAGTGTGGCGATCTTGGTTGACCTTCAAGGTCCAAAAATTAGGCTTGGACGATTTGCGTGCGGCCCGGTTGAGTTGGTGGTTGGGGAAGAATTCATCGTTACCACCGAGGAGTGCCCGGGGGACGCAAAAATGGTCTCCACGACTTTTACCGGGCTTCCCGGCGACGTCAACCCTGGCGACCGCGTCCTGGTCGACGATGGACGAATTGAATTGCAGGTCACCAAGGTTGTTGGCCCGCGCGTTCACACGATTGTGATTGATGGGGGCATTGTTTCCAATAACAAAGGATTCAACTTGCCCGGTGTTGCCGTAAGTGTACCGGCACTTTCTGAAAAGGATCGTGAGGATTTGCGCTGGGGTTTGCGGATTGGCGCCGACCTCATCGCACTATCGTTCGTGCGTTCCTCAGCAGATATCCATGACGTTCATGCGATCATGGACGAGGAGGGTATTCGAGTGCCAGTGCTTGCAAAGGTGGAAAAGCCGCAGGCAGTGGATAATCTCGAGGACATTATCGCCGCATTCGACGGGGTCATGGTTGCGCGCGGGGACCTCGGGGTCGAACTTCCTCTGGAGATGGTTCCGCTTGTACAAAAAAGGGCAATTCAAATGTGTCGTGAGGCTGGAAAGCCGGTAATTGTGGCAACACAAATGCTTGATTCGATGATCACGCAGAGTCGCCCAACACGGGCTGAAGTCAGTGACGTGGCGAATGCTGTGCTTGACGGTGCCGACGCACTCATGCTCTCTGGTGAAACAAGTGTGGGTGTGCGGCCCGCACATGCAGTTGAGACTATGTCCACAATTATCGAGCACATAGAATCAGAGGCACTCGACCGAATCCCACCATTGATGGATTCACCAACCGGCTCAACCGCTCGAGCACTCACCCATGCCGCGGTCGATGTTGCAATAGGGACGGGCTCCTCCTATCTCATTGCGTTTACTGAAACCGGTAGATCAGCCAGGTTGATTTCACGTTGGCGCGCGCATACGCCACTTCTTGCGTTTACTCCAAATCCCAGAGTTCGCAGTCAGTTGTCGCTGACCTGGGGTGTTGAAACTTTCTTGGTTCCTCAAGTGAGCCATACCGACGACATGGTAGTCCAAGTTGACAAGGCATTGCTTGACATTGGTCGGGCTACGTCAGGGCAGCGAGTGGTAATTGTAGCGGGTGTGCCTCCTGGTATTCCGGGGACAACCAACGGAATGCGCGTTCATAAAATGGGGACGGCGGGCCGCGGTGGCGGTGTTTAACCGGTTCCAACCAATCGGGTAAGTTTCACCCAACACAAGTTCATCTAGTTCACACACCTTTAAGACCCGTTCAGTGAGGCGGGGAAGGACGAGCACATGACAGAGCCAATTAATGGGGCACCGGCAAGTTTGGTCCGAACCGGTAGTCGGATGGTCGCCGACCCCGACGACATTGCTCGGGCATTACGCAGACTCGCTCACCAAGTCGTTGAAAATGTCAAAGACGTGAGCAACGTTGTCATCATGGGTATTCCCACTCGAGGTGTTCCCCTTGCCCAGCGGTTGGCAAAAAATATTGGTGAGATCGAAAAAGTTAGCATTCCGGTAGGGTCCCTGGACGTTACTCTTTTCCGCGATGACCTACAAATGCGTCCGTCCAAAGCATTAGGGCAAACACATATTCCCTTGGAGGGGATTGACGGGAAAACCGTTATTTTGGTTGACGACGTCCTCTTTTCTGGGCGAACAATTAGAGCAGCGCTTGATGCACTCAATGAGTATGGACGTCCGGCGGTTGTGCAACTTGCAGTGTTGGTTGATCGGGGTCACCGTGAGCTACCTATTCGAGCAGATTACGTTGGTAAAAACTTACCGACTTCATTAAGTGAAAAAGTGTCAGTGAGCATAAGTGAAATTGACTCGGTCGATCAAGTCGTGATTCAGTCCGTTGAGCCCCTAGCATGAAGCACCTCATCTCGGTACAGGATCTAAGTCGCACCGATACTTTGCAAATTCTTGACACGGCACTCGAGCTTGACCGGGTAACCGACGGCGGGACCAAGTTGCTACCAACTTTGCGAGGTCGCACTGTTGTCAATCTTTTCTATGAAGACTCAACCCGAACCCGGCTTTCATTTGAGCGAGCTGCAAAAAGGCTCTCTGCTGACGTAGTTACCTTTTCAGCAAAAGGTTCGAGTGTTTCTAAGGGTGAGAGCCTCAAGGACACGGCCTTGACTCTGAAGGCTATGGGCGCGGACATGATTGTTGTGCGTCATTCATCACCTGGGGCCGCGCACAGGTTGGCGCATGCTGGCTGGCTGGAGTCAAGTGTGCTCAATGCCGGTGACGGTAAACATGAGCACCCGACCCAAGCGCTCGGAGATGCATTTACCATCCGCGCACGTCTGCGGCCAGAAGCTTCAGATTTCAACGGACTGACAATTGGAATTGTGGGCGACGTACTGCACTCGAGGGTTGCCCGCTCAAATATTTTTCTTTTGGCGAGTCTTGGAGCCAAGGTGGTGGTGATTGGTCCACCCACGTTGTTGCCCGTGGGGGTTGAGAATTGGCCGTGTGAAGTGAGTTATTCACTAGATGCGCGACTACCGCAATTGGATGCAATCATGATGCTGCGAGTGCAACAGGAGCGCATGAACGGAACTTTTTTCCCCAGCGAACTTGAGTACAGTCGGGCATTTGGCCTAAATCGTGCGCGAGCGGCAGTACTACCTGAGCACGCAATAGTGATGCACCCTGGACCTATGAATCGTGGCGTTGAAATTTCTGCTGAAGTGGCGGACAGCGCGCGAAGTGTGATCACGGAGCAAGTGGCGAACGGGCTTAAAGTGCGCATGGCATCTATGTACTTACTTATCGGAGGAGATGTCAGTGTCACTTAATTCGTATTTGATTGTTGGATCAAGGCCTTATGGTGAAGAAGTGCAAGACCTGCGGATTGTTGACGGACGGATTACCGAGATTGGAGTTGAACTCGACCCCGAGAATCTCCAGGTCATTGAGGCGCACGGTCGGATTTGCCTTCCTTCATTTGTTGACCTACACACGCATTTGCGCGAACCAGGTCGAGAGGACGCTGAGACAATTGCATCAGGCTCGCGCGCTGCAACATTAGGTGGATTCTCGGCGGTGTTCGCCATGGCGAACACCACCCCCGTTGCAGATACTGCCGGGGTCGTTGAACAGGTGTGGCGTATTGGCCGGGAGACCGGTTTGGTTGACGTTTTCCCCATTGGCGCAGTGAGCGTTGGCCTACAAGGTGAAGCTCTTGCAGAACTAGGGGCAATGGCGGCCTCGTCGGCGGGAGTGACTGTATTTAGCGACGACGGTCATTGTGTGTCTGATCCACTCCTCATGCGCCGCGCTTTGGAATACGTGAAGACATTTGACGGAGTGATCGCCCAACATGCTCAGGATCCGCGGTTAACGCAAGGTGCCCAGATGAATGAGGGTGAGCTCTCCGGGGTCCTTGGCTTAACGGGTTGGCCGGCAGTAGCTGAGGAATCAATAATTGCCCGTGACGTACTGCTCGCATCGCACGTTGACTCTCGGTTACACGTGTGTCACGTCTCAACTGCCGGCAGTGTTGCCATTGTCCGTTGGGCCAAGGAAATGGGTGTTCGGGTGACCGCGGAAGTCACCCCCCACCATTTGTTGCTCACGGAAGATTTAGTTTCTAGTTTCGATCCGGTATACAAAGTAAATCCGCCACTTCGTTCACGAGCAGATACCCTCGCACTGCGCGAAGGTTTGGCTGACGGAACGATTGACGCAGTGGCAACCGACCATGCACCTCACCCGCATGAGGCAAAGGATTGCGAATGGGATAGCGCGGCATTCGGAATGCTTGGCCTTGAAACTGCACTTGGTGTAGTCGTAGCGGCAATGGCAGAGACGCCAAATTGGAATTGGCGTACTTTGAGCGATCGCATGTCCAGCGCCCCCGCAAAAATCGGACGGGCGAGGAATCACGGACGTCCACTGGCCATCGGTGAACCAGCGCACTTAGTACTCATTGACCCGAAACAAACCCGCGAGGTCGTTGCCGAAGCGCTCGCATCGCTATCGGGAAATACACCCTACGCTGGCATGACACTCCCGGTGTGTGTGACGGATGTCTTTTTCAACGGGGTACATCAAGTCCGTGGCGGTGAACTCAATGGATGAAGGTTCCGTTGAATTGACGCAGCGGTGATCGACTTGGTCCATCGGATCTACCAGCAATTAATTGAATTTATTGAAAGTGAGATGAGTGCGGAATGAGAAATGCTAAGCCGGCGACGCTGGTTCTCGAAGACGGATACTCACTCGTGGGTAAAGGATTCGGCGCAAGTGAAGTAGCTTTTGGTGAAGCAGTTTTTTCAACCGGTATGACCGGCTATCAAGAAACCCTCACCGACCCGTCTTACTGCGGTCAAATCGTTGTCATGACCGCCCCACATATTGGTAATACCGGTATTAACCTTGAGGACTCGGAATCCCGGCGAATGTGGCCGTCCGGTTTTGTCATCCGTGAGTTATCCCGCGTCGCATCCAATTGGCGGGCTACGGGCACGCTCGCAGACGAGCTCACAGCCAACGGAATCGTGGGAATTGAGGGTGTCGACACCCGGGCACTTACCCGTCACTTACGCGAGCGTGGCGCAATGCGGATGGGTGTCTTTTCGGATTCAACCGGCGACAACATCACTGACCTGATTGCCGCCGTTAATGACTCTCAGGTCATGCTTGGTGCAAGTTTCACCGATCAAGTAACGACCTCGGAAAATTACGTAATCGCCGCCCAAGGTGAGAAGAAGGCCACCTGCGTGGCTATCGACCTGGGAATCAAGTTCATGACGCCCCAGCGCATGTCCGAGCGCGGCATCGAAGTCCATGTTGTTAACGCGAACACAACATGGAAGGAGATCGCAGCATTGAAACCCGATGGCGTTTTCCTTTCAAACGGACCTGGTGATCCGGCGACCGCAGTGAGCGCCGTCGCATTAGTTCAAGAGGCACTTAGCGCAAAAATGCCACTGTTTGGAATTTGCTTTGGTAACCAAATTTTAGGCCGCGCACTTGGATTAGAGACCTACAAAATGCAATATGGCCATCGAGGAATTAACCAACCGGTAAAAGACTTGACCACGGGGAAAGTTGAGATCACGGCGCACAATCATGGGTTTGCGGTCCGCGCACCCGAGTCATTGGAATTTGATACTGCCTACGGCCGCGCCCGAATTTCACATATTTGTCTGAATGACAATGTCGTGGAGGGCATCGAGTTACTAGATCAAAATGCATTCAGTGTTCAGTACCATCCTGAGGCTGCAGCAGGGCCACATGATTCCGACTACCTCTTTGACCGATTCCTAGAAAAGATGGGTTCACATGCCTAAACGCGACGATATTAAGTCAGTCATGGTGATTGGGTCGGGGCCAATTATTATTGGGCAAGCCTGTGAGTTTGACTACTCGGGTACGCAGGCATGTCGCGTGTTGCGCGACGAAGGCATTCGCGTGATTTTGGTCAATTCAAATCCGGCAACCATCATGACCGACCCAGAGTTTGCCGACGCTACCTATATCGAACCCATTACAACCGAGTATTTGGAGTTAGTGATTGCAAAAGAACGCCCGGATGCACTGCTGCCAACACTGGGCGGACAAACGGCCCTTAATGCTGCAATTCAATTAGATAAAGCGGGGATCCTCAAAAAATACAACGTCGAGTTAATCGGGGCAGACATTGACGCAATTGAACGTGGGGAGAATCGCGAGAAGTTTCGCAAAATTGTTCAAGAAATTGGCGCCGAAAGTGCGCGCTCGCATATTTGTCACACCATGGACGACGCTCTCGCCGGCGTTATTGAACTTGGTTATCCGGTAGTTGTGCGTCCTTCATTCACCATGGGAGGGGCGGGCTCAGGAATCGCCTACAACGAAGAGGACCTTGTTCGAATTGCGGGACTTGGACTAGAGGCGAGTCCAACTTCTGAGGTTTTGTTGGAG
>JBDNFH010000126.1:0-1403 GCA_041689915.1 Candidatus Nanopelagicales bacterium | reverse complement strand
TAACAACATCCTTCCGGCAAGGACTAAACCTTGCAAGACAGGTGTCTACTTTTTGGGGTGAACCTCAATAACCCATGTAGTTGCAATTCCTGCATGACCCGGGCAACAAGTTTGTGATTAACGATCAACCCCGACGGGGTCCGTAGAGCAGCACCGACCCTGCGATACCCGTAAGTGCCGCGAGAATCGGTGTGGACCTTGCCGACAGCATGGCTGAGTACCAGTCGGCGGAACACCCGCAGCACGGGTAGCGCTCCGCCCAAAGTGGGCCGCGCGTTACGAGTCCCTACGCGGGCGGCCTGTCGCCTTTTGGATCCACCACCGCCAAGGAATCATAAATCTGGGACGCGTCCTTGACGAGCTGTAACTCCTGCTCCAGCGCCTTGATGTGTTTATGGGCTGCACGCAAGGCAGCGCTCTCTGCCGAGTTCACTCCTTCGGTTTGCCCTGCATCAATCTGGGCTTGGTGTTTCCAGCGATGCAACGTTTGCATAGGAACCCAAGACTCTGCAACAAGAGCCAGGAACGACTCACCATCGAGCATTCGGCTAACCATTTCATCCCGGAAAGCGATCGGATATTGACGTGGCATAGTAATCCTCCTTCAGATCAGCCTGCCACAACTCTCATAAACAACGGTCACTTTCCGGAGGTCACATCGTCTGGTAGACTAACCCGGGGCAGGTGGAGTGGAAGGGAAGATTCAATCCAGTGGATTCAGTTAAGGGTGCGCACGGATTTCGGAGCACGGGTTTCACTCTTGGTACAACCTCCATAGAAGAGACGTGGGACCCAGGGTCTAACATGTACTTCTTGGGAAAATGGTGCCTTAGAAACTCGCGTCGAGAAATTTGGGGCCATTTGAGCTACTCAATTGCGCCATATCATTGGGATGACCGTAGAAAACTCGCTTTTGATCTCCAGCACCTCATTGACCTTTACGAATCAATATTACCAACGTTGACAGACACATTAAACGAACTTCACGATACCAATCATTCGATTCAGTATTGGCGAATCCTTATCGGTCATTGGGCTTTGTACTTTATTCAAGTTCTTTTTGATCGCTGGACATCTTTGCAAAATGCTTGTTCGCTGTTCCCAGAGATCAAATTTCGAAAAATTAATTCGAGCGAGCGATGGCCTGCAGCCCAAAATTTTGTTGAATTTGACTACCAAGTTAGTAGCGCCGTGTGGAATGAGCATCTCTACTCGGACTTGATTATAGAGGGGGGACTTTTGAGCCCTCAGAACATCGAGACCGTGGAACAAGACATCGAGACCGTGGAACAAGAATCACCTCCGGCTGAAACTAAACATGGAAAAAGTTTAAAAGCATTAGTGAAAGACGCCTTAAAGTGGGTAATTCAACGAATTTTATTCGCCAACCCTTCATTGCAGGG
>JBDNFH010000125.1:0-10979 GCA_041689915.1 Candidatus Nanopelagicales bacterium | reverse complement strand
CTCAACCGCATCAACGTGATCCTCAAACTTGACTAGGTCGCCGTCAATGTCCGGTACGGGATCCCAGCCGACCTTTTTCCAACGTTGTATTTTATTCATTGCTCTTCCTTCCCATCACTGACGCGATAAGTTTCTCCAACGGCTCCATGCCGTCAGAATGAACCGTGATAACAACGTGCGCGGCCTTGAGACCCGGAATCACAATTGGGCGACTGTCATCCCCACCGATCTTCATTTCTCTTTCAAAGTCTGTGTCATCAACGATTTCAATTGACGACACGATCAGACCCGGCTCTCTCAATGTCTTACACAAACTGATCTTCATTTACGCCACCGCCCCTGAAAGTAGCGGGCTACAAACCCATTCCACGGTTTCTACATCTTCCGTAACCTCAATCTTTGGCGCGTCAGGATCAGTAATCATTGTTGTCACGCTCTCAACGGCTGTCACAACCCGTTCACACACAGCGGGACGACTCACAATCACCTGCCACTTCACACCATCACACTCACCTGCGAAGGTGAACAAATCTGTTCCGTAAACCTTATTAGCCGGGCCGGGTAGCAAGCGAATGATGTCAGAAGCGATTTTCTTCTGCTCCGTGAAATCATTGTTGGAAAATAAATACCAGAGTACTTCCGCTGAGTGCGGTGTGGCTTCAGCAGTGTTGGGCGTGGGTAGGTTCGGGTACTTGTCAAGAAACACGGCAAGATCCCTGCACCTGTCAGCAATCGTTATTTCACTCATTATTGTTTCCCCTTTTCTTTATGCCCTCAAAACGAGGACGGTTATGTGATCCAGTTAATTATTAGAACTATCAGCCCCACGACAACGAAAGATGTTGTTACGAGACCCACACAAACAAGTAGCCCCTCACGGCGGCCCGCTATCCGTTGAGCATATAGCGTTTGCTCGGAAGCCCAATAGTCAAGTGATCTTTTGATACTGTCGCATATGCATTCTTGCCCGTTCTCAAACATGCACGTTCGGTAGTGACTCATGCGTGACCTTCCAGTGGGTATTCCCTCGTGCCATCCGCTGGCCCTCTGTAAACAGGGCGGGGAGCCAAATTGTTGGCGATTAAACAATCAGCCCAGCCAAGATTGTAACTCTCAAACCCTGCTAATTTTAGCCGATCCATCTGTTCGACTATCCGCTTGGCTAAGATATCCCGTTCGCATTCGAGTTCGCTTATCCGATTCCTAGACGTTCGCAGTAAACCGTCAGCGTGAAACGACTCCACCTTGAGCCCGTCGTATCGTTTCTCAAGGTTGGTTAGGTGCGTGCGTATCTCATTGTGAGCAATTTGTAGTAGCCCAATTCTTTGACCAATAGCATCTAGCGCGTGGCCCGTTTCCAGATTCATCACTCCACCACCAAACTTTTCAGGCTCACACTAGCCCCACCAAACTCCCGGTACCGATCCTCATCACGGAAAATACGGGTATGACCAACGTAAAGATTATCGTTACCATCCCGGAAAATGCGCCCCGTACACGTGAACTCCCCGTTAGCCCCATCTTCCACAATCGTGATCACAGTGTCGAGTGGAAGACTCTCAAGGACTCTGGAGAAATCTTTCTTACTCACTACTTTTTTGACGTTCATTACGCTCCCCTAATTATCATGTTGGTTATTGAACCGGGATTCTCGAATCGTTCTTCGAGCAGTTCCTCAATGTGTGTTTGGATTTCTTCATCAGCCGGGAACGTGTCGTAAGCCCACGGCTCGTCAATGATGCGGTCCATGCCGACAGCGAACCCTTCCGTTTCGGGTTTCTCCGCTATGACAGTGAACTCGCCGTCGGACCATTCGTTGACGGTGATCGTGTAGCCGTGGATCGTGTCGCGTTCGTGAACGTATTCGACTTCCAGATTTTTTGGTTCGGATAGCATTGTGTTTCCCCTCCCTCTTATTGAGTAGCCCCTTGCCCTCAATAAACCCAGTGTAGCATTACCCCCTAGTGCCTATTCATTGGGGGTAGTTAAACCTTCCCCCTTCAACAGGTAGCACACCTGACACGACGCGCCTTTATAGATCCACCCACCACAATCACACCGTGAAATATCCGCATCCGTCATCAGAGCACTTCACCCTTGCGGAGAATAAACGCCGTCACATCCAGCGGGGTGCAATACAAATCCTCCAGTTCAGTAGGACGGTAAGACGTCAACCAGTCAGCAACCGTAGAAATGATCTGCTCAGCATCACCGCCGCCGGTTATTACGCGGTCAATCTGTTTGACAAGTATGGGCTGTCCGCCAATAAGGATCGTGGCCTGTTCTTCCGTGAGCATGATGACCTCCTTAAGGTTACTTGCCTTCATGCTACCATGATCTTTTCTAACATTCACGAAATTCACCCCTATCGGCTTCGAGTTGTCGTGTGTTGAAAAAGCCTGCGAGGTCTGGTTCGTTCGCGTGGATCAATCTCGTATATCTGCTCGTGTACGAATTGTTGAGCGTGAAACCGTCCGTGGATCGGGTTGTGATCCCGTACTCCCACCGCAACACTTCAAACAACATTTTCATGCTGCACTTGTCATGCCCCGCCGACTTCCATTGATAGGCGAAGGCAACTATCGTCCGGTAAACGTGCGGGTTCGCGTGGTGAAACTCAGTGAAGCGTTCGTCCAACGGGTCAGCGAGTAAAGCCAACTGTCGGGGTTCAGCCCACGTTGTCATGCCGACACCTGCTCAGGTGTCTCACAAGAGCAGCACACTTGATCGAAGTAAACTCTCTCATCTGCATCGCGCGGCACAATTTTGAAAGGTCGAGCCTCTGCGCATTTCTCGCAGCGCAGGATTGGGTAAAGGTTGTATTCGTTGCTCATGACTGTCTCCGAACGTTTTCTGCGCCTATAAGCACAAGGACTGTAAGCAACTCACTGATAGATTTCAGCGCGTCTGCGGTGCGTAACTCAGGGGAGTTACGTTTACATGTGCATTTATTATTGAATACGCTGAAATTGCATCCCCCAGCGTGCATCTGATCACTCACCTTAAACTTCGCCGGTTCAGCCCACGTTGTCATGCGCTGGCCTCGTCTGCAATCAATCCCATCAGGTCATCCTCGATAACCAGTTCATCGTCTACGGCCGCAAGATTCCGTAGAGCCTGCACGTAATAGGACTGCTTGAGTTCGATCCCGATACCGACACGTCCGAGCCTGACCGACTCGTAGACTTCGCTACCCACACCCATGAACGGTGTCAGTACCCGCTCGCCCGGCATAGTCCTCAGTTGCACGAAACGGGCAATAACGTCCAGTTGTAGCGGGTGGACGTGCTTCTCATCATCGGGGTCTTTAGCGTCACGAAACGGCAGGACATGACCTAGACGTATGTCATCCCACACTGATGACGCGTAGCGTCTCCAGATCCAATGCGAGTACCTGTTCTCGGTTTGCTTGCCGGGCCAATTACGGAACTTGAGCAGATCGGATGGAACCGACTCGCTACCTGCGTAGTAGTCAAGCCCGGTTAGGTGGGATGCGGGAGTGGACTCGCCCCGCTTACGGAAAATAAGCAACTCGTCAGCGGACGCGACTCCCCCGAAACTACCATCCTCAACAATGGTGCGGTGGGAAAGATTGTGCTGCATAGTCCGGTTACGAACGGCCAGCGGTTCCTTCCATATCGCGTGTCGGGCAATCCAATCCCAACCATTTTCCTCATGTAACCGGATCACGTCACCGGGAAAGTCGAACAGGGAATCCCTGCCACTATTAGCGGATGGTATGGGTGCGGCATGTACGGCCGTCATTCTTCCCGGCATTGTTAGCCGGTGAATCTGGGATACAAACATTCCGTAGTGTTCGCGGAACTCCGCATAATTCCGGGCGTTGGACACGTCACGATCATTAGACGAATAGACGTACAGGCCCGCGAACGGCGGGGAGTAGATCGACGCGTGAATTGATTCGTCTGGCATCTCTGCCATTACGTCCATCGCGTCGGCGTTGTATATCGCCCAACGGTCAGTAATCTCTTGATCTAGGACGCCAGCCATTTTGGTACCTTCACTTTCGTATCGTAGGTTGCGCTCGTAATAGTGAGCGAGTCATTCATGTGAGTAACTAGGGATGAGAACATTGCGTCGGCTTGGTGAGCCTTGCGTTCCAGACTTGCAAGCACGTTGCGCCCACCCTCGGTGGAAATCACGTCAATAACAACATTGTTGGTCTGACCGAAACGCCACATGCGGCGCACCGCTTGGTAGTACTGCTCGTAACTGTGACTAGGAAAGTACGTCATGCGGTGCGCGTGCTGCCAGTTGAGTCCCCACGCGCCAATGCGAGGTTTAGTTACCAGCACCCGTATCTCGCCCCTACTAAACGCGCCCAGTTTTTCCTCTTTCGCGTCGGGACTATCCGACCCTGATACTTCAACAGCGCCGGGGATTAGTTTCGTGAGTAGCGCAGACTCATCGTTGAGGTGACACCACGACACGGCGTAGTCGGCGTCCGCTATTGCTTCCGCTGCCGCCTCGCAACGCTCCACTAGGGTGCGCCGGGCTTCCTCCCGTTCCTCTCGGAGTCCAAACGCGGGCACGTCAAACAGCGTCCCTTCGGCTGGCCGGGACGCCTCAACAATTGTCTGCCGAGTAATCAGTTTTGGTAGACCGAATCCGTCATCATCGAATCCGAGATCAGACGGTCGGCGCGTGGCCCTAGCCCATGACGCGACCCACCGCCAGAAAGGTTCCTCCGCGTGACCCTTGAGCCGGTATGCGTCTGTCCCGCTCACTCCATTGACAAACCTGCGAGATCCACGAGAGGTAGACGTATGCGACTTGTTAGTAAAGAATCGGGTCAGCATGTCCATGTAACCCAGATCACCAAGAGCCTCGCTAGACGTGCCAAGTTCAATCCAGTCATTCGGTGCGGCAGTAGCGGTTCCTAGTAGCCGGTACGGTAGTCGCCGCATGAACTCGGTCACTTGCGCTTTAGTTGTGCCATCGAAGGATTTAAGAATCGACGACTCATCGCACACGACACCGCCGAAATCCTGCCAATCAAACTTACCTAGTTGCTCATAGTTCGTGACAGTAATTGGTGCGGTGACTTTGCCAGTGCGAGACAGTGCCGCATCGTGCCCGAACTTTCCAGCCTCGGCCACAATCTGAAACCCGACAGCGAGCGGCGTCAATATCAGTACGGGCTTGCCAGTCTTACGGTTCACCTGCTCAGCCCACGCTAGAGACATCGGAGTTTTACCTAGCCCACAGTCCGCGAATATCGCGCCACGCCCTTGACGGATTGCCCACTCAACTAGTGCTCGTTGAAATGGGAACAGATGCTCCGGTAGTTCCGTCGGTTCAAATCCACCCGCGTTACGTAGTTGCGCCTTGCGGTCAAGAAACTCTGTGTAACTCATGCCACCAACTCCCTTTCTCGTCTCCTAAGTGCGATCCGTGGCCCTCCACCGAGCCCACCGAAAATACCGTGCTCAATCGCACCCGCCTGCGAATACGCTAGGCACTCCACGGTTACGGGGCAACGAGCACATACGGCTTTCGCTTCCCGATCATGGCCCGGCCCGGAGTCGGGAAAGAAAATGTCGGGGTCTTTAACGCCACGGCACTCGGCGCGCAGCGACCAGTCACCCATGACCTTCGGGAGAGTCATTGCTCCCTTTCCGGGTCGGCTTCGACCGCTTCATCGTAAAGAACAAACCTGCCTTTAGAGTCAAGATCCATGTACACCCCAGCCGTTTTACAATCACCGTACAAACATATTTTGGGTGTGAATCGCCTCAAATCAGTCATTTCGTTTCCCCTTCATTAGTTGCATGCTCCGCAGACGGCCATTGAAATCAGATCCTTGTCGAAAATCCTGTGGGCGTTTGGTGCGCCGCAGACTTCACAATTCAGCGTGTGGTATTGGGTTACTTTCACGTCGCTGCTGTGTGGCCACAGGTCGCCGTTGGCCCGGTGAGTGAATGTCGCTGTGTTCATTTTGTTTCCCCTTTTCTTGTCGGTTACGCTCTTACAAGTTCTACGTTTGTCGCTGAGGTGAATACGCTCTCCCCTGTCACCTTGAGTCCAACTGATTCCCCGTATCCGTTGTCACCAATCCAGAAGACCTCGGCGTGTGTGCCGATAGGAACTTTGCGGCCTTTAACAACATCGACCCACGAACCCTTGACGATCTGGCCTGACTCGATTGCCGCTTCGATTCTTTCCTCTTCCCTCTGCTCTTGACCCGCGATCCACTCAGGATCGGAAACGCATTTATGTGAAGGCCAGTAGGTACGTTCGTTACCTTCGTCGCTAGACCAAGACAACGGCTGAGCCAAGTAGCGGTTGCCCTTCTTTGATTCTTTCCACGCAACCGAGTGTCCACAACTCTTGCACTTGAACATATCGCTCATGTTTCCCTCTCCTGAGATCAGCCCCTCGCCGGTCTCAATAGTTTAAGTGTAGCACTACCCTACCGTAGTATTACATGGGGGTGGGTTAAGCGTGTCACGACCAACTATTAGAACTCGTCAACGAAAGCGGCGCAGGAATATCTATCTCAGAACTCGGCGGCTCAAACAACGCCAACAACACGGCCTCCGCCCTATCCGGGGAAGACACACCCCGTTTCTTCATGTCACCCTTCGACTCGATCTGGATCTTCCCCGCCGAATTAGCCCGGTACGTTGGTGAGGATAGTTGAGCGACCGTCGCCGAATCAACTTCAAGGCGAACAAACTGGTCACCGTCCTCGTCTGGCTGTAAAAGTTCACGGCCCGTCCACCACATCTCCGACCGTTGGTTCAGAAACTTTTCACGATCCGATGCGGCCTGTGAAACATTCACCGCCACAATCAGGGAATTATGCCGACCCTCTTTCCCCCAATCCTCCAACAAACCCGCGACACCCCAACCCACACCGATAGCGTCAATCTTCACCCGTACCCGTTCCGAGATCGAATGTTTCACATGAAACGCCTCCGAATTGTGGATCGCTTCCAGTACCCGACCGGCAACCTCAACCGGTGACTTGTTGCCTCGTGTCCCGTGCACAATTTTTACGGTGTTACCGCACGATTCCGCGATCACGAACTCGTCCCCACCATCGGCGGCAATATCGACACCCAGCCGGATCCGCCCCGGAACACTCTCAATTTTCGTGGCGGACTCAGCCCAGTCAACCGGGATAACAGTCGTCGTGACGTTACGTGGGAACCGTGCGTACACTCTCGCTTGAACGAAAGCGGAATCCTCGCCGAATGAGGTAATCACATCATCGACCCACGTTTGATCCACAAGGTTTTTTGCCCACTCACCGATCTTTTCGCCCGTGAAATTGGGTGTGTCAAACGCGCTAATCGGTATCACGTTAAAAAGTGTGCTGTTACATGAACGTTCAAACCACGAACCCGGATTGTTTGTAGGTGGGTTCCCCAAAATAAGAAGCCGCGTGTTACCACCAGTCATCAACGATTCAAGTGCCTGCCCAATCGTGTTACTAATACCCCCCGCCTCGTCCACAACGATCAACAGATTTTGAGCGTGGATCCCTTGTACGGCGGTCTCGTTGTGGTCAGCGGGTGAGAACCCGTCCGCAACAATGTCCTTACCAATTTTCCATTCGGTAGTAAGGACTTCACCGGGTAGATTGTTCGCGGCGACAACCCGGCGAATGTGGGGCCACAAAATGTTCCGTACTTGCCGGAACGTGTTCGCTGTCGTGACAACACGAACCGTTTCTGGCGGGTGAACGGCAACCCACCACGCAATAGCCCTAGCCGCTAGATGCGACTTTCCGGGGGCGTGCGCTGCAGGGACAGCGGTCCTCTTGTTGACGATAAGCGACTCAAGTATCTCAACCTGTTTAGACCACATGCTTTCACTAATACCCTCCGTAACGAACCCTACGGGGTCATTCCGGTACTTGTACCACGGTGACCCGTCAATGCGCGCCATGAGGTTAGCCAACTCGTCGGGTTCAAGTTCGGACAAGATTTTGAGGCGGGCGTGTTCAGGTAATTTGTTGAGGTGTTCCAGCACGCTCACGTTCGCTCGCCTCCGCCGCACCAATAAGTAAACGTAGTTTAGCGTCTACTTCCTCAGGGGTTACTGCCTGTACTTGTACCGGCCCGTCATCTTTACCGACCAGAATAGTTTTACGCCCGTAATGCTGCGAGTCTGTTCGTTCCAGATACCATGCGGCGGCTTGCCACGACCCGTCTGCGGCGGCTTTCTGTATAGACAGCATGGCCCGGTGTGCCGCTGCCTCTTGGGCCTTCTCAACGAGTTCGAGGATGGCGAGATATTTTTGTCCCGCCTCGGTTGGTTCCTCACCAGACTCGATTCGTTGACGTTCCGATTCGCCTTTTTGTTTCCACACGTACACGGTTGACGGGTTAATGTTTGCCATTCTTGCGGCGCGTTCCATGTAGTGCCCGGCAGCGAGATAGTCCGAAACGTTTTTGACCCGCGAATCATCTACCGTAGGTGTGTCAGCCATGAGTATTCAATCTCCTTAATATCCGCTATCAACCAACAATGTCAAAAAGTCTTTTATCTGGCTTCCCAATATAACGAAAAGATGCAGTCAATCGTGATCGAGAGGAATCCATTTTCCCCTTAATCGTTGAGGTTGATCCTTGTTTCGCCACTCGTGACGGTTTTCTATTCATGTGCCAACTTTCTCTAGCATGTAATGATCGAATCATTGCAGGGTGACTGGTAGTGATATATAGACCGGTTCTCTTTTCTTTGAGCGCACCACCGATAGCGTCCAGAAAGTGACCTGCTAAACCGATTCCTTGAAAGTCTGGCAGAGTAACTATACGTGAAACGCGCTTAGCGTCTTTAACTTTATTATGAACTAGATGCAACAAAGCGCAGATAACAGCGGGCTGCCCGTTAATTAAACCGACATACACACTGGCAGATTTGTTTAGTGTGTGATCTAAATAATGATGACGCGCGAACCCAACCCACGCCGAGGAATCGCTTCTAACAACTTCAAGACTAACTTCGGGTCGGGGTTGAACCGACCTCCAAAGAAAGTTTCCGGTGTGAGGCTGATAAACCCAATCCGGCTGTAGCCATTCTTCAACATCATAGTGACAAGTAACTGCAACAAATTTTTGATCGCGTTTTCTGACAGTTTTGGCTATGGCGTGTGAACCTATTTGTGCAACTGTTCGATCTACCACACTTGTGAACTCATCTATCACAATCAAACTTGGTTGCTCTGCAAGTAGTCTGGCAACGCTCACTCTAAATTGTTCTCCATTTGATAATGTTTTGTAGGGTCTAAGCCATGCGGGAGGGCTAGAAAACCCGACGGAGGACAATAATTCTGTGACATCTTGTATTCTCATTGCACTAGGAAACTCATCAATTACGGCTGCTTCTCCCCATCTCATATCTTCAACTGCTTTAATCTGCTCCGAGAATAAATGATTAGCAACGGTTGATTTTCCCGCACCCGACGGTCCAACTATTAAGCCAACATTCCATTGTTTCTCATTCAGATTTGGAACATCTAACGAAATGATTGTTTGAGATTTTATTTTTGCTTCAATATCAAACATGCCTTCAATCTGCATTACTCTCGGTGTTCGATGAATAATTGAACTAAGTATTATCGGTTTCACAAAACAATCGCTCTCACTTTTAACCCCTCGTCACTAAATCTTTTCAACAATTCTTGTTGTTCAAACTCGTCCGAACATTGCACTACTACTTCATACTTTTCTCCCAAAAAAGGATCACTTAACGGTTCAGGATCAATTGGTGGGGAGAGTGCCTCAAACCCCCACTCACTAATATCGTAACCAACCGCGTCAAGTTCAAGTAACTGATTCGCAAGCATTGTGCTATCCCAATCCGCGAGTTCCCCAGTACGGTTATCTGCCAGCGCGAAAGCCCTCGCCTGATCGAAAGTCCAATCCGCCGGTGCGCGCGTAATCTCAATGTCAGTCCACCCTAGTTTCTTCGCTGCCTCTATCGTTCCGTTACCCGCAATCACAATGTTGTCATAAACAACTATGGGTTTACGTTGCCCGAACTGTTTCAAACTACCCGATATGGCGTCAACGTTTTTCTCCGAATGGGTACGGGCGTTTTCAGGGTCAAGAGTCAGCGAACTAATCTTAACCTTCTCAACCTTCATGCCTCACCCGATTCGGTAATACGTTTCACCGTGTTCGCGCTCACACCAGTTTCCTTCGCAATCGCGTACATGCTCCAGCCCCGACCAATCATGGACACGACCCGTTCCTTACGGTCAAAAGCGAGCCGGTTGTTTCGGCCAAGATTTTTGGTTATCGTTTCGTTGATGTCTCTAATGATGTCTAACTCGGCGCGTTCCTGCGTGTCAGCGAGACGGTACGGTCTAGGCATTCGGTTCCCCTTGGATCAGTAGTTCGAGTGAATCCTCGCCACGTTTGCATGGGAGGAAAATTATTTTGGGTAGATACTCGCCGGAGTCGTCTGGTATTACCCCGGCGTCAACGATCCCATCAATGGCTGCTTTCACGGACGGGTTACATGCCGCCGTGTCTTGGAGTCTGCCCTTTTTTTGGTATGGCTGGACGGTCACGTTCATTGTTTTTAACGGCGGGATTTTGGCCGCTGACAGTTTCGCTATTACACGCCAGTGCTTCGTGTCCTTGGCCCTTTCCCACCTGTTCCCTGCCCTTTCCCTGTTTGTTGTGACTGGTTTCTGCAAGATTAGTAGCCGGTACTCCATGTCGAACAATCCTAGCATGGTTGCGACCCGCCCTCGTTATCCAACATGCACCGGCCGTTTATCAACACAACCGGGATCTCATCTGGGGTCTCCCACTTGTGAACCAACAACCCATCCTCGTAACTTCGTTCACGGTACGACTCAACGTGACCGTGGCACCCTTCCGTCCCCGACCCACACAACAGTAAAAGATTCGCCGGCAGGTTAGCAGTCAGGTCTTTCGACCCGCCCATTCCCCGCGCCTGCCTATGGTGAATAGACCAGCGGAGGGAACTACTCG
>JBDNFH010000124.1:0-23604 GCA_041689915.1 Candidatus Nanopelagicales bacterium | reverse complement strand
TCATGTGGGCACGCCACCGCGCAAACGAGCATGACATCGCACATGCGTGCGGCGAAGTCATGAAACGTCACGAGACGGATGCCCAGTAAGGCAATACGGAAATGGAAATGCTTAAGTGCGTGCTGACGGAAAGAATGTCGCTCTCAAGTGAACAAAATCAACACGACAAGTTGACCACATAGTACAAATTAATATATAGTAAACAGTGTCAAACCGGTTGCAAATAAACGATTACTGGTATCTCGTAATATTCAAAGGCTCAATAATGAGGACCTTTTTGTTGGTTTTGGTTGGCTTTGATGGCTGCGTATCGGGTGTTATTTGTTCCCGCTGTTGCAGCGTGTCGGTGAATGACGTTCTGGCTGTAGCCCATGAGGTCGGCAATTACGGGTGCGGGTGCGTTGCGAACGAGCTGTCGGAGTGCAGCGTTTTTCCCGCCTTGAAGGTCGATTCCGAATCGAGCGAGTTCGTTTCGCAGCGACGTCGGGTGAATGCTCGAGTTGGAAGTGCGGCCTGGGAGTAGCCAGGGTGATTGTCGTGTTCGTGTCCCTGAGGTTGCATTGATGGTGGTCAAATAGTTGAGGACCAGTGTGGCGAATGGTTCGGGAATGATCACGGGCTCGGTGGAGAAGGTAATGGCGAGTGTTGGGTCGTGATGCGAAATAGCTTCTTGGATAAGTCGCGCGATTCGAGAGATGGGCTGCGCGTAGAGCAGGACCAGCATTGCTGCCACGCGAGTGCGCAAGAGTTCCTCGCCTTGGAGGGTTTTCTCAAGCAGTGAGATTCTCGTGTCATCGCTGATGAGGGGAGTGGTTTTTGCGTGACGGAATCCGATGATGAGTGAGGGTGAGCAGTGTCGTGCTGCCTTTGCCCAGATGATGAACGTGCGCACGCGGTGCCGGGTTGTGGTTCCGGTTGCCAACCAATGGTCGATATCGAGTTGGGTGCAGGCGCGCAAGCTCGTGTCGCCCTCGCGAAGGTAGGCCAGGAATGAGCGGGCGCTGGTGATTTCTTGCTTAGCATTGTGAATTCCGGCCTGGGTGGGTTTCCCTTCATGACGTCGTTGCGTCATCCGTTTGAGGTGGTGCCATGTAATGAACTGCTGCAATACGTTGCGGTCATTGAGATTCTCTACTTTTTCGAGCTGGGAGGCGATCCAGTGGGTAAAGGTCGCGAAGTACTCATCACGAGCGGGGAGGAGTTCATTGTCCACGCAGAGAGCACGGATATGTTGTGTCGCGGTCTTATCGGGGAGAGCATCGAAGCCTTGATGAGAGAACTGCATGTGACCGGTTCCCAGGGCAGCGAGAATGAACTGAACATCGGGGTTACGCATCCATGTGGTGATACTTGCTGGTCGTTGCACGCAGGTCAGCGCCGTAACTAGTGTGGCAGCAGGTGTTCCGGGTGCTGGGGCGTGCATGAGTGCGTTGAGGTCATCAACGAGTACGCATCGTGCGCATTTTCCCCCGCGAACTCTTTCGGCTTCCTTCCCGCAGGCAACACATTGCAGCGGAGTTGTGATGCCTGCGCAGTTTCGGCAGGTCAGGGCCCCGCAAGTATCGATCCCCGGCAACATTCGGTGTTGGGTGCAGGATGCGCATGTCCCATATGTTGTTGTTGCCTTCGTGAAGCAGGGTCCGCAAATGCGCCCCTCTGGCCAGCTCGCGCGGTATTTACGAACGAGCCGGTGGCAGCGCGCGCACGGCAGAGTTCCTGTCGCGCGAGGGCGACCCTGTTTACTCACTGCTGGGTGGGTTAGTCATTGTTGATGATGTGTGCACGGGCCGGTCGTTTCCCGCCAGCGAGGGGGAGAACATTGTCGGCAGTGGGTTTCTTCCTACGCTCGGTCGTGGCCGTGAAGGTGACAAGGTCAGCAACTTCGCATTCGAAAATGTCACAAATCGCGGCTACGGTGTGTAGTGAGACACGCTCAGGTTTACCGGTAACAATTCGATATGTCTGAGCAGGGGAGAGGTCGATCCCTCGCTCTGCCAGCAGTGGGATCAGATCCGTGGTGTTATGCAGGCCATGGCGCGCCATAAGTTCCGCGAGGTGCCAGGTGTAGCCGACGTTTCTTTTCATTGCGTGTCGCGATTCCTTTCCATCATGGGTTCGATAATGCGGTCCAGTGCATCACGCAGACTCCGGGCGCGAAAATCACTCGACACGCACGTGTAAATAGCTGTTGTGGATGCATGTTCGTGTCCGACTTGCTGTTGCACGAATAACGGATCAAATCCATCTTCAATTAAGTGCGTGACATAGGACCTACGTAGTGAGTGAAAATCTAAGCCGGGGGAGAAACCCAATTCATCACGATACCGGCGAAAACGAATTCCCAACGCGCCATTGACAACCCCCTGTGAACCTGAAGGGAAAAGATCCAACCCACTACTCAGAAACGGTAGGCCTTCCTGAACCCATTCAGCCATGACAGTTTCGGCCCACGGGAAAACAGTCATCACACTGCGCCGTTTAAACACCGAGGATCGGTGTGCTTTGCCATAGCGAACCTGAACCACCCCGAACTGACCAAACTCTGGAGCGTGCGGATTACGTGAGAAGTCCACCGACTGTAAGTGCCTCACTTCATTGTGACGCAAACCCCAGGCGTAGGAAGCTTTCATAGCAACCGCATCACGCCACGCAGGCAATAAACCTTTCAAGCCAAAAGAGCGAATCCGTGAAACTTCGTCATCCGCACGGTCAAAAAGTCGCTGCAACTCCAATTTCGTGAAAGCCCGTTTAGTAGGTGCTTGCTCATTTGATTGGGCATGCGGTGCCGCATTCCAGTCGAAGACCACCTGGCTGGGGTGGGAGCCAAATAGGCGTTCGCATTCACGATCCCACCCATAATCGGGATTACTCACATATGAACAAAACATGCGCACCGCATTCTGATACGAACGAATTGTGCTGCGTTGAACCGCTCTCCTCGAGCGCAGGTCCCCAAAAAAGTCATCAACATGACCAGGCGTCCATGACCACGGAAAAGCCTGGGAATGATCCACAAATCTACGCACGCAGCGCTCCCGTTGGGCAATCGTGTCCAACGACAGATTCCTGCTTAACTGCTGACGCCGCCAACCAGAGAGCATCTCTTCAACAACAGCATCAACAGGATTCAGCCGGAGAAAACCCTTAACGGCAACAACCCGACCAACTTCATCAACCGGCATCCACAACCCCTCACAAACACGTCGAATAAATGAGAGAATCAATCATCTGATGAAAGATTGCCAGAAAAGCTCAAGAATTGCAATACTTTTGCAAAAACAGATTCACGAAAACCAACTGGCTCACCCACTCAACAATCAAGGTAAAACAAGGCAATAAATAGCGTATTTACCCACGAAACCCGCATCATTGCGTTAGTGAAACCGGAAATAACGGACAGGGGGTACCGATTGCATCTGTTTGAATATTATGTCAAAAATCTGACATAATGTACATTATCGGCTAATAACTAACGGGAGTTGCATGAGATGCAAAAACTCCCGTCCGAGGCATTCGTCACTGTCCTTTCCGACTACACCGTCAGCAAGTGCACGTCGCCAATAAACCCATGCTGCGAAGGCAGCGGGGGTAACCAGTAGAGCCTGAATCCCCAGAAGTAGTGCGATAGAAACAATCATCCGGGGAACGCGTATGTGTTTTCTCCTTTGATCCTCGCCAACCCGTGAATTCACACCCACCAGTCGCATTTGGATGCTGCCACAAGTTACATGTCGGGTAGGTTGGCGTGAAGTCCTGATCTTCCAAATTAGAGGTTTTCCTCCAGTCATCCTTCCTACCTGCAAAAAAGGGACCTATGAAAAGAAACCTTCACCACGAAGGACAAAGCATGGCGAGTACTGAATTTTTTCCAGTGAAAATCATTCCGCGAGCCTAGAATTCATTCATGCAGCATGACCATTTGTGTTTCATCCCGGTACCCTTCGTACCCATCTGTCATGCCTGCAAGGTCATAGCTGGTCCTGAACAGAATGCGGAGATCCTTTCTTACCTCGATACGGCTGGTGCAATCGAAACAGCTGTCCGGCACTGGCATGCACATGGCACCTGGCCCCGTGATCTCTCCCCCACCGGGAGGCAGCGATTCGCTGACTACCAAGAGCACTCGATCGATGTAAATCGGAAGCATAGGAAAATTCATTGAGTTGCACACGCGCATCAGCGCACTTCGAAGTAGAAGTGAAGATGCGGGTCACCAGTGATTTTGATGTCACTGCGTTTCTTCATGATCTGAACGGAACCACACTGGTCGGGCCGAGCACCGTGCACATGAGCGCTGCCTATCACGACACCAGGGAACTCACGTTGCTGCGCTGGGGCATCACCATGCGTCGACGCGAGGGTGGGACTGACGCCGGTTGGCACATGAAACTCCCGGTCACTAACGGCCTGGAAGGGGCTCGCGATGAGTTGCACTTGCCACTGGCCAGCGTCGCTGAGGGAGACGTACCTGCCGAATTTGTCGCGATAATCGCTCCCCTGCTTCGGAATAAGAAAATTGAACACCTCGCCGACGTGAACACGACCCGTACTACGTACACGATGATTGACGAACACGGAAATTCCCTCGTTGAAATCGCCGATGATCACGTCAGCGTCGAACAAGACAAGAAAGAAATCAACGCTTTCCATGAAATTGAAGTGGAAATTCTCCACGACACGACAAGCGCGATGAACATATTGCTCGTGATCCAAAGACGAATACTCGATGCCGGGGCTACCCCCATCAGTTTGTCCAAGGTGGCCTCCGCCTTGGGCCCGCTGGCAAGTGCACCACCTGATGTGCCAGATCTGGGCGTACTCGACAAAGACTGCCTGGCCGTAGATCTCATCCGGCAGGTGATCGCAGAACACACCCGGCACTTGTTGTTGGCCGATGTAGACATCCGGCGCGGACTTCCGGACTCGATTCATCAAATGCGGGTCGCGGCCAGACGCCTGCGCAGCACCTTAAGCTCATTCAAGGGGCTCATGGATGCCGATCAAACAAAACGATTACGCGAAGAACTCGCATGGATCGCTCGCGAGTTGGGCGCCGTACGTGATCTGGAAGTTCTCCTTGACCGATTGACCCGACAAGCAGCAGAGCTTGCCGACCCAACTGATGCTGACGTTGCTACGAGTGTTATCCGATCAGAATTGGAGCGACGACTCAACGCGGCCCAGAGCAGCGCTCTGGTGGCCCTGCACAGTGCCCGCCATTCGGACTTAATCGAGAACCTCATCGCCGCTGCCTCTGATCCGCCGGTTACCGACGCTGTATTTGAACCAGCCGGCGAGTTGCTCACTTCCATGGTGGAACGCACGTGGAGAAAATTTGCTAAGGATGTGCGCGGCCTCTCCTTCGACTCCCCCAGCACTCAATGGCATCAGGCGCGCATTCGAACCAAGCGGGCCCGTTACACGGCCGATTCTGCAGCCACGATCTCCGGCAAGGCCATGCGCACCTATGCCCAAAATCTTGCCACCATCACCAACATCCTGGGTGATCTGCACGATGCACACGTAGCAGAACTTTTTCTTCGCGAACTTGCCGAGTCACCGCATGTGAGCGGTCGCGAGGTGCTCGGCCTCGGCCGACTTCTTGACCTTCAGCACCAGTATGACTTAACCGAGCGCCACAAATTCAAGAAGGCCTGGCCAGCAGCGCGCAAAGCAGCTCGCGATGTTGGGATGCGGTGATCACCGTGGCTCAGGCTATTCACGCCAGATAACAGACCTTGATCGCGCAAGGACCACTTCGTGAAGATTGGTCGTTGCCCCAAGAAAAAGTTATTCTAGGCGAAAACTTGCTCATGACTGCCTTGCGGGAGTGCGACGAGACCAATTCAACAAAAGCCATCTGATTATGTGTATGGTGGTTTCAAGCGGTCGTCGCAACGAGATTGTTCTTGGAGGTCGAAGTTGCTGGCACCCGCTACGCGCGAATAACTTCGCTCTATAACATGCGCGACCCGAAGAACCTACGCTTTCACGCGTAATCAGATCGAGAGGCACCTCTCCAGGAGCAGCGTAGCGGGTATAGCCCACCCTTTATGTCATGCATAATTTGACACGCCATATTGTGTCAGTCATAATCAGGTCGTGGACTTTGCGGTCAAGATCACCAGTGGGGCCCGCAAGCGTTGAATTAGTGGGAAACTTATCGGAACGGCCATTGATTAACCAATCGTTTCACGCAACTCTCCCGGTTGCTGGAAGTGACCCGAAGGTCGTCTATCTCGGTATCGACGACAAAGGGACGGAGATCGAGATCATCGCCGTTGTTCTGCCTGGGTTACTTCTCGTTATTCACGCGATGCCCACTCACTACCGTAGGAGGAACCGATGAGCAGCATAAGCCGTACGAATATTTTCGCGAACTCGTTCACCATTTCGGGTCCAGATGTCGACCTAGAGTCCGAAGTTATTCTTGACAGCGATGGTCGACGTATCGATCAAACTTATGTGGACGAGGTCGTTGCCGCGGCGCATGAAGAACTTGATAAGCGTGCGGGTCGTCCATCGTTAACGGGGAAAGCTGAGCACTCCCCCCAGGTGTCGTTCCGTATCGCCCCGGAATTAAAAGCCCGTGCGGAAAAAACGGCCCAAGAGCAGGGCACAACAGTGTCTAAGCTGGCGCGCGAAGCGTTCGAACGTTTCCTTGCTTTCTAATCAAGTTCCCTGTCGCCCATTGTGATTCTTGTCAGAGTGGATGCCAACGAGCAGCGCCCACTCACGGAATACGACTGCCTGACCTGAGCCAGCCGCATAATCGACGATCTCTAGCGTCGCATTCGAGATCATGATGCGCCTGCTGTCTTTGGCAATCTGGGATCGACGCGCTGGAAACATCATGCATCGGCATTTTAGGAACGGATCGCCTGTTCCGAGTAAGACCGTTTGGCGGCGCGGGGGCGCCCCTCGGCGTCGGGATAGAGCAATACTGTTTCCTGGATTCGGGCGAGGTTGGCGAGGAGTTCACGGACGAAAAGGTTGATGGCCGGCTTGGTGTGCTTGTATAAGATATTATGTGACTATATAGGGGATTCTCTTATACGTCACTATAGAATGATATAGTAGCGTCATGGATTTGGTGCAAAACCCATACACACCTGGTGCCGGAGCGCGGCCACATCAGCTGGTTGGCCGCGAAGCTCGCATTACGGAATTCCAGTCGACACTTCAACGCGCAGAATTGCGGCGGCCCACCCGAGCCAAGATTCTTTACGGATTGCGCGGCGTCGGAAAGACTGTGCTCCTGCGCGAACTGGCGGCCGCGGCGAAGAACAGGCGTTGGATCGTCATATCGTGTGAAGCGACCCAGGATAAGCCGATCCTGCCCGTTCTAACGCGCGAGATATTCAAGGAACTGCGCAACGCCGAGCGCACCCTGCCCGGCACGGCACTGGAGTTTGTGAAGCGTGTATTCAAGTCATTCACGATGAGAGCTGATCTCGACGGAGGGTACTCTTTCGATGTCGATCCAGCCAAGGGTTGGGCCGACAGTGGTGACATTGACCGCGACCTGGGCGAAATGCTGCAAGAACTCACGAGCTTCGCAGCAGAGAATGGTGTTGGGCTGCTCATCGCCATCGACGAGCTCCAAGAGGTCGAGATTTCCACTCTGCGGACGATCAACTCGACCCTTCACCGACTCGGCCAAGAAGCGAATCCTGCCCCGTTCCTGGTCATCGGCGCAGGACTGCCCTCGCTGCAAGGGATCCTCGCCGAAGCAACCTCCTACACCGAGCGCCTTTACGAATACTGGCCGATCGGGCCGCTGTCTAAACCTGAATCAGAGGAAGCCCTAGCAGGGCCAGCGGAAGAACTAAATGTCGAATGGAGCGCTGGCGCGCTTGGCCTCGCACAGGACTTCACCCAGGGCTACCCCTATTTCATTCAGGTCCTTGGCCAGCACTGCTGGAATATCGCCATCGCTGGCTCTGGCGAGATCACCAGCGGCGATGTCGCGACGGCAACCTCTGACGCCCGGGATGACATCGACGCCGGGCTTTACATGGCTCGGTGGCAACGCGCCACCCGCACCGAACAGCGACTGATGGCGGCGATGGTCGAATGCAATCCAACTGGCAGTTCGCAAATGCCTGATCTCGTCACAGCCATGGGGAAGCAGAAGCTCTCCCAGCTGTCCATTCATCGCGGCAATCTGATCTCGAAGGGAATTGCTTACGCACCGGATCGCGGCGAACTCGCCTTCACCGTTCCAGGAATGGCCGAGTTTGTGAAACGCCAGGTCATGGACTAATCGATGAGCACCAACATCGCGGAACCATCTACCAATACAGCCGGGTAAACGAAGATGCGGATGATTTGAGATGCCGTTCGAGAACACCAGGACTGAGTCCGACCTACTGAGGGGGCATTGTCAGGTTGTTGGATGTGGACTCTGGGATGATGCCGTCTATGACCCTGGCCCAAGTTCAATAGCCTACGGACTCGTGTATTGCAACGAGTGAGTGAGCGCCTGCGACCAACTCGCTATTTCCTGCATCAAAGGATGCATGAGTTCACATGGTCGTGTGATGCACTTAAAATGATCCCTGGAATCAAAGGGGACGCAACCAGGGTTTCATGCCTGCACGATGTCGATCAGGTCGTTCAAGTGGCGCACATCGTCAATATTCGCAGTAATCAGACGCGCGCCATGCGCATGAGCAGTCGCGGCAATCATCAGATCCAGTGAACGTGCTGACGCCTTACGTCCAGCGCGATGCGTTACTGCCGCGATCTGCCCGTAGCTGGACGCAACGGTGGCGTCGACTGGAATGGGCTCGAAGCTACGCAGGATCGCGCTGAGGCGTGCCAGTCGTCGGGCACGCTTTTCATCGTCAGTGGTCACCAAGACGCCAAATTCCAGCTCAGCAACCGACACAATGCTGATGCCCAATTCACCCTCAATTCGGGTGGTGTGCGAAGCCAACAACACGCTCGTGTCCAGCACGCTTAACACTTAGTGCTCCCAAGGGTTGACGAGATCGCCTTGACCGGCTTCCCGCCGCTCAGCGTCCCAAGTGTCATCGGTTGCGGTCTCGAAGACCGGGCTCACGTGCTGCCAAGTGGTCCACATCATCTTGGCCTTGATAGGAACGATCTGGGCGACAGCGCGACCAGAAACGGTGATCGTGGCGACCTCTCCAGCCTCGACCTCCTTCAAAATCTCGCTAGCACTTTGGCGCAACTCACGTACTCCGATAACAGACATGCCATCAAGGTAGCACATGTGCTACCTTGATGTGCAAACTGTGCTTGCCGATGAGCAGCCATGTCCTCCACATCAGCACCTCGGACACAATGCTCACGCCTGGCATGCATGAAAGGTCACGCGATCCGTGATTAGTGCCTTGAAATCATGTTCCATAGTGGTAACGGCAGGCAGTGATGCGCAACTCATCGTCGACAACCTTGTGGATCAGGCGGTGCTCGCCGGTGATGCGCCGCCACCGTCAAACAACACGACGCGTAACACACGCCAGCGAGCACGTGCACGCCCTCGGCGCCCTGGTCGCACCCACCCTCGGTGAAGGTGCCCCAGGCTGGCTCACCGACCGTCTCGCCGACCTCGACCGTGGCGATATCACCGCGCTCGTGGCCGCCGCCCGCACACTCATCCTCACCGAGGCGGCCAGCGAAGCGGTCGACAAGGCCCTCGGCTACTTCCAGACCAACACTGAACGGATGCGCTACGCCCACTTCCGCAGCCACGGCCACTTCGTCGGATCCGGCGCCATCGAAGCCGGCCGCAAAGCCAGCGCCGGCCAGCGCCTCAAACTCTCCGGAATGCACTGAAACGTACGGGGCGCCACCGGCATCGTCACCCTACGCTGCCACGAAGCCAGCGGCCGATGGGACGAAATCTGGCAACACCTCGACACTCAGACGAGCGTGGCCTGACCCCCGCTACCTACAAATCTGTCGCACACCCAGTGATCAGGCTAACGAGTGGGATTGCAAGTGAGATTGGCGGAGAGCCTCTACTCGGTCTTGTTCAATAGCTCAACAATTCGTTCTAATGATTCAGGGTTAATCAACGCGCTGCGTCCTTTAACCTCACGGCCGTGTGCTGCCTCTCGAACCGCGATTTCCGACAGTTTCCCGGTTTGTGTTTTTGGTAATTCAGCTACTTCAAGAATGAGCGATGGCACATGGCGTGGAGAGCATGCAGTTTTGATTGCTGCTCGGATACTCTTTTTCGCAGCCTCGTCAATCGAACCCTCAGAACTTGCCACGACGAGGAGAACTATGCGAGTGTCGTCGTTGTATTCCTGTCCAAAAGCCAAACATTCAATGATACCTTCGTGATCCGAAAGGGCGGAGTAGATTTCAGCTGTTCCGATTCGTACGCCACCTACATTGAGAGTGGCGTCGGAGCGACCCAAGATTGCAATACCCCCTTGGCTGCTGCGCACTGCCCGATCACCATGTACCCACACATCAGGCCAGACATTAAAGTATGTTTCAAACAATCGTGAACCGTCGGTGTCCCCCCAAATTCCCAACGGGACAGTGGGGAAAGGTGCTACGCACACTAATTCTCCTAGTTGGTTGTCAGTTGCTCGTTTTCCTGACTCGGTGTAGACCTCGACAGCGACCCCCAAAGCCGGCCCGGTCATTTCACCAGCAAAGAATGGTCGGGTGGGGTCACCCCCTACAAACAGACCAACGAGATCTGTTCCTCCCGACATTGGGTTGATCATGACCTCGGGACCAAACTGGTCAGCAAGCCATTGCGCAGTGGATACCGACAACGGTGAGCCTGTCACCAAAACTTGGCGAACAATTCCGGTGCTATTGATGTGCCTCAAACTTCCCCCCTCACCCTTGATGTGATCCAAAAGACTGGCGCCAACCCCAATGTGTGTTGCCAAAGCAATTTCAGCGGAGTCAAAAACTGCGGTTGACACTGGATAGGTTGGCGCACCGTCATGCACAACCAAGGTGGCGCCAAGCGCGAGGCAGGAGATCTCCCAGTTCCACATCATCCAGGAAGTCGTAGTAAAAAACAGTAGCCGATCTCCTGGCCTAATATCGGCGTGCAATCCCAACTCAACAAGATGTTTGATTAGCACTCCACCTGCTCGGTGGATGAGGCACTTAGGTTTACCGGTAGTCCCTGAAGAAAACAGAATGTATGCAGGGTGATCAAAAGGAAGTTGTTCAAAAACTGGATCTAGTTGCTTGCTGGTTGCGGCATGAAAGTCCACCGCGGTGCTGTGCTGTGGAATTTCAACGCTCAGACTTTCTAACTCTCGATCAGCAAGAACAACAGTATGCACACTTGGTAGCTGTGCAAGTGTTTCTGACAGTGACGAGCTGCGATCAAACTTTTTACCGTTAAATTGATATCTCGTAGTGGCAATAATTACGCTTGGCGAGAGTTGACTAAACCTGTCCAAGATTGCCGGCGCGCCGAATTCAGGTGAGACGCTACTCACCACCGCACCTACAGCGAGTGCAGCCAACAATCCAACCAGTGCGTCTGGCCCAACCGGCATGATGAGTCCCACTCGGTCGCCAGGCCGCACACCCTTTTCACGCAATAGTTGTGACAATGATCCAACCCGCCAGTTCAGTTCGCGCCCTGAAATCAGTTCGCGCTGAATAATCTCGCCGCGGCCCTCCCCCATGGAGATCACGGCTGTCTTCTCCGAATCTGTCCAGGGAGCTAACAAGTTTTCAGCAAGATTAAGTGTCGCCTGCGGGAAAAACTGGGCGCTGGGGAGATCACTAGGAATGTAAGCCGCCTCGCCCTTGAAACCTTGTACGGAAAAAAAATCCCACACCAAGGACCAAAATTCTTGGGGTTGTTCTATCGACCACCGATGTAACTCAATGGTTTCAGGAATCGGGCGCCCAACTAGTTGCTCGGCAAGTAATCGAAACTTATTCATCTGCGTGAATTCACTAGTTTCGATGCATGGCGTCCAAGTAGGGGTCCGATCACCCGAGGTCTGCATGTTCCCAAGTGTACGTGACGGCACGGGGGTCAACGCATAATCTCAGGACGGAGTGGCCATCGGGCAGGGTGTGCGACAGATTTGTAGGTAGCGGGGGTCAAGTGACCCTCGTCTGGTTGTGGCGCCCCGACCAGATCTCGTCCCATCGGCCGCTGGCTTCTTGGCAGCGTAGAGTGACGATGCCGGTGGCGCCCCGTACGTTCCAGCGCATTCCGGAGAGTTTGAGGCGCTGGCCGACGATGGCTTTACAGCCGGCTTCGATAGCGCCGGCTTCGACGAAGTAGCCATGGCCGCGGAAGGAGGCGTAGCGCATCCGTTCAGTGTTGGTCTGGAAGTAGCCGAAGCGCCTTGCCGACCGCCGCGTTGGCCGCTTTCCCGGCCCGGCCGATGGTCTCGGCCGCCACCATCGGAAGACCGGTGCCACGGGCAACGATGTAGAGCTTCGCGACCGGTGTGGTCGCCGCCAGCAGCAACAGCTGTCCGTTGAGCAGCGCGGCGGCTTCGGTGTTGCATTCCACCCGCGTGGTGGTCAGGGTGATCCCGGCCAGTTCGCTCAGCAGGGTGCTGGGCTTCGCGAACGGTGTGGCACCGTGCTCTGTTACCTGGCGTCGGTAGGTTGGTTTGATTCAACGTGTGCCTTGAGTCCGTTGAGTAGCCCGACCATCCCGGTTCGGTATTTCTTCTCGACCATCATTTTGTTCATGAGTTGACCCAGCGGCCCATATTTCAGTTCATACACCGGTGACACGGTGACGCGGGTTTGGGTACCGACGGATTCGAGCGTGAAGCGAATGTCTGCGGACTTGAACGGCAGATTTGTTTCATCGATCCGCATCGTGATGGCCTGCTCTTCGTCGAATGTGACAACAGATTCGTGAATGTAGTTTTTGCCCCCCAGGCCGCAATAGCGTTGTGCCCCAAGCCCGTGGTTGCTGCCATCAATCAGGTGTGACTCCTTAACCCCATCGTTCCAATCAGAGATTCCTCCCACATCGGAAAGTACTGCCCAGACGCCCGCCGGTCCGCTATCGATCATGATGGATTCAGAGAATGTAGTCATGGCTGGATAACCCCTGAGCGCCATCGAATATTCCCCTTCCATCGACAGGCGGCCTACTGTGACGTTCATAGAAATCCTCGTTCGGTCAGCGGGTTCTGTTGGTCGAGGAAGATTGGTAAGGCCATTCGCGCTCACACTGATCTACGACCCCAACATATGCGACGCAAAAACGATCATTATCGCGACACTCGGCGATGAGACAGATGAACCGAAGTCGCTTCGTCACAAAAACTGTCGCAAAATCGGAGTGGCGTGGGAGGGATGTCCGACGTTTTTGATACACCACTGCAAGTGGGCGTTCATCGTTACGTATATTGCCGCGTATCCACAGTCGATCAAGATCCCCAGTTGCAGCGCGACGCGCTGAAAGCTGCTGGGTGCAACAAGTTGTTTGAAAACAAGGCCAGCGGGACCACGAAGGACCATCCCCAACTCATCAAGTGTACAGAGCAGCTGCGCGAAGGCGACCCCCTAGTCGTCTGGAAGCTAGACCGCCGACGAGATCCTCGAATCCCTCGCACGACTTCTACGACGAATTAACAGCGCAGGATACTAGATTCAAGCATTCAACACTCATGCATCGAAAGAAAATTCAAGGGTCGTGAGCGCCCAAACTCTTCAATTGTATAAAAATTTCTCGTCCAATCCGCAAGCAGTATTTCCGACCTTGGCCACTGAAGTGGCAGGTAACGATCCAACGATTGGATCAGCTTTCGTCGCACTAGTGGGGCAGTCACTTGACTCTCCCTGAAAGGAAAATGGGAGGACTCTGCTGACGACGGGCACGATCAGTGGGCTGTTGCGGATACCGTGGTGGCGACTGTCACGTAAAATGCGCGATCGAGGTCCGCAACGACGCGGTTGCTCAGAGCCGTGGTCCCCAGCGAAGCACATGCCGTTGCATGCAACGAGGCTGCATCACGCCCTCCGTGCAGCAGCACGACCGTCGCATCAGGCGCGAGTAGCAGAGCAAGTGGGCCGATAGCCCGGCGAAGCGCCTTCGCACTACCCAGGTAGTAGAGGACCTCGGCTATCACCATAACATCGACTCGACCTCGAAAGTCGCTCAGAAGGTCGATGCATTCATTGGCGTCGGCCCGCAAAACAGTCACGTTTGCAAAGCCGTTGGACTTGGCCCGGGCAACTTCCACAGCTGCTGCCGACACGTCGACGCCAATGATCGTCGCCGTAGCCCGCTCCCTCGCCAGAGCAACCAGGTTATGTCCGTCGGCGCACCCGAGTTCGAGGACCACGGCTGCCCCTGTCGGCACGGTTCCGACGAGGATGTCGCGCTTGCGCGACTCGTACGCCGAGGTCTGATACCCCCACGGGTCGGCGCAACCGCGGAACATTGACTCGAACACGTGTCGTCGCACCGCGGAAGCAGCGAACCCGGGGAGCACGCCGACCGCGCGGAAGGCGCATCGGTGCAGGAACTGCCCCCATCGGGACTCAGCGGAGGAGGCACTGTCCTCAATCGCGCCCAATTGCAGTTGCCGCGGTGCCCAACTCACGAGTGTGAGCTGCCCGACCAGTACGACGATGGTGGACACACGCCACAGTAAAGCCGTAGCAATCGCAATCGGCACCGAAGCGCCGATCAAGGCCAATCCGGCTACCAGAACCACGTCGGCCAACCCGAGTCCCATTGGCGCTGGCGATGCATAAAGAAGTGAGCGGGTGACAAGCGCGATGGCGATAGCCTCGCCCGCGCCGGATGCGGGAACTCCGGCGGTGTGCTGCAGCACCCACAGGATAAAGACGATGCCACATGCGGCGCTGACCTCAAGAAAAATTGCCGCGGAAAGCGACCTGGCTCCCCGGCGCACTGACGTTGTCGCTTGGGATTTCCGATCGGTTCCAGCATTGCGCACAGGACCTAGCCCGGAGAGCAGTGCGGCGGCGGTGACCAGGGCGGCCAGGATCCACGACGGGTTGACGGGCAAGTGGCCGGCGATCCATAGCATGGGTACGAACATGATGGCCAACAATGCACCTCCCCGCGAGGCAGCACGAAAGGCACTTCGGGTGTGGTCGGCTTGCCGCGTAGGATCCTTCGACCCGGCGCGCGCGTGGGCACGTTCGAGTCGGGGTAGCGCCGTCGCGCGGAGGACTCCGAGCGAACGGTGATATACGTCATCAACTGCCCCGAGGGTTGCGCAGCCTCGCCAGGAGAGCGCGGGCTGCAGGATCCGGCGATGCACCGGGACCGTGCACAGACCTAGCAACACGATGGTCGCCAGCGTGAGCACCGCCGCAACTCCAGCGTCAAGGATCAGCGACATAACGGCGCCAACAGGCACAGTCCACGACCAAATCTCCACCGTGGCCATCATTAGAAGAAGTACCGCGTACACCAATCCTGACGTCACGCGTAAGTTCAAACGCTTTGACTCAATGGGCCATGTGAAATGGGAACGAAGTTTCATCCGGCGACCGAACGTGTGAGCGTTGGCAGAGTGAGGATCAGGGTTGTACCCTGGCCGAGGCCTTTCGATGAGGCGCGCAGGCTGCCACCGTGCGCCTCCACGATCGCTCGAGCGATTGTTAATCCGAGACCACTCCCGCTCCCATCGGCTGCTACTCGAGAGGGATCGACACGGTAGAAGCGCTCGAACACGTGTTCAAGTTCGGCTGGCGCTATCCCGGCACCGGTATCGGTGATGCGGATGACGGCGTCCGTGCTGGCTCGCCCTAAAGTCACGTTGACCCGACCACCGGCAGCTGTGTGACGCACGGCGTTGTCGAGGATGTTCCCCAAGACCTGGTGCAGCCTGATGGGGTCTGCCTGGAGATCAATCGATCCACTTGCCGGCTCCAGTTCGAGGCCAACGCCCTCGGCCGCCAGGCGCGGAGTAAAGGCAAGACACGCGGAGGACACAAGCTCACCTAGTTCGACATTCTCAAACTCCATCGCAAGAGCGTGCTCCTCGGCGAGTGCCACTTCGCGTAGGTCCTGCGCGAGACGTTGCAGGCGCCGGACCTGCTCCTTGATCGTGGTCAGGGCTACCTCCCTGGGCACCAAGTCGACGTGAAGGCTCTCCGCGTAAAGCTCCAAAGTGGCCAGCGGCGTGCGCATCTCGTGGGCAAGGTCAGACAGGAGCCGGCTCCGGGTTCGTTCAGTGTCCGCAAGTTGAGCCCCCATACTTTCCAGGCTCACACCGAGCCGGGCCACCTCGTCGCTGAATGGGTGGGAGGAAGCTTTAACGGCAAAGTTTCGCGAGCCGAGCGAGTCGGCTCCCTGAGCAAGTTGCTCGACCGGTCGGGAGATGCGCCGGCCAATGACACGAGACAGGACCGCCGCGGCGGCGAGAGAAACAGCGAGGGCAATACCGAGCGCGAGGGCGCCAGCCTGGACAAAGGCTTCTTCGGCGTGCGCCTGAACCAAGGGATCGGTCTCACCCGTCGCAGCGAGGTGATCGGCGAACATGTTTGGTGCAATGAGAATGACCGATGCCAGCAGAGTGAGACCCGCCAATGTGGTGACCTGCATCTGGGTGGTGAGCATTCGCCGCGCTAGTGATGGCAGACGTTTCGAACGATTCATTCGCTCCCCAATCGGTAGCCGATCCCCCGCACCGTCAAAATGAATCGCCGGTGTTGGGGCGTGCCTTTGAGCTTCGAGCGCAGCCGCGCAATGTGCGCGTCAACCACCTGCGGGTCACCAAACCACTGTCCTCCACGTATCGCGTCGATGATGTTCTCGCGCGCCACCACGGCTCCATCGGCTCGTACGAGCAATTCAAGGATGTCATACTCCGAACGGGTGAGCGCGATATCCGCTCCGTCCACCGCGACGCTGCGCTCATGAATGTCCAGCGTCAAGCTCCCCGCCTGCAGTCGCTCTCGCCCGGGCACATGTGTCCCCCGCGGCCCACGCGGTCGGCGCAGCATCGCATGGCTGCGGGCAACCAGTTCTTGGGAGGAGAAGGGCTTGACTAAATAGTCATCGGCGCCAGTGGAGAGGGCTAGTACCTTGTCCGTGGCCGAGTCACGTGCGGTTAGCATGAGGATGTAGGCATCGGTGAAATCCCGCAACTGCTTGCACACGGTGATGCCGTCAATGCCGGGAAGCATGATGTCTAGGAATATCAGCAGCGGACGCTCCCGTCGGGCGATTTCAAGTGCGCTTGTTCCGTCGTGGGCCACGGTGACGTCGAAACCTTCTCGCTCGAGGTAGCTACCGATGATGCGAGCCAGCGGAATCTCGTCGTCAACAACGAGGACTCGACCTAATGACATGAATCCTCCCTTCGCTTTCGTCGTCCCATTCCAGCATGATCCTGCGATTGGCCCTGTGGCAACTGCCCCGTGCAGTGACGCTCCTACCCCAAATTCTTACCGGTTCGCGGCCGGGAGGGGTAGCCGGTGTCGAAGTGCATGTAGTCGGGGACTTTGATGTTCTGCCAAATCCACCCGTGGTCCTTAAACAGGCGAACCGGCAGGCTTCCCTTACGGATGACGCCCGGACCCACCTTCACTTTGGCGAACTTAGCCCGCGGTTCCCAGCAGTTACAGCGTGGATCCCGCCAGGGGTTTTGCACTGGGTTGATGTCGATAGCGCGCCCATTCGCGTGCGGCGAGGCGCTTACCGGAGCATTGATCTGCCCCGGCTTACGGCAATTGAACGCTGAAGTGTTATTTGCGCGCAGGCTGCGCAAGACGTCTCCGCTAAAATTCTCGACCGGTTCCATCCTCGCAATGGGGAACCTTGCTTCATACAGGTCTGTGAAGATTGTGGCCAGATCATCAACGCTATCGCGGTGCGCAATGATGGTACCCCGCTGCTCCTTGCCTTTGAAATCGATGTAGCCAATCGCAAGGCTACGTAAGTTCTTGCGTCCTACTGGACAACCGGTCCGCCAGGTGCCGGTCTCCACGATCTGTTTCCACTGGGTGGACGGAATCCGGGTGATCACCGGCAACGCCCCGCGCGCGACAGGTGCATTATCTACCACCGGCACATTCGTGTTCTCACCGATCGGATCACTTGCCTGGATCGCATCAAGTGCCGGTGGCGCATCACTCTCGATACTCGGTAATAGTGAACCCACGGCAGCGATTGCCAATCCGGCAATGACGACGAGGCCCAATGCAAGGGCCGCTGCGATTAGCCGACGCACGGTGTCTGCATCCCGATGTGTTTTTGTATCCGCACAAGAGTCCGCCCATCCAATGCATGTGCAGTGTCATCCATCACTTGCCAGCCGTGCCTTCCGTAAAACTGCTGAGCTCCAAGATTGTCCAATTCAGTGATTAAGTGCAGCCTGGTTGTGTTGCTGCGTACAGCTTCACCCGTAAAGGACTCCAGCAGTACCGCTCCAGCACCACGTCGCCGATGCTCGCGTTCTACACAAATGTAGACCAATTCACCGTCGCCGACTCCGAGCCCTCCCGAGGTTCCCTTGGAAGTACCACCACCCACTATCCGACCGGCGGCGCGGACACTTCGGGCCGCATAATGCCGAGCCCGCACCCGGGTGAACTCGGCCCACAGGCCAGGACGAGCGGCTAGCGCCAAAGCGCCACGGGCGAGCAAGCGAACGCCCTTGGCGGCAGCCTGATCCCGATATGTGGCATCATCGGTGGTCCCCAGCAAGTAGCCCACCACCGCGCCTTCAGAATCGCAGGCAACGAGCGAAACTGCGGCGCGTGAGTCAAGGTGCGCGGCGAACCACCGGTACATAAAACCCGATCCCAGTTGCGCGTAGAAGCCGGCGGGGAATGCCTCCCGATGCCACTCGACCACGACTCCGAGGTCAGATTGAGTCATCAGTCGAATGGAGTGATGCACCTCAGAATGCACGCTCGGCACAATGGCCTTAGGGGAAGTCAGAGTCATGAAACCATCTTCGTCGCCCCGGAACCATCGACACGCCAGAGAATATGACGATCACATGACAAATTCGGTCAGCAGGTGGAAACGCCGACCTGCTTCCCACCCAGTCAACGTCAGGCGGTACGCACGGCCGTTGTTAGTGCTGTCCGACCCCGGCCATGCGTGTGGTGAACGAGACTCCCCCGTCGGTGGACTCCAGGATGGTATCGCCGACGAGAGCTACGAGATTGTCAGCATCCGCAGCAAGCGCCTCGGGTTGCCCTCCGAGCGTCCCGCGGGTGATCCAGGTGGCACCACTGTCGGTTGAAAGCAGAATCTGCCCGTCCACGGACGCGGCATAGAGTCCGTTATTGGTCCACGCCAAGAAGGCGAGCAGTTGCGACGAGGTAATGGGTGTGAACGTTTGTCCACCATCGGTACTGCGAACCGGCCCGTCTGCGGTAGTGGCGACAACGACTTCAGGATCGCTCGGATCGACCGCTAGGTCGTACAGCGGTGGCGTACCCAAATCAGCCCAAGTGAGCCCGCCATCCTGGGACCGAAGCAACTTGCCGTCATGTGCTGAAAGGCCCATCACTACCTCACCTGCCGCGACAAGCCGGTGGAAGTCAACCTCACCGCTCAGCGACACCGGCTGCCAGGTTACGCCGTTGTCGAGGGACTCGAGCAGCCCGAGAACGCCGGGAGCCGCCATGTCAGGTCCGGGATGCCCCGACGCCAGCCAGCGGCCGCCAGTTCGCGTCAGGCCCATCACGTCAAAGGGCGGTTGTGACACCAGGACCATTCCTTGTTGCGGCTTCTGTTGCCACATCCCCTCATGAGAACCCAAGAACAGCGTGTCCCCGTCGAGTGAAAGGTTGTGAATATGCCCCCCTTCGGGGGCACCCGTGGTTGGCGACGCCGGTTCACTTTGACCCTGAATCGGGTCAGTAGAGGAACCTTCTGGCGTGACCGAAGAGCAAGCGCCCAACAACGCCACTGAAGCTACCAATGCGAATATCTTGGTCACTTTCACACGCGAGGCGCGCACCCGACTCGTGAAGTTCACAGGTCAATCCTTTCCATCACCTAGTTGGCCAGAAGTCCTTGCATTACGTCAATTTCAGCCTGTTGGGCCGCAATGATTTGTTCGGCGAGGGTTCGTACCTCAGGATCAGTACCAGAGGCCAGCACATCTTCAGCCATGTCGATCGCACCGACATGGTGGGCGATCATGGCCGTGAGGAAAAGTTGGTCAAACTCTGACCCACTGACACTCTGCAGATTTGCGAGTTCATCTTCGGTGAGCATGCCCGCCATCGTGTCCCCACCATGCGGACCCATGTTGGAATTGAATCTCTCGAGAATTGCATTCATCTGCGCAATTTCAGGGCCTTGCGCGTCCATGATTTCTTGGGCCAACGCTAGGACTTGCGGGTTTTCGGTATTTTCCAGCGCGAACTCGGACATGACGACCGCTTGCTCGTGGTGCGGGATCATCAATTCCACGAAAGCGATGTCGGCCATCTCACCGGATACCTGCGCACCAGTTGGCATATCGGAACTGTCCACTGATTGTTCGGAGGAACATCCAGCCAACAGAATTCCGAGAATGGATAGAGCAGCAACAGCACGCGCAATTCTCGGTTTCATTAGCGGATTATGCGTCACGGATGGCGTGATGCAACTTTCGCCCCCGACTTATAGAACTGAGATTATAGAACTGGGACAGTTAATTAATGATGGGCCTCGATGTTGACTTGTGATTCACGAACACACGGGAATTTCCGTCAGCTGCCGGAATGCAAACGTTAAACAGGCACTGCGTGCGAAACGGTTTTTGGTAGCGCCTACCTCCGACTGGACAAGGAGACTATAAAGAACGAATGAAATTTCTGCGCCACTCTAGTCATCACCATCACTGGTGAATTCGTCCTTCTTGAAAAAGAAGGAAAGAAAAATCAAACCAATGGGTAAATATGAAGACACCGATGTTGAGAAAAGCGAAATGACGCCAATTGCTAGGAAGTAGAGCGCGTACACCCAACCCCGCGAAGTTGATTGCCAAGTGTGAGTGATGTGTTGCTCCGGGTCATACAACACAGGATTCTTGCGCGCGTGACGGGCCAGAAGCGTGCTGATAAAACTAATCAGCGAGAGGGAACCCCAATAGAGCATTCCCGAGCCACCGAGCTCTCCCCCGGAAAACCAACCACTTGCTCCGTCGGTTCCTGCGTCGGCATATAACGCACTTGTCACTGGAAGAAACGCGATAACGGCCAGCCAAGAAGTGTTGAGCCAGAAGATCGCGCCGTCATATCCCCGGAGTTGATTCATGATCCGATTGTGAGTGAACCACATGATCGACACAACGAAGAAAGTGAAGAAAAAGGTAATGATCTCGCCGGCGTGATCGCCCAGAACCGCCCAGACGCTGTCCTCCCCGCGAGTGAGTGTGGCACCCGCTAATGGAAGAACCAGAACAGTGATGGCAACTGCAACAACGGCGTCTGAGAAATTGATCAAACGGTCAAATGAACGCCCACCCTTGAAATTACTGGTTGCCATTGACGCAGCCTAGTTGTCTTCGGGTTAGCATTTATGAATGAGCAATCCCTCCCCTGATTTTGATGAGTTCCTCGATCCGGAGTTTTTGACCGGTGCTCCCAAGGAGGCCAGTGCTGCCGAACGCATTGCTCAAGCCTCCCGGATCGCACGAGGCAATGAGCGACTCAAGCGTCAAGGCGAGATTTCTGATGGAGTGGGGAAACCGAAATACGGACGCATGCGAAAAAGCGCTCCTTGGATCATCATTGGGGCAGTGATTGGCATCACAATCGTGCTGTTGGCCCTCGTAGCACGCTAGAAAACAGTCGCTAAATCTAATATTTTGCGGAACCAAGTCAGGGTCTCTCTCGTCTGACCTCCAACGAACCAATAGTTGGATCGGTTAGGTGAGAAAGGGGATAATCATGATTGAGACCTCTATGCGAGGAACACGTCTTGGAGCATTGAGCTTAGAACGCGATGACATGGCCCCCCCTGCGGAACGTGTTACCGTTAAGTATGTCTGTCCAACCGGACATGAGTCACTCATCCCGATTTCAGTTGAAGCCGAAGAGATACCAACCGAGTGGGACTGCCGCTGTGGCAGTATTGCAATTCGACCCAATTTCACTCCAGAACCTAAAGTTCCTGATCGTCCGGTTCGGACGCACTGGGACATGTTGCTTGAGCGCCGTAGTTTGAAAGAACTTAAGGCCCTCTATGAAGAACGGGTCGCCTTGCTGCACCAAGGGGCATTGCCTCGTTCAGCATAAAATTGCTGGCGTGATCAACTTTTGATTTGTGGAGGTCCGTCGATGCCTCCGTTTTCATGTTGATCAGGATCCTCTTCGCTGATCACAACGCCTCGAATTATTTCACCGTCAACATAGGATGCAAATTGGCTGCCGGTGAATCCGGTGTTGCCGAACCCGGGCATGCGCTCCATGCGTAAACCGATCCATGAGCCGAATGCTTTTACAACTCTGTTGCCAATTGGCGGGATCAACAGAATCGCGCCAATGAGGTCAGTTGCAAATCCAGGGATCATGATGAGAAGCCCTGATGTAAACATCAGAGCGGAGGAACGTGCGACCTTTGGCTTGTGCTCATCAGGTGTCGTGGCAATGAGTGATGCTTTCGCTGCAGCATTTCGCATCAGGGCTGCACCCGCTGGGAAACCAGCGATGATCAACAGGATGGTAATCGCCCACCCGGTGATACTGGCAATCCACCAGAGCAACAGGATTTCAATGAGCGGGTAGCCCAAGAGAGTGAGCCGGGAACGCAGTTTCATTTTGTGGCCTTACTTTTCTTTGTGAGAACATTTTTTGTCATCTTCACTCTACGGTCAATCCCCCAGAGTGTTACCCGCCACAACGCTTCAGTGACGATCTTGCGACTCATTTTGCTGGTGCCAACTTCGCGTTCAACAAAAGTAATGGGCACTTCGGTGACAACTAAGCCTCGCTGCTTCGCCCGCCACGCGAGATCAACTTGGAAGCAATAACCCTGGGATGCAACCTCATGTAGGTCAAGTGATCGCAGTGCACTTGCTTTGAATGCCCGGTATCCCCCAGTAGCATCGGCAATATCGATTCCGAGCATCACTTTCGTGTAGTAATTCCCACCCTTAGACAGGAGTTCGCGGTTCTTGGACCAATTCTCGGTGCCTCCACCTTCGATCCAGCGGGAGCCAAGGACAAGGTCGGAGTACTCCAATGCCGCGAGCAATCTAGGCAGCTGCTCAGGTTGGTGTGAGCCGTCAGCATCCATCTCCACGAGTACGTCGAAACCTTGCTGCAAGCCCCAGGCAAAGCCGGCGAGGTAGGCAGCTCCCAGGCCACCCTTACCTAGCCGGTGCATAACATGGATTCCAATGTGCCCGGTTGCCCATTGGTCGGCGATCCTGCCGGTGCCGTCTGGAGAGTTGTCGTCAACAATGAGAACCTGCACCGACGGGACACTGTCCTGAACACGAGCCAGGATTCTAGGGAGGGAATCACGTTCGTTGTAAGTTGGAATTATCACTAAAATCCGGCCAAGTTTCGCCTGGATTGGTTCCGGCGATGCACTCACCTGCTCAGCCTAACGCTTACGTCCTCGGCGTTCGCGAATCGGGATGAAGGCGAGAATGCCGATGGCGAATAGGCACGTGAGTAATTCAAGGTAGGGGCCAAACCGTGCCGCGGGCGTCAGGTTCGAGT
>JBDNFH010000123.1:0-8927 GCA_041689915.1 Candidatus Nanopelagicales bacterium | reverse complement strand
GAATCAGCATGGCTGCTGAGGGTGTAACCGAGCCGGTTGCATAAGTACTGTTGCAGAGGTACTGTGCCGAGACGCTGACGTTCCGAAGTTTCGCGAATCCAGACTGCGTCAGTCCTGAGTTTGTCATCACCACGCGGACAAGGGTGGCAACCTGTGCTCGTTCACTTTACTCGCGCTCCGTGCGGATCTTGGTGAGGAAGTTGCTGAAAGCGCGCACGCATAGGCGACGGGGTTACGCTGAATTGAGTCGTTCTGGCTCCCTATCCGCGGGTGCTCTTAGTAGATGAACTATTAGGTGCCGAGAGGCGAAATAGTTAACACAACGTCCCCGGGTGACCCCATGCCTGGGGGAACAATCGCGAAGCCCGTCGCATTCGCCCATCCGCTTAAGCCTGCAGGTCCGTCCGAGTGAAGCACCTGTGCGGTGCGACCGGCCGGGCTCGTTGTCACTCTGACCGGAATTACTGCGGTGTCCTCGGCGTACTCTGGCAGTGGAGTTTCGTCCATCAATACTGCAGTGTGTGCGCTCTCACTCCACTTGGCTCCACGCAGTCCCGCGATTAATGGGGGCGCAACGGTAAGGAGTGCGGTAAGTGCACTGCGCGGATCCCCGGGCAGGCCTAGCAAGAGTTTTCCGTCAGGCAATCGTGCGAGAAGTACTTGCGCGCCAGGTGTCATGGTGACTCCGTCAATTAACCAGTGCGCCGCAAGATCGCGTAAAACATTACGCAATAGATTTTCACCACCTGGAGCGGTGGATCCGGTGGTAATCAGTAGGTCCGCATGTGAGTCATCAATCTCCTCCAGGAGTAAGTCCCGGGTTTCAGGTGCTCGCGCGTGTGGATTTCCTCGTGCACCAAGTGCACCAACGAAAGCTGGGATACTGATTCCTAATGCGTCGCGCACTCGACCACCGCGCGGTGCGCCCTGTTCAAGAAGTGAGGCACCAATAATGAGAGTGCTGACAACTGGTGGCCGGCAGATTCGCAGGTGGTCGTAGCCCGCTGCGGCGGCAATTGAAATGACCTGGGGGGTAATCAGTGAGTCAGCGGGGACGAGTTCGCGCCCGGCACTTGCGATTGCCGCTTGACGAATAATTCCGGAGCCAAATTCGGGGCGTGCGTTTTCGTCGGGTGTTGCGTTGAGTGAATCAAATGCAATGAGTTGGTGTTCGCCAACTTGAATTTCTCGGAGTTGACCTTGCGAGATTGGTAGCACGGCGTCGGTGTGCGCGGGAATTGGTTCACATGCAAGCAGCTTTGTCGCGTAATGCTGGGGCAGTGCAACGTCGGGTGCAAGATCGATGATTGTCCAAGGCCCCGCGGCACATAAGGCGTAGCCGTCGAATTCTGCGACGTCTGCACTGGGTTCATCGGAAATTGCTACCAATGCATCACCGAGTAATGAACCATGTGATTCGTCAAGCCGGGCAGTCGCAAATGGCAGTGGTTTACCCACCGCGTGCGCAACGAGCCGCGCTTGGGTCCAAGAAAGCAGTCCATCCATGCCGAGTGCTGCGTCGCTCATATGTCTACAGTTCGAGTTGCGCCATGAGTTCGCGGATACCTTCAACACTGAGCCAAAGATCATTTGTATTGGAGGAGTAAGAGAAACCGTCAGGAACCTGCTCGCCTGCAGGGTCAGTGAAACCCCATTCAGCGAGTGTTGGCAGCACGACGTAGCGGCCGTCTTGCTCCAAAGTTCTGCGGGCGTCCTCGGTTGAAATCATTTCTTCATGCAGCTTCTCTCCCGGACGAATCCCGATTTCAACAAGTGGTGCGCCTGGCGCAATTGCTTCAGCGAGGTCAGTAACTTTCATGCTGGGAATTCGTGGAACATAAAGTTCGCCACCGGTCATGTCGGTGTAACTTCGAATGACGAAGTCGACTGCTTGCGGAAGGGTGATCCAAAAACGGGTCATGCGCATATCGGTGATGGGAAGTGGCTCACGTTTTGCGGCGATTGCACGAAAGAATGGAATGACCGAGCCACGACTTCCCATGACATTTCCGTAGCGGACGACTGAAAAAGTAGTGCCGCGTGCTTTGCCGTAGTTGTTACTCGAAACGAAAAGTTTGTCTGCGGTGAGTTTCGTCGCGCCATAAAGATTGACGGGCGAAGAGGCCTTGTCGGTTGACAGTGCGACGACTTTCTTTACACCGGCTTCAACTGACATGCGAATTACGTTTTCTGAACCAAGCACATTTGTTTTGATGTATTCCATTGGATTGTATTCAGCAGTGTCTACCTGCTTGAGTGCTGCGGCGTGAACAACGAAGTCGACCCCGTGCAGCGCTAACTTAAGTCGGTCAGCGTCGCGAATATCTCCTAGGAAGAAGCGAACGCGATCGTCGTCGCCCCACTTTTGTTTCATTTCGTACTGCTTGAGTTCATCGCGGGAGAAAATCACGATGCGGCGTGGGGAATGTTCGGTAAGTATGGTGTGCAGGAATTCCTTGCCAAATGAGCCGGTGCCGCCAGTAATCAGGATGTTTAAGTCCTTGAGCGAAGACTCAATTGACATGTAGTTCCTCCCGTTGCGGGCCTGCTGGCGGTTCCTAAGTGAGCGCGCCCACTCTATCGGGTTGCGGCTGTGGCTCTGCGGGTTTGGGGCTTTGATGGGAACTTACAGCGCGTTTGCGCGAGGGTGGTGGCACGAATCCGCGGGCGAGTAGCAGGAAGATCAAAGTCGCGCTGGCCGCAATGATTAATGCGATCGACCACTCGGCCATTGCATCAGTGCCGGCAAAGATGTAGTGAGCGGTGGCGACCGGCCATGCGAAGTAGGCGATGAGATGTGACCGTTTGAAAAATGTATTGCCCTTCTTGCCAAGCTTTGTGCGAATGCGACCAATGATCGAAACTGGGATCATTAAGTAAAGGGCGATCGTTCCCAAAGCAACTGCGAATGGTTGCCATGGAGCGGTGCCTGGAATCAGAATTTGAGAAACTGAGAAACCAATTACGGGATCAATGAGCAGTATTCCAAGGTGTACTGCCAGCGCCACAAGTGCCAGAGAACCGACCCAGCGGTGCATGTGCAGGAGGGCAACCGGTGTTGCCTTGGTGCCGAGTATCCGAGTTCGAAGAAAGAGGCCCCAAAAAACGACTACCGTTAAAAGTGCCCAAGCGGTAACACCACTTACGCGGATGAGCAGCCAAGTCCACGCGATATCAGGCATTGAATTTCACTCCTATGTTTTCATTTACGGTGTTGATGGGGACGAGAAAGTGGGTGAGTCCGCGGTCATGTAGGAATTGGGTGCCTTCATGAGTTCCAAGGACAAGTGCCGCGGTTGCATAAGCCTCCGCCTGCCATCCGGATTCAGCCACAACAGTTGCTTGGATCAGGTCGGTGTTGCTTACCGTTCCGGTGCGCGGATCAATAACGTGGTGGAGTCCGTTGCCCCAGGTGCGCCTGGCGGTCGAACTTGTAGCCACGGCGAAACCGCCTTCGGTGTTTTCAATAACACCCAGTGCCGAATCTGACGTCAGGTCGCTGTCGTTCGACACGGCTATCCGCCAATAGTCAGTGCCGGGAGTTCCGGCGACCACGACGTCACCACCAATATTTGCTAGAACTCCAGTCGCACCTGCGGCCATAAATTCTGCACACACAATGTCGCCCGCAAGCCCTTTGCCGATCGCACCTGGATCAAGGGCTACACCAGCATTGAGTTTAAGTAGATTGCCAGTGAGCGCGATTCCATCGATTGAAGTGAAGCTGGGGAGGGCGCTAGCAGTGTGTTCGTTACCGAGTTCAGAGAAGTCAACGCGGTAACCGAGTGCCTCAATTACCCGAGCCATTGTGGGGTCGAAAAGTCCGTGGGTGAGGTGCGAGGCTTCCACCATTTTGGTAACCAGAAGTCGTAAGTCGGGTGAAATTTCAATGGCTGTTTTCCCAGCAAGGGAATTAACTCGACTCAACTCACTTGCCGGCCTGAACCGGCTCCAAGCCTGTTCCAGAATTTCAATGCGAGTAGGCGCTATAGAGCAGAGTGAATCGCACAGTTGCGGTTCACCCCACACTTGCACCTGCATGCCGCTCCCCATCGCGCGAAAGGTCGTGATCGCATGACCGATCACCTGCTCTGGGATGCGCCCAAGGCTCATTGACATTAGGAACTCTTGGATTTGGCCTGGGGAGCAGGCTTTTGGGTTTGTATTTGTGGGGCGGGTGCAGCTGCCGGAGTTTGTTGGGCAGCGGGCGCTTGGGCGGCACTTGCGGCAGGCGCCGAATTTGTCGGAGCAGTTGACTTGCTCTGGATTGCAGCCGGTGCCGCATTCTTTGGCTTTGACTGTGGCTTTGGCTTTGACTGTGATTGTGCTGGCGTGGCGTTGTGCTGCACGGTTTGAGTATTTTGTGGGTTTGTGGTTTGCACCTGCAGGGTTTCGGCAACCTGGACTAGCTGATCCCGGTATTGGCGCAGTTTTTGCGCCTCGGTAGCCAATGCTTGGGCGTAGGCGTCGAGTTGTGCTTGGGTGTAGCCGGCGCTACTTGTTGTTACTGAGATCGGCTGAGAATCAACTTGGTTGGATTGCGCGGATACGTCTTGGGCCATGCGAACCGCAACCATTCCGGCGATACCCACACCGGTTGCTACCGCAAGACCAGTCGAGATAACTTTTGAATTTCTAGAAGCTCCGGCCTTTTTAGGTCGGGCGCTGGGGGTTGGATTAGTCATCGTCGTCATCCCCTTCGTGCGTATTATCACCATCACCATGATCGTCGGACTGCCCGTGATCGTCATCGGATGCTGGCGCTGGATTTTGGGCTGCCGGTGCCTTTCGGTTTACCACCCAGTCAAAAACCACTCCGGAGGATTGATCCACGTATCCGGTGACAACTGAATTATCGGGTCGTTGCAGCCGTACGGTGTAGGCGGCGATTCCGTTGCGGGTGGCGGTGCCGACCGAGGCCACTTTCCCCGGTGTTGCGCTGACAACCGCCACGACAGCTTGATCAGGTGTTATCAACCCTCGCGCCTGTACTTCAGGGCTAAGACCGGAACTCGTGGTGGCAGCGGAAGTGGATTCTTTACTTGACTGTGCAGTGGGCTGTGGTGTCGCTGGCGCCTGGGCCACGCTGTCGGTGGTCACCGAAATCTCAGCAATGCTGGGGAGGTCAGGAAATGGTTCGAGTGTGAATCCAGGGTCCGCGACTGCGGGCTGTGCCACCATCAAAACTTCAGTTGGGCTCGAGGGGTTGGAGATGGTCGCAATCATGGCCAGGGTGGCGAGTGACAACGTGAGGGTTACTCCCGTTGCGGCTATGACACTTATGATCGCGCTGCTTCTTTTCATGAATCAAGAGTCGCAGACGGTAGGTAAGGTCAAGGTTCGCCAAGGTTAAGTCCAGGTAAGGAATTACGGGATCGATCCGGAACGTGGCACCATGGGCGAATGCACGTTTTAGTGGTAGAAGATGACCCAGCGATTTCAGTCCCCTTGGTGGCCGGGTTGCAGCGCAATGGGATCGAGGCGACATGTGTTCATTTGGCGGCTATGGTACTTGATTCTTTACCCGGTAAGGACTTGGTGATTCTGGATTTGGGGTTACCCGACGACGACGGACTTTCCGTTCTCCGCTCAATTCGAAAATTGTCTGATATCCCGGTCATTGTTGCGACGGCGCGCGGTGACGAGATGGATCGCATTATTGGCTTGGAACTTGGTGCCGATGACTATGTCGTCAAACCATTTTCGGTACGCGAATTGGCCGCGCGGGTGAGGGCCATTGCGCGGCGGCGGGTAATTGAAGCGCCATTAGAGGGCGAGTCCATTTCGCTTAATAGAAATAAACGGATAGTCACATTACATGGTGAAGCCGTTGAATTGACTATGAAAGAATTTGAGTTACTTGCTGTTCTCATGGAAGAACCGGGAAGAACCGTGCATCGCCAAGAGTTGTATTCGCGGGTTTGGGATCCAGTGTGGATTGGTAGTGGCAAAACTCTTGACGTCCACATTGCGGGGCTTCGAAAGAAACTGGGGGACCCCAATTACATTGAAACAGTCCGCGGGGTCGGCTACCGATTCGTTGATGCAACATGACAAAAAGACTTGTTTTTGTCATGGTCGCTTTGGTTGCCGCCGTATCGCTTGCGCTTGCGATTCCGCTCGCATTCATTATCGTCGGCGACCGAATTGAAAGTTTTGTTGCTAAACTGGAAATCGACACTCTGTCGACTGCCTCCATGATGTCTTCACAACCTTTCATTGATTGGCAGTCCACCGCTGATTCAGTTGCTGATCGAAGCGGTGCACGAGTCGTTGTTGTAAACGATTCATTGAACTTGGTGGCTGACAGTGACTCGTCACATCTTGACCGCGCATTTGATCGGTCAGAGATTGAGCAGGCTCTCACAGGTCAACTAGCATCCAGTGAACGTTATTCCAAAACTCTTGCGACGGATATGAGGTATGTCGCGGCACCAATCGTTCAGAACTATCAAATTGTTGCATCTGTTCGGCTTTCGCTGAGCGAATCAGCGGCTTATGCGGATGCGCGACGCTCACAGTATTGGCTCGCATTATTTGTCGCATCAGTTATTAGTTCAGCAGCCTTCCTAGCCTGGCTTTTATCAAGGTCGATTGCGCGGCCAGTGGTGTCACTCACTCGAGTAGTAGAAGCGCTCCCAACGAATCTGTCGGCTCGGGCCGATGACGCGACCGGCCCCGCCGAGATTAAACGTGCTGCTTCGGCCTTGAACCAGACCGCAGCACGGCTTGAAGGAATTTTGACCAGAACGCAGCGGGTTGCGGCCGATGCATCGCATCATTTGCGAACTCCACTGACCGGAATTCGACTACGCCTAGAAGCAATCTCCGACATCAGTGAGCGTGATGACGTGCGTGCTGACGCCGATGCCGCCATTACCGAAGTCGATCGACTTGGTCACCGAATCGGTCAAATACTTGCGTTAACTCAAGCGGATTCCGGTGCGGCCTCCTTCATTGAGGAGGCATTCGGAGAAGTTATCGCCGAGCGCGTTGAAGCCGCGCAAGTCATGGCTACAGACCGAGGGATAACGATCACAACTGATTTAGTTGACTGCACCGTGCTGGTATTTGCGGGAACCTCGGCACGGATTATTGATGAACTCCTGGGTAACGCATTCAAATACGCTCGTGGTTCCATTGCGATCACGGTGGCGTGCCGCAATGATCAAGTTCGCTTGTGTGTCCGAGACGACGGGCCGGGTATCCCTGGTGTCGCTGATGTTGATCGTATCTTCGAGCGATTCTTTCGCGGGGATGCGGCTGTTCCGGGAGGGAGTGGACTGGGCCTTGCCTTGGTGCGGGAGAGTGCACGAGCATGTGGTGGCGATGCCCAAGTGATTTCGCATACTGATCCCAGCGGCTTCGAAGTTATCGTGTCGCTCCCGTGTAGTGGGTGAACTACTCTTAGGTCATGGCTACCAATGCTGCTCAATCTGATTCGCGGATTACCGCCTGCCCGAGTTGTGGGGCAAAGAACCGAGTCCCCGCAGCGGTAAAAGGAAAACCCTTGTGCGCAAGTTGCAAGAAGCCATTGCCGTGGATAGCCGATGCAACTGATGCAAGTCTTGCTGGCGTCTTGGACACCAAGGCGTTGGTATTGGTTGACCTGTGGGCGCCATGGTGTGGGCCATGCCGCATGGTCGCCCCTATTCTTGAAAAACTCGCGGTACGTTATGCCGGGTCGCTTAAAGTTTTGACTTCCTCCCGCTCTTACGAACGGGGATTCCCCCAGCCGCTCACGCGGCTGACGCTCGCGCGTGAGCCTGAGCGTTCGGGGTTGTTTCCTGTTTCACGGAAGTCTGCCGCCCATTGCTGGGGGTCACACGCGGTGACGCTTTCGGTCTTATGTCCTCTCCACAGGCTTTGTCCAACTCTCGTTGGACTACCGCCAGCCCGGCGGCAAGAATGTTCTTCGCGGCGTTCAGATCCCTGTCATGCAGGGTGCCGCATTCCAAACAGGTCCAGGACCGTTGCCGAAAGTTTCAGGTGACTGTTTTTCCCACCACAACCGGGGGTGGAACACAGTTTCGAAGACGGATACCAACGGTCGATCACGATGAGGCGTTTCCCATACCACTGCGTTTTGTATCCAATCAGGGTACGAAATTCACCCCACCCGGAATCGGAAATGGATTTAGCGAGGTGACGGTTACGTTTCATGCCCGCAACGTGCAGGTCCTCGAGGACAACCACGTCGAACCGGGTCACAAGATCGGTAGTGATTGTGTGAAGGAAATCACGCCTAGCGTCCGCGACCTTCACGTGCTGCCGGGCTACGCGTTTTTTTGCTTTCACGTAGTTTTGGGACGCTTTTTGTCCTGGTTTGGGTTTACGGCGGGAGGCGACCCGCTGATACCGGGCCAGACGCGCGGCTTTGGCCGCGAGAAGTTTCGGATGCTCGACGTGTTGCCCGTCCGAGTAGAGCGCGAACGTTTTCAGGCCCAGATCAACACAGACCGTTTTGGTGGTTTTCGCCAGTGGAGTAACTATTTCCTCACAAAGAATGGAGATGAACCAACGCCCCGCAGCATCCTGTGACACGGTCACACTCGACGGGGCGGCACCTTCGGGGAGTGGGCGTGAGTACACAATGTTTAACGGTTCATCCATCATTTTTGCGAGCCGTATTTCCCCGTTTGTGTACGTGAAACCGTTCTTTGTGTAACGCAACGATTTCCGGGAATTGCGGGTTTTAAACCTCGGGTAACGCATCTTCGTGCCTTTACGTGTGCCCGTGCAGGAATCGAAAAAGTTGTTAAACGCCCGGTCCTGGTCACGTAAGGTTTGCTGCAACACGACCGAGCTGACCTCACCGAGCCACACCGTGTCGGGGTCTTTCTTCCACAGAGGAAGGAACTTCATCAGGTCTTCACTTGACAGGCTAGTTTTATCGCGTTCGTACGCTGCCGTCCGTAATGCGAGCG
>JBDNFH010000122.1:0-2213 GCA_041689915.1 Candidatus Nanopelagicales bacterium | reverse complement strand
AGAAAATCGCTCAGCCACTCGGCTGGGCTTTTTCTTTTGGGGTAAGGATCACTCATCCTCACCATCACCCCCGATCTCCTCGCAGATTTTCCGCGACACGGAAGGCGAGGATTAAGAAGCGAGGATCACGCGGGTGAATCCGACACGGCAAACGAATTAAGCAATCTGAACATTAAAGGCTCTCGGCTTTTTAACCCATGCGAGTTTGGGAATTGTGGACGGGTTGACAGTCTTGATCGGCCTGTTAATAGTTTTCGCGTTGTCGCAATTGTTTGCGAGAGTTCTGCCGATCCGGATCAGGACGGAACGCAGGAGTCACTGAACAAGCCTGAATTCACATCTACTGGGAATCACAAGTCGCCCAGCGGAGTCAATAAGCTTCTCAGTGGACTTTAACTAATATGCGACCAGACTTGCAGGTCATGGCGGCCACTTGCACGCAGTTGAGCTGACCTCAAGGTGCCCTCAAATGCAAAGCCGGCTTTGGCGAGTGCTCTCTGTTCAAAGATGTTCGTAACGTCGGTGCTAGCTTCCACCCGGACGAAACCTTCGCGGTGAAGGAGTCCAGCCAGTAGTTGTTGGGATGCGCTGCCGAACCCTTGTTGGCTGTGTACTGGATTGATTTTCACGCCAATGTTCATGACGGTTGAGCCTTCGTTTGGTCCGTAGCCGATTGGGTGAGCGCTGAGGTCACCGACCGGCGTGTTGTTGTTGATCACCCAGCGTCTGAGACCTGGCGGGGGTTCTGGCGGCTGGGTTTGTTCACCCCAGTTGCTGTATTCGTCGACGACGGATGTGATTTTATTCGTCAACTCTGGTGAAAGTTGACCAACTTCAATGATGGTAATGCCCACACCGCAATCCTAGAGCGTGGCGCCTTGCTTGCGCGGGAGTCGCAACGAATGGCTACAGCGGCGCTGCAGTAGCGAAAGTGATCAGTGCGCCGTGCAGGGCGTTGGTGAAATCAGACAGGTCCGACTGCTGCTGTAGTTGGTGCGCATCCTCCAGATAGTTGTGTAAGTGTGCGCTATCGGCACCATGAAAACGACGGCGACCTACTGCTCTTCGAAGCTGCGTTCCTGGAATAAGCGGCAACTCAGAAATAGATTTGCACCAAGGTTGATCACTTAACTCTTGTGATGGGTAGCCGCGAGCCGGTAAACCGGAGTGTCCAAACCCTCGTACCGAGCTTTCAACTGCAAGGCGAGGAAGAGTGAGTAATACCGAGACTGATGCAAATTGCCACCGTGAAACCACAAAGCGGATTGCTGGGTTGGTTTCCACATATTGCGCTCTTCGCCCTCCCAAGGTCCCGGGTCCTTAGGAGTGTCCGAACCCAGGCCCCACACCTTGCCCACCTTGTCGGCCACTTCCTGACTAATCAGATCAGCCGCCCAGCCGTTCATTGATCCATAGCCTGTGGCGTAGACGACAACGTCGGCGGGAACCTCGGTGCCGTCGTCCATGACAACCGCACTCTGGGTCAGTTCACGAAGCTGCCCGGTCACCAACTTGATATCGCCACTAGCAATTAACTCGCTTGCTCCCACGTCAATGTAATAGCCGGATCCTCGGCGCAAATACTTCACGAAAAGACCTGAGCCGTCTGTACCCCAATCGAGTAGGAATCCCGCCTTTTCCAGACGGGCATAATAATCTGCATCCATTTTACGCATCTTGTCGTACAACGGAATTTGGAAGTCTGGAAGCAGCCGGTACGGAATCGACGCAAAGACTGTGTCCGCTTTCTCGGTAGTCATACCACTTGCAACTGCACGCTCAGAGTAAAGATCTCCCAGACCCACGTCCATTAAAGTTTCTGATTTAACAATGTGGGTCGAAGAACGCTGAATCATCGTGACGTCGACTCCACTTTCCCACAATGCACCACAAATATCGTGCGCAGAATTGTTGGAACCAATGACCACTACCTTCTTGCCCACAAAGGAATCAGGTCCCGGGTGTTGTGAACTGTGGTGTTGGTCTCCGGCGAATACATCTTGCCCAGCAAACACCGGAGTACTTGGCTTTCCCGACATTCCTGTGGCCAGAACTAAGTGGGTTGGGTGGAGGGTGATCGGTTCACCGTCTCTAACACCCTCGACCGTCCACTTCTGCGTCGCCTGGTCGTAAGCCGCTCGCGTGCATGTCGTTGAGGACCAGTATGGAATTTCCATGATCTTGGTGTAGGACTCGAGCCAATCACCCAACTT
>JBDNFH010000121.1:0-21203 GCA_041689915.1 Candidatus Nanopelagicales bacterium | reverse complement strand
GTCATAGGTAATCCGACGACTGCGCGTCATGAGATTAAAGGCAAACTGGATCGGTTCCTGTCTGGTGTACTGGCCGATCTCTTCAAACCATTCCAGACTCGCTTGCGCTGAGCGCTGCGTACTCTTGATTACCGGGAGACGCTCGGTATTGAATGCAGCGAGTGCGCTGGCTACGTCAGGTTCCTCACCGATACATGCGGCCAAACTCAGTGCGTCTTCCATTGCCAGCTTCGTGCCCGATCCAATACTGAAGTGAGCGGTGTGCGCCGAGTCACCCAATAGAACCAGGTTTTTGTACACCAATGATTGGTTGCGAATTGTGCGAAACGCAATCCATTTACTGTTATTTGCAATCAACTCATGGCCATCCAGGACATCGGAAAATATTTCTTGAAGTCGCGCAATACTTTCTTCGTCACTGACTCCCGGTGGGAGTGAGTTCGGATCAACCGCATCAAATCCACCGTCACGCCAGACATCTTCGTGCATCTCAACAATGAAAGTGCTCCCGTGAGCATCCATTGGATACGCGTGAACTTGAATCACTCCGTGGGGAGTATCACGCACAATAAATTCAAATGCTTCAAATACTTTGTCAGTTCCCAACCACATGAATTTGCATTCGCGTGGATCACTTGTTGTTCCGAAGTGGTCAGCAAATTTTTCTCGGGTTGGGCTATTGATTCCATCACCCGCAATGACGAGATCGTAATTTGCCATCAACTCTTCAACCGGCGGCGCCTCCGTTTGAAAGTGCACGGGAACACCATGAGCGAGCGCCCGCTTCTGCAGAACATTGAGGAGTTTTTTACGACTCATGGCCGCGAAACCGTTTCCGCCAACGGCAATCGTGGTGCCATTGAGGTTCACATCAACATCGTCCCAATAGGCGAACGAACCTCCCATGTCGTCAAATACCGAACGGTCTGATGCCTTAATGCCGCTGAGGGTTTGATCACTGAATACAACACCGAAACCGAAAGTGTCATCGGGTGCATTTCGCTCCCAGACGGTGATATCCGCTTCCGGGTTGAGCTGCTTGATCAGACTCGAAAAATACAACCCTGCGGGTCCTCCACCAATGACCGCAATCCGCATTGTTTTCCTCCAAATAAAGTCGTCCGGTTCATTCCCAAGGAATATAGCGTTTTTTTGACTATCGCAAATATTACGGAATAATATTAATTATGCAACCGAAACCGCGAAATCGGTTTAACTTCCCGAAATAGGTGGGTGCTCGCGCTGAGTCGAGTCCTTATGGCTCCCTATCCTCGTGTGCTCTAAGAACTGTTTTTCAGAAACATCGGAGACCGTGATTCGTTGGGTCGTAAATACCGAAATACGTTTTTACGATTTGTGGGCGGGGGATGGCCTGGTGACTTTCATGTTGCAGCTTGGGTGGCGGTGGTGCACATTTTGGTTACTTGTCTAAAGGACTCTAAAAACTCTAAAGGACTCTAAAGGCCGATGGTAGGGTTGGATGCATGTCGAACCCGTTCCATGCAAGTTTCGGAGTCAGCCCACCGTTACTTGTTGGCCGTGATGATGTACTCGAAAACTTTGTTGAGGCGCTAGAAAGTGGCCCGGGGGCATCCGGGCGCGCGACGCTCTACACCGGGGCGCGTGGGACAGGAAAGACCGTCATGCTTAACGCGGTGGAAGACTGCGCGAAGGAGCACGGCTGGCTGGTCATTAGTGAGACAGCCACACCGGGGTTCGTTGCGCGGATCACGACGCAGCATCTCCCCCGATTGCTGCGCGAATTTGACCCGGCGGCAGTGCACCGGCGTTTGACCGGGGTGACTGCCCCAGTGGGCATCGGGTCCATTACGTGGGACACCGTCCACGACCACGTCATTGCGGCCGGTCTGCGTAATCAGATCGATCTTTTAACCGATCTACTGGTTGAGCATGGCACCGGAGTTTTGATCACTTTGGATGAGATTCACCAGAATCAAATCGAGGAGCTGCGCGAAATCACCACCATGGTGCAGCACGCATTTAGAGAAGGCCGTGAACTCGCATTCGTTGGTGCAGGTTTGGCTGCCAGCGTGAGCGATGTCATTAACGATGACGTTCTTACGTTCCTGCGCCGTGCTGAGCTCCACGCCCTGGGTCCGGTTCCACGTTCTGATGTCCAACGCGCTTTCCGTGAACCTATCGAAATGGCCGGTCGAAGCATTGGCAACGACGCACTGCACGTCATGGTTGAGGGAGCCAGAGGGTATCCCTTCCTGCTACAACTGGTGGGTGCGCAAACCTGGCGGCTACATCCCACCGAGGGTGAAATCACCGTGGAAGACGCAACCCTTGGCGTCACACGTGCACGTCGTCGCATGGGAGCACTCATTCACGAGCCGGCACTTACCGCCGTATCGGATGTTGACAAGTCATTCCTACTTGCGATGGCCCAGGATGATGGACCATCCAAGATGGCCGATATCGGGCAACGGCTCAACGTGGACGTCAACTACGTCAGTCAGTACCGACTACGCCTGATCGCGGCCGAGTTGATCTACTCCCACCACCGCGGCTACGTCGACTTCACGCTGCCGTACCTGCGGGAATACCTACGGGAACACGCTGCCGCAAGTGCACTGACGACGAATGAGTAACGTATAAAAAACACGCCTTTTTACCTCCCCGCGGATAAATTTGTGGGCTTTTCAGACACTATGTGATGAGCCACGGGTGTTCCGCTCGTGAATGGCGGGGAGTGGTCCCACCGTGTACGCGGGTTTCACCGTGCTGCGTGCCGTCATGTTACGCGTCGTTCACAAACAAAAATCACCCATCAATTTTCCCCATCATGGGGGTGTATCAAGATCGCCCTAAGAAACTTCCAGCCATCTGGTGAGTTCTTGGGCGGGAATAAGAAGCCGTTGCGCCGCGCAGTTGAAAGCCAACCCGAAGCGCGACCAGAGTTCACTAGTTGTGCGCGCTTCCCAGCCCGATCGTAATAGTTTCCTGTTGTGGTTCAGGGAGCAATATGTCAGACCGTTTTACAAGGTTAAAGGCTCAGCGGCGGCCAACCGACTAAAAGAGCGCGCGGATAGGCGTGCTGGATCTTGATTCACCGGGGGTGTGACCGGTCAGATCACCAGGTGGGGCTCGTCGAAAGCCACCGCCAGCCGCAAGGCTAAGCGCCACATGGACCCCGAGTTTGTCTCGGCAGCGGCCTCACTCCGCTCGACGATCCAATTGATAATCCTGCGAGGGAGGATCCCGGATGCCCACCGATCAAACAACGCAACAGTCCTGTGACACCCTGCCAGGGCCATCAGCGAGTTCCACCTCTTGGCAAAGGTTTCCTGGCGCAACTGCTCGTGGGCAACCGTTCGTGGACGGTGAGCTGGCGGCGCCGCGCGTTCCAAGCTGGGCCGCTCACCCAGCAGACTCGCTTTGGATTACGTGTCAAGGATTATTTGTCGTGGATTACGTGCAATGGGCTAACTGTGCGGATTTTTCGATGGTTTTAGAGTCATTGGCGACCGACGCCCTCACACGGATTGGATCCAAGTAGCACAGCTAACCCATGCATTGCATGTAATGTCTTGAATCTGACCTTCACAGGTCACTTCGTGAGGGGATGGGGCAGTCCCGATAGTCAATTTGTGAGGGACAATGTCAAGCCGTGAGCAATCGAGGCGCTATTCAAGTGCTATTTGGTCGTAAATTCGTGTGAGATGAGCGGGACGTTAGCGATACGTGGAGGCGCATGTGGGCAAACTCCGAGCGATTTCGCGCTTTTGCATCTCAATAGAGCACTGAGTCGACCGATAGCAGGCCGCGGTACGGGAATGAATCCGCACACCAACCTCATGAGCGCAGTGCTGTGATCGTTGCTGCGATGGTCATGGCTGTGTCACGATCATCGTCAAAATGCCATGGCGGCACCACGATCACATTGTGCGCGGGCACGGCGAGTTGATCGGCGCTGAGCAGGGTTACCGGGTGTTGTACGCGTGTGTGATCGTTGCGGCCACAAAACTTTGCCACGGGTAATCCGAGAAAGGCAGCCCCGGGGAGATAAGGCAGCACAGGGGCGTTCAAGTTGAGTACGTTTAAGTGCGCACACTGCTTGAGTCACTCCTCACGGAGTGACGCTTATCCGGTTATGCCACAAGTGGCGCGGTTCTCGGCAAATCATCATATGGACGGACCGAGCCTTCTAGTGGCTCCAGCCGCCCACAGGCCTCGCGGGCGACTGGAATGCATTCAGAGCGTTCGGGGATGTCGAGGCCGTCGGGTGTTTGCGCTTCTGCGCGCGCGAATGCCCCACACTCGGCGTGCAACTGCGCGTAAGCCGCAAGTTGATGGGCCGTCGGTGTTGGTGTGGGTTCGCATTGAGAGCAAGTAAGAACTTTCGCGAATAGGCGGCGGGGTTGCGCTGAGTCGAGTCGTTATGGCTCCCTATCCGCGCGTGCTCTAACTTCCCGAAATAGGTGGGTGCTCGCACTGAAATGCCCTGATGTGCACTCTGGCCAGTTCGGTGACCGGACCGTTGTGGCCCCACTCATTTCCGCCTAACCGCGACACCAGGTCAAGTTTCACATTGTCAACGCGATCTCCAACCAGAACCTGCTCTGAAATCGCGATCAGGCGGACCTCGCCGAAAACCTGCACTCCATTGCCAAGTGTCGTGACGTCAACGAGCGTGCACTCGAGGGCGTAGGGCGAGTCTTGCACTCGTGGAGGTGCAACCAATTTACTCGGTTCGCGGATCAGGCCTAGTTCATCAAATTCACTCACTTCCGGAGGGAATTCCACCCCGGTCAAGTTCACCAACTTGATTAAATGGGCGGGAGTACCGCACACCACAAACTCACCACTGTGCCTAATGTTGCGGGTTGTGTCTTTTCCACCAATTGAACTAAACATGACAATCGGTGGTGAAGTACTCACAATTTGGAAAAAAGAATGCGGTGCCAGATTGTCAATTCCCTGCGGGCTTCGGGAACTGACCCAAGCAATGGGACGGGGGACAACCAGTGCGCCAAGAATCGGGTAAACGTTCCCAAATTCACGTGGAACAAATTCTCGCCGTTGCGTCATCTCCACCGTCCCTTGCTGGAATCCTGCATTAACGCGGCAAGCGCACACCTTTAGCTTCAAGTCGCGGCAGCACTTCTTGCGCGAAGTAAGGCAGTTCGTCAGCATAGTTCAAAAATGCCACGGTCATTCCACCAAAGCCAGCTTTGGCAAAACGTTCAATCTCGTCGGCTACGTCATCCGGGGTACCAATGATCGGGCACGTACCGTGACCCGCAGCAAATCGACCGCGGAACATTTCGAGCATTTCCGGGGTGAAGGACTGAGCGTGCATCCCTTGAAGGCGCATCAGATTGTCGACTGCATCCCAGTCAGCATTCTCATTCGCGTAGTAATCCAAGAACTCATCAGCTTCTTTGCGAGTGGGGCGAACCACACAGTGACCAAGGGTGAAGTAACCCATTTTGCGCTTGTAGGTGTCGTTCGCAATCTTGGTGAAAGACTTAACAATTTCAGCACCGTCTTCAGGACCACCAACAATGGTGAACCCAAAATCAGCATTACGTGCCGCAAAGTCGCGACCCTGAACAGATGAACCGGCATTGAGAATCGGCAATGGGCCGTCAAAAGGCTTGGGCATACCCTCAACATGCGCAAGTTTGAAGAATCGTCCATCCCAATCAAATTTCCCCGGGGTTGTCCAAATTTTGAGAACCACATCAAACCACTCCTGGGCGAGCGCGTAACGGTCATCGTGATTCTGCGGAAGATCCATCCCGAAAGTTTCGTACTCGGGCTGATTCCAACCCGCGACAACATTGATTCCGGCCCGACCTTTAGAAATCTGATCCACCGTCGCCATTTGCTTGGCCGCCACAATTGGATGGATGAAGGCGGTATGAATAGTTGAGAACACGAAGATTCTTTTAGTGTTAGCAAGCAGGCCCGCTGCCCACGTAACAGGATCGAGAACTCCCTCATGGAAATTGGTTTCGCCGCCGTAACCAATCCAACGGGCAATGGGGAGGATGAAGTCAATGCCCACTTCATCAGCGATCTGCGCCAAGCGCAGATTGTCATCCCAATTACCGGTCCATCTTTCAGGAACTTTTGTTACAGCAAGTCCCGAGGAACAGTTCGGTGAAAAGAGCCCGAGCTTGAAATCCTTGCCATCAAGAATTGACTTAGTCATTGTGCCTCCTATAGTGCGCCCACGTTCGCAATGATAAATACCAATGAGTTGGTACGGACACTATTCTGCGGCGAAAAACTAAGACGGTCTATCCATTATGCGCGGACTCTTATCCGAAAAAACCTTAAGCGGCAATTAATACTTGCCGCTCAGCAGTTCACCCGCGTTAGGGACATAGGTCTTCAGACCCAACTCTTTCAGCAGGAAAAAGGTAGTGGCAATTGCCGCGGTAATTACCGGTTTACCCAGTCGGTCTTGGACCACCTGCACGGCTTCCAAGGAGGGCATCTGTACGCATGCGGACAAAATGATGACATCAGCGTCGCTGTGATCCAGGTCGTTCACAATCCGGTCTAGATTCATGGGGTCTTGGGCACCGACCTCAAGGTTGTCAGGGATCTCGAGTGCAATGAAATCCGTGACCGCGAAGCCGGAGTCCTCAATGTAGGCCACCACTTGTTCAGTCAATGGGCGCATGTAGGGAGCGATCAAGGCAATTTTTTTCGCACCCATTAATTGCAGTGCATCAACGAGTGCCCCTGCGCTGGTAACAACCGGCGCAGGTGAACCATTCTCGATCGCGAGTTTGCTCAGACGCTCCTGTGAGACGCAGTGGTAGCCACTTCCGCGGGTCATAATCGCTACCAAGCATGCGTAACCCATGACGTCAACGGCTGCATCAGAGAGTTCGACCGCGCAACGATCCGATTCGTTGTCCATGGCTTCAAGTTCTTCCTTCGTCACCGACTTCATGCGCATGCGGGAAGAGTGAAAGGTAAATCTCTCGGGTTCAATTAGTTCGCGAGCATGCAACATTGCTGGAATTTCAGTTTCCATGTTCACATTGGAACTAGGAACAATGAGTCCTACCCGAAATTTTGTTTTTGTTTCAGCCATGTCACACCGCCACAACAGGGTTGGAAAGAGTACCAATTGATTCAATTGTGCACGCCACGACATCACCTGATTGCAGGAATGTGGGTGGAGTCATTGCTGCGCCGACACCTTGGGGTGAGCCGGTTGCAATAACGTCTCCCGGTTCTAATGTGACACCGGAAGTGATGTCTTCAATGAGTGTTGCCACCGGGAACAACATGTGTTTGCTGTTTCCGTTTTGTCGTTGATCGCCATTCACGGTAAGTGACAACTGCAATGTTTGTGGGTCGGTAATTTCGTCCGTGGTTACGACAATCGGTCCAAATGGAGCATAACTGTCCTGGCCTTTTGAGAAGAACCACTGACCGGAACGACGTTGGTCACGGGCACTAATGTCGTTAATAATGCTGTAGCCAAACACGTAATCAAGTGCGCTGGCTTCCTTCACATCCAGTGCGCTCGTTCCCATCACGACTGCCAATTCACATTCCCAGTCAAGTTGCGCTGTGAGTTTTGCGTTGTGACGAATAGGTTGGTTTGGTCCAACAACAGCTGTTCCTGGCTTACTGAAAAGCACCGGCCGGGTTGGACGATCCTTGTCGGTATCGAGTGTGCGACTGGATTCTTCAACGTGTTCAATGTAATTCAGCCCAACACCAATAACCTTGCCGGGACGAAATGGAACATGAACGTTCACCAATGCAAATGGTTCGGATACGTCAGCTGGAAACTCGGACATGGAGTTCACTTCCGCGAGCACCTTGGCGTGAAGTTCCTTACCGGCTTGGATGTATTCCAACAAGGTTTCTGGAATATCAATTTTGCCATCGAGTGCCTTTTTCAGGTCAACGACAATGTCCCCGGTCACAATGATTCCGAGTCGTGGCTGCGTCTGCTGAGCGGTTGAGTAGGTGACGAATCGCATTCTTATTCTCCTGGTTGTTATTTAGCGGTTTCGGCCGCTGTGTTATTGGCATTTTCCGTGTTGTACTTATTTTGTTGCTCTGTTATTGATTCCTGAACCTGCGCGGTGCCTTGATTCAAGTGGATTGCATGTTGTTCGGCTTTATTGACGTGTAGTTGGAAGACATCAAATCGGTTGTAATGACCGATAATGTCGTGCATTTGCTTTGGCTGAATGCACTTATTTAGGTCGATATCGGCGTAAACAATTCCCTCTTCATCAATCAAACCGTTGCCGATCATTCTTCCGTCGGGTCCGAAGATTCCACTGAATGCGGATTTTTTTCGTTCAAGCATTTTGCGCGATGTTGCATCATGGGCGACTGCGTCGACGATCTCTGGGGTAATCGCTGAACAGGCAACTACGGTGAAGACTTTGCCCTCGAATGAATGGGCGGCGGCGCGAACCTTGATGGCTTCCACCATGTCGTAATCTTCGGGTGCTGTGGGCAGTGAAATGTAGTTCGCGGTGTGAATATTTTCCCCCTGGGCGAGCAGGGCGAATCTCGCCAATGTATTGGTGTTTTCACCACAGGCCAATCCACCCAAACGTCCAATTTCGGTTTCATAGACGCGCAGTGAACTGCCATCGCCTCCAGCCCACGTCAACTTTTCTGCCCAAGTGGGTACTAATTTTCGATGAACGCCCATTAATTCACCCTTGGACGAAATAAACAACAGGGAGTTATAGAGCGTTCCCATGGAATAGGGGTCGCGCTCATTGACGCCAATAACCACGTAGGTCTTGGCCGCCCGGGCCGCAGCACACAGTTGAGCGACTTCAGGGCCGGGGATATTGATTGCGGCGCGGAATAGTTTTTCAAACCATGGGCTTCCGGCTCCCGGGGTCATGGTCCAGTTCCAATAGGGGTACCCGGGAACGAAAACCTCGGGGAATACCACCAAGGTGGCCCCGTTTTCACTGGCCTCTTTTATGAGAACATTTGCCTTGGCGACGGTGGCTGCTGTGTCAAGAAAAACTGGTGCGGCTTGAACAGCGGCAGCGCGAAATTGCGGATAGTCCATCGGGTCCCCTGCACTTTCCTGAGCGAATAAATTGACACCAATGTCGTAGCGGTGTCCTCCATCACATTTCACCAAACTCTAGCACTTGATCAAAGATCACGGTATGGTTATCCATAATTCGGAAGTTACGTCTGACTAGACGAGATCTCACGAAAAGGCGCATACTTCATTTAAAGACGATTTAATTGAAATTTCCATTGATTAGGAGTACCCAATGACCGACACCGTCATTTCCGATTCGACCATGGATGACTCCGCCATCGGCCGAGCCCGCGTCGCAGATAGCGAAAATCTGGCCGCCTACTACAAAAAATTGGAATCATTTGGAACCGGAGCGTTGTGGACCGTAGCCAATGAAATTGAACCCTGGTACCCACAACCCAAGTCAGTGCCCATGCTGTGGCGCTATGAAGATATGCGACCACTCGTTGTTGAGTCAGCTTCCCTCGTGCAAGGAAGTGACGCGGGTCGCCGGGTCGTGTACTTGGCCAATGACGGTCGTCGAGACGTCGCCGCCGTCGTAGGTCTGCTCTATTCCGGTATCCAAATTATGAATCCGGGTGAGTCGATGACCGCGCACCGTCATGCTGCCTCAGCCTTACGTTTCGTCATTGAAGGCTCTGGCGCCTGGACAATCGTTGACGGTGACCGGCTCGAGGTTGGGCCCAATGACTTTGCCATCACGCCAAGTGGAACGTGGCATGAGCATGGTAATTCAGCCGAAGACAACTTTGTCATTTGGCAGGACGGTCTCGATATCCCCTTGGTGAATGCACTTGATGCGGGCTTCTACCAAGTACACCCAGACCTTTATCAAGTTCCCGGCAAGGTAGTAAATACCTCTATCTTGACGCACGGCAGCGGAATTTTAAAGCCCGCTAATCGCTCGTGGAATAAGCCTTATTCACCACTGTTGGGCTTCCCTTGGGAACAAACCCGCGCGGCCGTTGTGAATCTCTCTAAGGTGAGTGAAGGCACCGAGTACGACGGCGTCATCATGGAATACGTCAATCCGGTAACCGGTGGTTCAGTAATGCCCACCATGGGCGCGCACATGCAAATGCTTGTACCCGGATTTAGTTCGAAATCCCACCGTCACACCGGTTCAGTCGTCTATCACGTCGCCGAAGGACATGGACATTCCATTATCGCCGGGAAGCGTTACGACTGGAAGGAACACGACATTTTTGTTGTTCCTTCATGGGCTTGGCATGAACACTGCAATGACAATCAAGATAAGCCCGCATTCCTGTTCTCATTCAATGATTTCCCCTTGATTAATTCCTTGGCCTTGCAGGCCGAGCAGGAATTTGATTCCAATGGTGGACATCAAGGCATCGATTAAGAGCCCACAAACCCGCACCCCCGATCTCGGCGGGAATGCGAACACCGAATCGGTAACAAACGCACTAATCGAGTAAAGAATTTATCATCTGCAACGAGGATACGAAGGAGTTAGGTCATGGCTGAAAGGTCTTTTACTGAAGAAGTAAAAAAATTGCGTCTGGGAGCAGGCGAAGAGTTTCGAGGTGAAGGAATCCTCGCTGTCACCAAAGCACTACTGCAATCGGGTGTCGCCTACGTCGGCGGTTACCAAGGTGCACCGATCTCACACCTGATAGACGTACTCGGTGACTCCCAGGAAATCCTTGACGAACTCGGAATCTACTTTGAAAACAGCGCCTCTGAAGCAACCGCGGCGGCCATGCTTGCAGCATCCGTTCATTATCCACTTCGTGGAGCAGTCACTTTCAAATCAACCGTAGGCTTCAATGTCGCCTCGGACGCATTGGCAAACTTGTCTTCTGGTGGGGTCACCGGTGGTGCGCTCATCATTATTGGTGAAGATTACGGTGAAGGATCCAGCATCATGCAAGAGCGGTCGCACGCTTTTGCCATGAAGTCCCAAATGTGGCTCCTTGACCCACGACCTAACCTGACCGCAATTGTCGACATGGTCGAATGTGGGTTTGAACTTTCCGAAGCTAGCAACACGCCGGTTATTCTTGAACTACGCCTTCGCTCCTGTCACCTGCATGGTTCATTTATGGCCAAGGACAACAAAAAGCCAAGCATGACGACCTCTGAAGCAGCGGGCAATCCCCGCCGGGATCTAAGTCGCGTTGTCCTACCACCCGCAAGCTTTATCCACGAACAAGAAAAAATTGAAAAGCGCTGGCCCGCGGCCGTGAAGTACATCACCGAAAATAACCTTAATGAATTCCTCTCTGAAGACATTGAAGATTTTGGCATTATCTTGCAAGGCGGTTTGTTCAATAATGTCAACCGCGCCTTGGAACTGGTTGGCCTCAGTGACGCATTCGGAAACACCAAGGTTCCGCTCTACATAATGAACGTCACCTACCCCGTAATTGACCAGGAAGTTCTTCGTTTTGTCGAAGGCAAGAAGTCAGTACTTCTCATTGAAGAAGGCCAACCCGATTACATTGAACAAAACATTCAGGCGATCCTTCGACGCAATGACGCCACAGTGAAATTACACGGAAAAGATATGTTGCCAAAGGCTGGCGAATACTCACCTGCCGAAGTTACTCGCGGTATCACTACCTACCTGAGGAAATATGCACCGCAGTTCATCGACGTAGCAAATTTGCCAACGGTGACTCTCGACAAAGATGATCCACGTAGCCCTTACGCATCGCGGATCAATGCTGACCTAGTGCACGGGCGGGCGCCGACTTTCTGCACAGGTTGCCCCGAGCGCCCGATTTTTGCCGCACTGACTCTGGCCCAACGTGAGGTTGGGGAACACTACGTAAGTGCAGACATTGGTTGTCACCTGTTCTCCATCAATGCACCATTTAATCTTGGTGCCACCACAATGGGTTACGGACTTGGTTCAGCCGCTGCATCTGCATTGAATGGCAAAAATGCCGAGAAGCGCCCGATCGCATTCATGGGTGACGGTGGTTTCTGGCACAACGGATTGACAAGCGGTGTGGGTAACGCGGTCTTCAATGAAAATGATCAACTTATCGTGATTGTGGACAATGATTACAGCGCTGCAACCGGTGGCCAAGATGTTCTCTCCTCTCAATCGAAAAGTGCTCTGCGGTCAACCCGGCATTCAATTGAAAAGGCAGTGCGTGGAATCGGGATCAAGTGGTCACGAACCATGACAAATACCTACAAGGTTGACAAGATGCGAGACCTGTTCATAGAGGCGCTTACTTCTAAAGACAAAGGTCCAAAGGTGATCGTTGCTCAAAGTGAGTGCACCCTAAACCGCATGCGTCGGGAAAAGCCCGCAAAAGCAAAAGCGATCAAGGAAGGTAAGCGAGTAGTCAATGAACGGTTCGGCGTAGATCCAGAAACCTGTACCGGTGACAAGTCATGTATTCGGATCTCGGGTTGTCCATCTCTCACAATTGGTGCAAATCCAGATCCAATGCGCGAGGATCCAATCGCAACCGTCCTGAGCAGTTGCGTGGGTTGTGGACTTTGTGGCGAAAACGCACATGCAGCCGCGTTGTGCCCTTCGTTCTATCGCACCCAGGTAATTAATAATCCATCTGACTGGGACAAATTCAAACTAGCACTACGCAGTCGTTATATAGGTGTCCTGCAGTCCGGGATTGAAAAACGACTCACTGGAATTGAACCAGAGGTCGCTCCCGAACTGACAAAAGAACCAGCCCTAGTCTAGATCCTCTAACCCGGAAAGAATCCCGTCCATGACAACACTGAGCGCTCCAGAAACCCCAATGGGTACCCGACTTCGACCCATCACCATGGCGATCATGGCCATGGGTGGTGAGGGTGGTGGAGTGCTTTCGGACTGGACCGTCACGCTGGCTGAGGAAAACGGTTACTACGCGCAAAGTACGTCTGTTCCTGGTGTAGCCCAACGCACCGGTGCCACCGTCTACTACGTGGAACTATTCCCCAAGGAAAGCCATGGTACTCGTAATCCGGAACCGATTCTGGGGACAATGCCAACACCGGGTGAAGTAGATATCGTCGTTGCATCCGAGTTGATGGAGGGCGGTCGCGCCATTTCCCGCGGGTTCGTTACCCCAGAGCGCACCACCTTGATCTCGTCAACGAGCCGGACCTATTCAATGGCGGAAAGAACAGCAGTGAGTGACGGTCGAGTTGACTCCCAGGGAATCATTGACGCTGCAATCGTTTGTTCGACGAAATTTGTTCGTGGGGACTTTTCTAAAATCGCTGACGACTCACGCAGTGTGATCAGCGCGGTTCTATTTGGGGCTTTGGCTGGCGCAGCAGTACTGCCTTTCACGCGCGAACAATTCGAAGCTGCCATCAGGGCAGGCGGTAAAGGTGTCGAGACCAGCCTGAAGGCTTTCGACGGTGGCTATTCAAGTGCTGTTGCCTCAATGAAACCACCGGTTAGTCTTTCTATCGGGATGCGGCCACCAGCAGCTGAGCTTCCCGCTGATGGTTCACCAGACCCAGCACTCGTTGCCCAAGCAACAGCTGATCCGGCGTCTCTGGTAGGGGCTAAATTACAAACTCAAGTGGAGCGCATAGCCGCTGAGTTTCCACCAGCTTCCCGCTACATGTTGGTCCACGGAATTAAGCGAACAACCGAATATCAAGATGTCAAATACGCAAATGAGTACCTTGATCGAGTTGCTTCCCTGCTCTCCTATGAAACTGACTTTGATGGCAACGCAAAACTCACAGTAGAAGCTGCCCGCTTCACTGCACTCTGGATGACCTACGAAGACACAATTCGTGTTGCTTTCCACAAAGTCCGTGCGCGCAGATTCCAGCGGGTCAACAAAGAAGCGCAAGTTGCCGAGAACCAAATCATGCAGGTCCATGAATACCTGCACCCACAAATGGAGGAAGTCTCCGACACCCTCCCAACCGCCTTGGGACGCTGGTTCATGAATTCGCGTCTGATGAACAAACTTGTGTACCGAATCACGCACCGTGGGATGAAGATTGCGACCACCTCACTGTGGGGTTTTACCGTCCTCTACTTCTTGGCACGCCTTAAGCCAATTAGACGCCGGTCCTTGCGATTCGGACAAGAGCAAGAGCGGATAGATAACTGGCTCTCAACCATACGGCTCTATGCCCCTAGTGACTACCAGCTCGGTCTGGAAATAGTGCTGTGTCAGCAGGTAGTCAAGGGCTACGGTGCAACACACGCCAATGGCATGAAGAACTTCAATAAACTTATGGGTGCAATTCCGAATCTGGCGCAGCAAGATGATTCCGATGAACAACTCGCGCGCTTGCGTAAAGCGGCGCTAGCGGATGAAACCGGGATTGCACTTGATCTAGCACTGACCAATTAGCTAGGCGCAGGGGGAACTTGCAGGCGGAGAACAACTTACTCGTTTTTGGGTGGAACACCCGGCAGTGCGGTGCGCTGTGGCCTGAACGGCCACACAATTTCACGTCCACCGCTCAGACCGCTCGGCCTAAAAATCAAGAAACCAACCAGGATCAACCCTAAAATGATCGGTCGCACTCCTTGAGGGATTGAGATTACAAATGAACCAATGTCAACCCCGGATTGTAGTTGAACCAGACCAACGTCGATCATGCTAAAGACGAGCGCCCCGATAACCGCACCACTGAGTGAAAGCATTCCACCCAGCACGAGCATGGCTAACGTAATGAACGTCAACTCGATACCAAGTTGTTGAGCTTGCAGTGCTCGGTTAGTGAGGGCAAAAAGTCCACCGGCCACGCCGGCCACAATCCCCGAAAGTGTAAACGCAATGATGCGTTGCGAAACTACATTGATCCCGGAAGCCGGCGCCGCGATTCCGTCCTCGCGTGCAGCTCGCAAGAGCCTCGCGGGTCTGGTGCGTTGGAAGAGCCACGCGAAAACAATTGCACCGAGTGCAAAGAACATGGTGGTTTGCAGATTCAAAACGTCAGGGATTCCCACCATTGACTGCCCGCTACGGGGACCAATGCTCGACCAGAATGTCAATACTTGGGTCACAACTCCAAGTAGCGCGAACGTCGCAATACCTGCTTGTAATCCATTAAGGCGCATCAAGAACGGGGACACGATGAGTGCAAGGAGGCCACCAACAAGCCCGCCAATGAATACGGCCAGTAGCCAGGGTGCTTGGACGTCGAAAAGAAATGGGAACATGTCTGATAGCAAACTGCGCTTTAAGTCAGGCTCAATTGTTAGTAATCCAACAGTCCATGCGCCGACCGCAACGAAAGCAATATGCCCAAAACTTAAAACCCCTGATGTTCCAATGAACATTTGTAGAGCTACAACAATCACCAAGTTCACCAGCGCAAATTGCACCTGAACCTGGATGCTGTCGCCAAGGAAACTATTCGCAAGGGTTATCAAATAGACAATCAATAGCAGGCTGACCAGAGACCACAGTGGGCCTAAACGCCACCGAAGAGATACTTTGGCTTTTGTCAGGATTTCGCTCATGTGCGAGCAACCCCTCTTCCTTTAATTAGCAGACCTGACGGTCGGAAGAGCAAGACCAAAATGACCAAACCGAATACGTACGCGTCACGGAAGTTGCTGAAATCCTGCGGTAGCCAACTGGCCAGCATCGAAGTGACAAACCCAACAAGGAAGCCACCAGCGAGTGCTCCTGAGAGTTTGTCGAGCCCACCGATAACAGCGCCCACCAAAGCCAAGATCACAATGGGTACTCCAAATGTGGGCCCAACCGCACCAGTTTGAACTGTTGAAACGAACGCTACTGTGGCAGCGAGAACTCCACTAAGGGCAAAACTCAGTCCAATCACGCGGCTGGCTGAGATTCCAATCAGACGTGCGGTCTGAAAATCAGCAGCCGCGGCTTGAAGTTGCAGACCAAGGCTGGACTTGGACAAAAACAGGGTAAGGCCGTAGAGCAATGCACCGGCCAAAAGAATAGTGATGACGGAAAGCATCTGAATTCGAACACCGCCAACGTCAATGGACTGGGCGAGCCCACTTGCCACTGGGGCGGTTTGAACCGTGTTGGTGAAAAGCATTTCGTAGACCCGTTGCAATAGGAAGCTAAGTCCAAAACTTGCAATCAAGAGTGTTGCGGGCGTTGCCGTTCTCATTCGGGAGAACACGGCGAACTCCATGAGAAGCGACAGCGCTACGGCGACAACAATTGATAGCGGAATTGAGATGAACCACCCGAACTGCCACGTGAAAATCAATGTGTAGGCGGAAGCTGTGATGATCTCACCTTGGGCAAAGTTTGCGAGTCGAATAACTCCGAAAACCAAACCGATAGAGAGAGCTGCCAATCCAAGAATGGCACCGCCCGAGATTGCGTCGACTAGTGATTGAATAAATTGATTCATCCGAAGTAAGCCTCCGTCAGTACGTCGACATTGTTCGCATCACTGGGTCCTAAAGTCAACGTGATCAGACCGTCGTGCAGTACAAATGTTTTGTCAGAAAACGCGATAGTGAACTCCGCCCTTTGTTCAACAATCAAAACCGCCTTGCCCGATTTTCGCACGACGTCGAGTGCTTCAAAGACAGTGTCAACAGCCGTGGGTGACAAACCCAAACTTGGTTCGTCAAGCAAAATTATGTCTGGGTTAGCCATCAGGCTTCTGCCAATTGCAAGTTGTTGTTGTTGTCCACCTGAGAGGAGCCCGGCCTTGCGCCCTTGGAATTCTTCCAAGATTGGAAACAGTCTAAAAACTTCAGCGAAGGCTTCGGTTATTCCAGTCTTCTTGCGTCTGCCGACCAGTCCCAACTTCAAGTTCTCAAGGACGGTGAGTTCTGCGAAGATGTGCCGTCCTTCGGGGACTATGGCAACTCCTTGGCGCACAACTTTTTCTGGTGGCAACCCTGAAACATCGCGGCCATTGACGCGCACTGTTCCGGTGCGTGCGGTGGCTCCCATAATTCCAAGCAGTGTTGAGGATTTCCCAGCGCCATTTGGGCCAATGAGTCCAATAGCTTGGCCCGCTTTAACCTCGAGATTCACACCACGAACTGCTGGAACACCCGCGTAGGAGACGCAAAGGTTTTCTACATGTAAACCGATCTCATGAGTGGGCACTGCCACTCCTTCCCAGATAGGCCTCGGCCAGTTCTTCACTTGCGCGAACTTCCTCGGGGGTACCTTCGAGTAAAGTTTTTCCTTCTACGAGTACATGGATTCGATCACAAATAGACAAAATGAGTTTTACGTTGTGGTCAATCAACAAGATACCAAGACCGCGTTCCCGTAAGTGTCGAATATTATCTGCGAAATCACCAATCTCGCCTTCATTCAATCCCGCGGCGGGTTCATCGAGTAATACAAAATCTGGTTCAAGGGCCAGGGCCCGGGCAACTCCAACGAGTCGCTCTAATCCATGGGGTAACGAGTGTGCGACATGATCCGCAATTTCATGAATGTGAAATTCAGTCAACAGGCTTTCGGCTCGGTCTCGGGCCTGGTGTGCACTGGCCCCCGCACCTAGTGCGGTTGCTTCCAAATTATCGCGGACGGTAAGCCCGCTGAAAAGGTGCCCTTGCTGAAAGGTTCGAGCTAAACCGTGGCGGGCTCGTTTATGCGGCTTCATGGCGGTGATATCAGTGAAATTGAGAAGAATACTTCCACTGTCGGGGTAGTCGTATCCGCTAATAATGTTGACCAAAGTGGACTTGCCGGCTCCATTGGGACCGATGAGACCCAGCACCTGTCCGGGAAGAACTTCTAAATTCACGCTAGTGAGTGCTTGAACGCCGGCGAATGCACGGGTCACCCCGGTCACTTTAAGCGACCGGGGTGAACGCGCACTACTCATAAGCACTACTCATTCGTACTTCTCTTTCAACTTACTTCTGCGTACTACGCTTTCGGGAATGTGACCTTTTCTGCTGTCCGGTCTTCAATCCATACGAGTTTGCCATCTTGAACGTCAAGGACAGCCATCGGCCGCTCGACGTTAACGTGCAAATCTGGTGAGAAGGAAGTTGGTCCAGCTAGCGTTGGTACATCTTTGAACTGTTCCAATGCGGCTGTCATCTGGTCGCCCGCCCAGCTACCGGATACTGCATAGGCAGCCAGGATTGACTGGAGAGTTGCCGGGCCGGTGACGAATCCGCCGACATCTGGCGCAGCGCCATAAAGTGCTTCGTAGGCTGCGGCATACTCATTAACAGCGGGGTCTGGGTCGTCGCCATTCTTCGCGGCGTACGTCACCACGTAGTAGTCCTTGAGTCCTGGAATAGCGGGAACCCAGAAGTCACCATCCATGCCGAAGCCGGAAATAATTGGCTCATTCAGACCACCGTCCCGGATCTCTTTCGCAACTTGTGATCCACCGGGGTTGTAACCGCAGTTCACAATCACGTCAGGTGCAGGACCAGCTGCGATCTTGGAAACGGTTTCCTTGACGGAATCGCCCTGAACGTAGTCGTAGGTTGCGAGCACCTCTCCACCAAGTTCGGTGAAGCGAATGTCAAAGACCTCACACTGATTCTGGGTGTATTTGATGGAAGTGTCGCGCATAAGTACGGCGGTCTTCCAACCCTTTTCAGTAGCAAACTCTGCCATGATGGTTGATTCACCGGGTACTGCTGAGCCCATTGAGAAACCATTGGGTAGGCCACCTGCAGGACCGTAAATTGGGTCACCAATACATGGTGCGACGTTCAAGATGTTCTTGCCTTCAGCAACGAGGGCTGCTGGAGCAGAAACGTCGTAGTCGCAAGTGACAATGAGAACATTTGCTCCCTTGCCAATTACTTCTTCTGCTGCTGAGGCATAGCGTTCAAACTTAGTTTCGGTATCGATGAATTCGACTACGATTGGCTGGCCATTTACCCCACCAGCCGCGTTTACCTTGTCAACCTCCATGAGCAGGGCGTTGCGGGCAGGAGTGTCAATTGGACCCATAAATCCGCTGGCAGCCTGGACAATTCCCAGAACGAGTGGCTCACCGACAACTTCAGCTGCTTTACTGCTTTCGGCCGCGGTTTCAGTTGCTGTTTCGGCCGCTGTTGTTTCAGTTGCTGTATCGCCATCCGACGAAACACATGCGGTAAGAACTAGTGATACTGCACCTAGTCCAATCGCGATTTTTGTGAGACTACGCCTCATTTTACCTCCCTGATAAAGCAGGACCGCCCTGCTGATGCATCCCGTGCATTAAGCGGGACGTGCAAAGTTTGCCTTTTGATCACAGATCGCGCAAGTAAATTCGCCAAGTTGTTACACGAATGTGTTGTTTTTCCCGAGAACTTGTACTTTTTGGGCGCGAAAACGGGTTAAGACGCTTCCATTTGATCAATCAATTCCGCAATATCCTCTTTCGAGACCCCCACTGGAACCAGATCCCCGGTCGACCCCACGCTCGCCCAAGCAAGTTGGACCGAAGTCGCCAGGTGCGTGGCCAAGTGGCCTACTGCGGCTCGCCCATCCCCATTGTAGACTGATTCAAGGAGCTCGTGGTGCTCAATTCCCCGACGAGCAAGGGTTTCCTTTTGGGCCAAAGCCCCAACACGGTAGCGCTCGGAGTTGCGCCAGGCGGGCAAAATACTGCGGATAAGCCAGTTCTTTTGCGAAGCTTCATAGATAGTAAAGTGAAACCGCTCGTGCGCGGCGCGCCCACGAACCAAATCGCCGTCTAACTGCGCAGCCTCTTGATCCAGCAATGCGGCGTTCGCCTTGTCATAGTCCGCTTGGGTGAATTTCTTGGCCGCTTCCCAGACTGCAATCGACTCGATATACACCCGGCTGAAATAGGTGTCCTGCAGGTCCTCCACTGACATTGCCCGAACTCGAGCACCCCGGCGAGGTTCAATTTCGACGAGATCCAGGGCCGCAAGTTGCCTAATCGCCTCGCGAACCGGCATCATGCTCAGGCCCAACTGGTCAGCGATCTCTTGGAGTCGGAGTGTCTTGCCTGGAGGGATTCGCCCGTCCACAATGGCGTCGAGCAACACTCGAGTAACCGCTTGCGACGCGGTTTCTACATGCACACCTTCAAGCACAAATGACCCTTTCGTTAAATATTTCTGTTGCAAAATCTAGCCGATCAAAGAAGATTGCACCGCAACTTCGAAGTGTTTCCCGCTCTCTAACAATTCGCGAGTTCCCTCGGTCCACGGAACCGAACCCTCGGTGGTGCTAGAAGCATTAACCACAACGTAGCTGGCCTTCACGGCATCTTTACCCCCGTCATGGGTCACTACCATGCTCAACGTACATGAAGTCTTGCCAACTGTGACCACGGATACGGTGACGGCAATCTCCTCACCGAAATACAACCGAGCCGAATAATCGATTTCAATATGAACCCGGGGGATCCGATCAATCAGGTCACTTTCTACCCCGCTCAAACGCATCATGTCGTGCTCTGCCTCCTCAAGCCAGCGAAATGCCGCTGAAAAATGATTGTGCCCCGCGGCATCTGTTTCATTCCAGGCAACCCTGCGGTGCACCGTGATTGACGTCACTTCTTTTCTCCGAGTCATGTTGATATCTGATCAGGAATATGTACTTACCTTACCCAACCGACAACCCACAAAATGGAGGATCCAAGAAATTACCTTGAAAGAGTCCCAATGAACTCACTTTGGTGTCGAAAGTTAGATAGTTTTGAGCCGGCATACATGCCGCAAAGATTTAAATACACCTATTTGGAGGAGACGGCATGTCATTCAGTGAAGCAATTAGTTACGGGTTTAAGAATTATGCATTTTTCAGTGGAAGAGTCGTTAGGTCAACTTACTGGTATTTCTACTTATTCACAGTAATTGTATCTATTGCGATTAACGTACTCGGAGGAGTCACTGGCTCGTCCGCCTTCCAGATCCTTTCAATCTTATGGGCCCTAGCCGTCATTTTGCCCACTCTTGGACTCTTGATACGCAGACTGCATGACGCGAATCACGCCGGTTGGTGGGTCTTCATCGCACTGGTTCCCTTCGTTGGGATAATTGTTCTGATTGTTTTCTTGGCAACCGCCGGAACACAAGGGGACAACAGGTATGGCGCACCTGCAGCCGCAGTCGCCTAACTGAAATAAGACTTAGTTCTTAAGGCCCGCGCTGATTAAGGCGTGGGCCTTAAGTGGCTCTTCAGACTTAACCGGGCAATCCGGGTCGGGGGCGCTGATGTAGGACGCCCGTGACCTCGTGATCATGGCTGTTGTCAATGACAGCTATCTGATCGAAGTGAGGCCACGGACTTGTCACAGAATACGCACGTCAACT